>NZ_JBKBEX010000004.1:0-347706 GCF_047303325.1 Polaromonas sp. CT11-55 | reverse complement strand
GGGTCGCCTTTTCTTTGCTTACTTTCTTTTGGCGAAGCAAAAGAAAGTGAGTTGCCGCCGGGCAACCCCGGCCAGCAGAATTCAGCAAACAGCACTCCCCAAGAACAACAAAAAGCCCATCCCGAACGGCGTTCGGAAGGCACCCGTTACTGTGCCTTACGCAACGTCTCCACAACAGGCGTATTCAAAACCGACCTCAACCCCCACCACCCCGCAGCCAAAGCCAGCACAGCCCCAGCCAGACTCCCCAGCAAAGGCACCGTCCAAGACCCGGTCCAGTTGAACTCAAACACAAACCGCGCCAACCCCCATCCCACAGCCAGCGCAACGACAGAGGCCAGGAAACCGGCCAACAGGCCGACACCGGCCAGCTCGGCCCGCTGCACCTGGCGCAGCAAGGAGGCGCGCGCCCCGACCGCCCGCATGATGGCGAACTCTTTGGCGCGTTCTTCGCGGGTGGCGGTGATGGCGGCGAACAGCACGACCAGGCCGGCGGCGAGCGTGAAGCCGAATAAAAACTCCACCGCGCGTATCACCTGGTCGAGCACGCGCTGCACCTGGGCCAGCGTGCTGCTCATGTCGACGTTGGTGATATTGGGAAAAGCCTTGACCAGGGTGTTGTCAAAACTCTGCGGGCGCGGCTGGCCGGCCACGGCGGCCACGGGTTCGGGCGCGCGGAAGGCGCTGATAAAAGAGACAGGCACGTCGGCCGGCAGTTTGGCGACCGGGTACATCACAAAAAAGTTGACGCGCATGGAACCCCAGTCGACCTTGCGCAGGCTGGTGATTTTGGCTTCGCTGGCCTGCCCGCCTATATCAAAGCGCAGGCTGTCGCCGAGCTTGAGGCCCAGGGTCTTGGCCAGGCCGTCCTCGACGCTGACGGCGTCTTTTTCGCCGGCCGTCCAGCGCCCGCCGCTGAGCTGGTTGTGCGAGGGCATGTCCGCGCTGTTGGAGAGGTTGAACTCGCGGTCGACCAGGCGCTTGGCGCGGTCGTCCTCAAAGTCGTCGGGCGTGACGGGCCTGCCGTTGACCGCAATCAGGCGGCCGCGGATCATGGGGTACCAATCGAATTTTTTCACGCCGCCGTCGCGCAGGGCCTGCTGGAAGGCCTCGCCCTGCTCGGGCTGCACGTTGATGACAAAACGGTTGGGCGCGTCGGGCGGCGTGGCCCTGCGCCAGCTGCTGATGAGGTCGGTGCGCAGCAGCACCAGCAGCATCAGCGCCAGCAGGCCCACGGCCAGCGCGCTGGTCTGCACCACGGCGTACACCGGCCGCGCCGAGAGCTGGCGTGTGGCCAGCACCAGCCAGCGCGGCGCGGTCGCCTCATGCACGCTGGCGCGCAGCAGCTTGACGGCGGCAAAGCTCGCCACGGCGAACACGAGCACGGCACCGGCAAAGCCGCCCACGGCGATCAGGCCCAGCTTCAGGTCGCTGCTGGCGGCCACCAGCAGGGCCGCGAAACCGGCCATGCCCACGCCCAGCACCGCGAGCGAGGCGGGCTTCAGGTTGCCGACGTCGCGGCGTATCACGCGCAGCGGCGGCACCTGGGCCAGCTGCAACACGGGCGGCAGGCCGAAAGCCAGCAGCAGCGTGAGGCCCATGCCCATGCCGAACAGCACGGGCCAAAAGGTAGCGGCCGGCAGCGCGGTCTCGACCAGGCCGGCCAGCAGCAGCACAAAACCGTAATGCACGGCGAAACCCAGGGCCACGCCCAAGGCGCTGGCGAACAGCCCCGCCAGCACGAACTCAAAGGTGTAGGCCAGCGCGATGGTGCGCTGCGGCTGGCCCAGCACGCGCAGCATGGCGCAGTCGTCCAGGTGCCTGGCCGCAAAGCCGCGCGCCACAATCGCCACCGCCACCCCGCTCAGCAGGGCCGCCAGCAGCGCCACGAGATTCAGGAATTTCTCGGCACGATCCAGGGTCTGGCGCATCTCGGGGCTGCCCGATTCGAGCGACTCCAGGCGCACGCCGCGCACGCCCGACTGCTCGAACGGCTTCTTGATCTCCGCCTCGGCCCATTTCACATAGGCCTTCACCGCCTTGTCATCACCGGCAACAGCAAAGCGGTAATTGGTGCGGCTGGCGGGCTGGATCAGGTTGGTGGCCTTGACGTCGGCCTCGTTGACCATCACGCGCGGCGAAAAGCTGATGAAGCCCGCGCCGCGATCGGGTTCCTGCACGATGATGCGCGTGAGCGTGAAGCCGGCATCACCCAGCAGCAGGGTCTGGCCCAGCTTGAGGCCCAGCGCGTCGAGCAGCGAGGCATCGGCCCAGGCCGTTCCGGGAGCCGGCACCTCGCGCGTGTCAGCGCCGGGCTCATCCAGGCTGGCGGCCACCTTCATGCTGCCGCGCAAGGGATAGCCTTGGGGCACGGCCTTGAAGGCCACCAGCTTGCTGGCGCCGCCGTCGGCGTCGGGCGCGCGGCCCATGGTGGGAAAGGTGACGGTGGAAATTCCCTGCAGGCCCAGTTCCCGCGCTTTGGCGATAAAGGCCGCCGGTGTCAGGCCGTCGCTGCGGATCACGGCGTCGCCGCCCAGCAGTTGGCGCGCATCGCGCTGCAGGCCGCCCTTGAGGCGGTCGGCAAAAAAACCGACGGCGGTGAGCGCCGCGACGGCCAGGGTGACGGCCACGATCAGCAGGCGCAGCTCGCCCGCGCGCAGGTCGCGCAGCATGGTTTTCCAGCCGAGCTTGAAGAAAAGGGTGTTCATGCGCAGACCATAACGCAAAGTCCGCAGCCTTGAGCGATGGCCGGGTTTGAAAGCGGGTTATGGACGAATTGCGCTGGCAGCAGCCACGGGCGCGGCAACAGCGGCCGGCGGCAGCGCATCCAGGCGCTTTTCCAGCGCGCGCAACACCGGCGCGATGCCCGCACCCACCCGGATCTGCGGGTTGGAAAAGCCGTCTTCCTTGCCGGCGTCGATCTCGCGCTGCTTGATCAGCGGAACGGCCCGCGCAAACGCCTGCTCAAAGGAATGCGTCTTGCGCAATTGCTCGTCAAACAGGGCCCGGCCGAAGAAGGTCAGCTCGGAGCGCCGGCCGCAGCCGTAAGAGGTGTGGGTGGCGTCGGCCGCCGTCATGACCAGCGTGGTATCCCCGGCCAGGGCATCGGCCCAGCCGCCCGAGAAGCAGGCCGAAATCGCGATCACGCGGTTGCGCACACCGGCCTTGTCGAGCGCTTCGCGCAATTCGTCGGGTGTCACGGGCGGGACTTGCAGCGGCCAGTGGTAGGCGGCCAGCTTGAAGTCGCTGGCACCGTGTGAGGTCATGTAGACCACCAGCACGTCCTTCTCGCGGTCCATGCGCTGGGCGATCGCGTCGATGGCGCGCTCAAGGTTGAGCCCGGTAGCCCAGAGATGGGTTTGCGCGGTGGCGGCATGGTTGACCAGGTGCACCACGCGGCCCTCAGCGTCAAAACGCTCGGCCAGCACGCGGCTAACCATCGTGCTTTCGCGCAGGAACACGTCTTCCGAGGCGTAGGGTGCGAACACCAGGGCATACACGTCGGTGACGCCGGGGCGCTCATGCGCGATGGCGGCCATGGTCTTTTCCCAGAGGGCTTGCTGCACCTCGAAGGTCTGCTGGCTCAGCTGCAGCCGGGGCCGATCATCGGCATCGCCGCGCGCGGAGTAGTCTTGTTGCCAGGTGCGGGCCTCGAATTGCCAGACCGTGAGACCGCTGGAGGCCACCAGAGCCAGCGCGAACACGGCCATGCGCCAGGTCCAGCCAGTAAAACGCGCGACCAGGACGGTGGCCGCGCCCAGCGCCCAAGCCAAAAACACCGCATTAAACACCCAGTACAGCCAGGCTTCGGAAAACACCTTGGCCTTGATCCAGCCCTGGGCGATGGCCGCGATCACGCCCTGGTACACCAAGCCGCTGGGCAGGGACACGAGCAACCACAGGACGAGGCAGGCGGCAATGCCGCTCAGGCGCTTGCTGCCGGCTTCGGCGGCTTCGGCGGCCTCGGCCGGTTCGGCGGCAGCCGGAACGGGAAGGGCCCACCAGGCCAGGCCGATGAACAAGGCGATGGTCCACCAGCCCGACAGCCAGGCCTGGACATCCAGGCGCGCCGGGCCGGCCACTTCCAAACGGGCCAGTCCCAGCTCCAGAGCCAGCACCCCACCCGTAATGAGCAGTACCTGCAGCGGCGTGGGAGCATGCCCGGCCACGCGAGGCTTTAAAAAGACGCCGGCGCGCAAGCCTTCGACCACCCAGCGCAACAGGGACAGGCCGGCGCCCCCCTCCTCGCGGGATGGGAGGGTTTCGGGAATTCCGGGAAGCGTGGGCTGGACGTCGACGTCTGTCATGTTGGCGTGGCGGAAAGGGATGAAGGCTTGGCGCCCGCGAGCTCGGGTTGCAGCACAAGCCGCTGCGGATTGGCATAGCAGACAAAACGCTTGTTGGTGGCGCGGCCAATGGCACACAGGCCGACCGTCTGCGCCACCTGGTGCCCCATCTGCGTGATGCCGCTGCGCGAGACCACAATGGGCACACCCATCTGCGCGGACTTGATGACCATTTCGCTGGTGAGGCGGCCCGTCGTGTAAAACACCTTGTCCGATTTGCTCACCAAGGGGCTGGCCTGCATCCATATCCAGCCGGCGATGGTGTCTATGGCGTTGTGGCGGCCCACGTCTTCCACAAACAGCAGCATCTCGGGATCCCCGTCCGTCATCGCGAACAGCGCGCAGGCATGGACCGAGCCGGCGGATTTGTAAGTCGTTTCCTTGAGCCGTATGGTGTTGACCAGTGCGTAGAGCTGGCCCTGGCTGATGCGGGCGTCGGCAGGCAGCACGATGCCGTCCACCTCGTCCATCAGGCCGCCGAACACACTGCCCTGGCCGCAGCCGGTGGTGACCACGCGGCGCGCGGTTTTTTCTTCGATGTCCTCAATGCCGCGGCGGGTCTTGACGGCGGCAGCCCCCACCTCCCAGTCCACGGTGATGGAGTCAATGTCGGCCACATCCTTGACCAGGCGCTGGTTGCGCAAATAGCCCAGCACCAGCAATTCGGGATGCGCGCCCAGCGTCATCAAGGTCACGAGCTCACGCTTGTCGACGTATACGGTGAGCGCGCGCTCGGCCGGAATGGAGACCTGCTGCGTTTCGCCGTATTCGTTGACGGTCTGGACCTCGCAGGTCAGGGGCGCCCTGGCGTTTGTCAGGCGGGGCAAAGGTGATGGCGAAGGCATGCGGCAAGACTACAACAAAAAAGCCGGCCCTTTGCAGGGTCGGCTTTTGAGGAAGCGAGTCTATTCAGGACTTCTTGGCGGGGTTGCCGACCGCGTCCGGCTGTTTGGTGCTGGGCGGGCTGGTGGCCGTACCGGCCGGCGAATGCGCGCCGGCGGCTTCCAGCGGCTTGGCTTCAGGCGGGGTGTACGCAAAGGGGCCGGGGTCGGCACAGGCCGGCGCGGCGGCGGGCGGCTTGGTGTCCTTGCCGGCGGCCTTGGCCGATTTGTAATAAGCGGCAGCCACCTTGTCCTGCGCTTTGCACAACTGGTAGGCCTCGAGCTTGCCGGTCCAGGCCGTCTTGGCTGCGGCCTCGGCGGCCTTGGCCTTGGCTTCGTCGCTCAGCGGCGGCAGTTTGGCCAGCACCGCGGCCGACGCGGCGGCCAGCAGGCCCAGGGTCAGGAGTTTTTTCATGGCGTCCTCATTTCGCTCTTCAAGCTTGCGCGATCTGGCCGGGTGGATCAACAGGCGTGGTGCTGCGCTGAGCCGGAATGTTGCCGGCCTTGATGTCGTCGTACCAGTATTCGTGGTGTTCCTTCGCCCAGGTTTCGTCGACATAACCGGTGCGCATGGCCTGGTAGGCGCCCTGCATGCCTATGGTGCCCAGGTAGATGTGGCCGAGGAACATGCACATCATGAGCACGGTGGCCACGGCATGCACCATGTGCGCGACCTGCATGGTGGCGCGCTCGTAAACCAGGCCGGGCAACAGCTTGTCGAGCACAAAACCCGAGGACACGACCACAATGCCGAGCAAGAACACGCCGCCCCAGAAGATGAGTTTTTCGCCCGCGTTGAAACGGTTCGAAGGCGGCTCCTCGCCGCCCGTGACCAAGCCGCCGCCCTTGGCCAGCCAGCGCAGGTCGCCCTTTTGCGGCCAGTTGTCGCGCAGGAAGGTAAAGAACACGATCACCAGCGACACTGCGAACAACGGGCCGGCGAAGTTGTGCAGGGTCTTGAGCACCCAGGTCAGCCAGCCGAAGAGCGCGCCGCCGATGACGGGCTGCAGGAAGAACTTGCCGAAGGCCATCACCAGGCCGGAGATCGCCAGGATGGAAAACGCGATCGCGTTGGACCAGTGCGCGGCGCGCTCAAAAGGCGTGAAGCGCTCTATCTTGCGACCGGTGTCCGCACCGTGGGTCTTGATGGAACCCTTGCTGAAATAAAAAATCGCGATCGCCAGCAGCACGATCAGGAACAACGAGCCGCCGTAGGGAATGATCCAGTGGTTGCGCACCTGGCGCCAGGCCTCGCCGGCATTGGTCAGGCGCGAGCCGGGGTATTGCACAAAAGGCTGGATCAGGTTGCCGGCTTCGGGGGCTTCGCTTTTGGGCAGACTGCTGTAGCCGGTGACGCCCTCGCCCACCTGGCGCCACATGGGCGCGTTGTTGCCGGGCTGGACCTTGGCGCGTTCACCGTTGCTTTGTTTGGCGTAATTGGGATCGGCGCTGGCGTCGGGCTTGACCTCAAAAATGTTCTGGCCCTGGATGCCGTTCACGGCGGCCGGTGCGGGCGCTGCCGTGACGACGCCCGAGGACTGCGGTGCGGCTGCCGGCGCAGGGGCCTGCGCGGCCGCCAGCCCGGCCAAGCCGGCTGCCAGCAGAAAGAGAACGGGTCGCGCAAGAAACATAAGGCCTCCGCTCGCTATTTCGACGTGCCCGTCTTGGTGTATTCGTTCTGGCTGTTCTGCATGCGGGCCTTGAGCCCCTGCTCCCAGCTGGCCTTGTCGCCCTTGGTCCAGCCCGGCGCCGCGAAGGCGTTGTCGGTGCCCTGGAAGGCCGCGGTGTCGCTTCGCGCGCCACTACCCAGGGTTTGCGGTTTTTCGCCGCAAGCGCTCAAGACGGTGAAAGCCGCCGCGGTGGAAACCAGCATCGCGAGGCGCTTCATGATTTGGCTCCTGCGGGCGGCTGGCCCGCTTGTTTGGACCCATAGGCCGTGCCCCAGCCCCAGACCTCGGCGCCCTTGCCGCGCTGCACCACGCGGTTGCGGAAGATGTCGGCGACCACATCGCCGTCGCCGGCCAGCAAGGCCTTGGTCGAGCACATTTCGGCGCAGGCCGGCAGCTTGCCTTCGGCCAGGCGGTTACGGCCGTATTTCTCAAACTCGGCCTGGCTGCCGTTGACTTCCGGGCCGCCGGCGCAGAAGGTGCATTTGTCCATCTTGCCGCGCACGCCGAAAGTGCCCGCCGCCGGGAACTGCGGCGCGCCGAAGGGGCAGGCATAGGAGCAGTAGCCGCAGCCTATGCAGATGTCCTTGTCGTGCAGCACCACGCCCTCGTCGGTGCGGTAAAAGCAGTTGACCGGGCAGACGGCCATGCAGGGCGCATCGCTGCAATGCATGCAGGCCACCGAGATGGATTTTTCGCCGGGAACACCGTCGTTGAGCGTCACCACGCGGCGGCGATTCACGCCCCAGGGGACTTCGTTCTCATTCTTGCAAGCGGTGACGCAGCCGTTGCATTCGATGCAGCGCTCGGCGTCACAGACAAATTTCATGCGTGCCATGGTGATTCCTTATGCTTTCTCGACGTTGCAGACGGTTGTTTTTGTTTCTTGCATCATCGTGACGCTGTCGTAGCCATAGGTGGTGGCCGTGTTGATGGCTTCGCCGCGCACCACGGGCGCCGCGCCGTTGGGGTAATAAGCCAGCATGTCGGCGCCCTGCCAGCGGCCCGAGAAGTGAAAGGGCATGAACACCGTGTCGGGGCCCACGCGCTCGGTCACCATGGCCTGCACGTTCAGGCGTGCGCCCGTGGGGGTACTGACCCAGGCGCGTTCGCCATTGCGTATGCCTTTTTCGGCGGCCACCTTGGGGTTGATCTCGATGAACATCTCCTGCTGCAGCTCGGCCAGCCAGGGGTTGGAGCGGGTTTCCTCGCCGCCGCCCTCGTACTCGACGAGCCGGCCCGAGGTCATGACCAGCGGGAATTTCTCGTGCACCTTGTCGGCGATGTTTTTCTGCTGGATAGTCTTGTACAGCGTGGGCATGCGCCAGAAGGCCTTCTTGTCGTCATGCGTGGGGTACTTGGCCTGCAGGTCGGCGCGGTTGCCGTACAACGGCTCGCGATGCTGCGGGATCGCGTCGGGGAAGTTCCAGACCACCGCGCGCGCCTTGGCATTGCCGAACACGTGGCAGCCGTGAACCTTCATGGTGACGCGAATAATGCCGCCTGAAGAGTCGGTCTTCCAGTTCTTGCCTTCGGCCGCGGTTTTTTCGGCGTCGGTCAGGTCGTCCCACCAGCCCAGTTTCTTGAGCAGCAAGTGGTCGAACTCGGGATAGCCGGTATTGATCTCGGCGCCCAGCGAGCACGAGCCGTCCTCGGCCAGCAGGTTGACACCGTCTTTTTCGACGCCGAAGTTGGCGCGGAAGTTGCCGCCGCCGTCCATGACGTGTTTGGAGGTGTCATAAAGATTGGGCGAGCCCGGGTGCTTGAGCTCCGGGGTGCCGTAGCATGGCCAGGGCAGGCCGAAATAGTCGCCCGTGGTGTCGTAGCCGGTTTCCTTGTCCTTGCCGCCTTTGGACTTGAGGGTCTTGACGTCGAACAGGTGCATATTGCGCATGTGCGCCTTCAGGCGCTCCGGGCTCTGGCCGGTATAGCCTATGGTCCAGCAGGTCTTGTTGATCTCGCGCAGGATGTCCTCGGGCACGGGCTCGTCCATGCCCTTGACCTTCTGCATCTTGTAGTTCTTGGACAGTTCCTTGGCGAAGCCGAGCTTGTCGGCCAGCTGGTGCATGATCATGTGGTCGCTGCGGCTTTCCCACAACGGCTCTATGACCTTCTCGCGCCATTGCAGCGAACGGTTGGAGGCGGTCACCGAGCCGCTGGTCTCGAACTGCGTGGCGGCCGGCAGCAGGTAGACCGCGCGCTTGGGGTTCTGGTCTTCGGCCTTGCCGGGCATGGCGGCCATGGCCGCGGTGGCCGAGGGATAGGGATCGACCACCACCAGCAGGTCCAGTTTGTCCATGGCCCGTTTCATTTCGAGGCCGCGCGTCTGCGAGTTGGGCGCATGGCCCCAGAAGAACACGCCGCGCAGGTTGGACTCCTGGTCTATCAGCTCGTTTTTCTCAAGCACACCATCTATCCAGCGCGACACCGTGATGCCGGGCTTGCCCATCATGGCGGCCGAGGCGTAGCGGCCCTTGATCCAGTCGAAGTCCACGCCCCAGATCTTGGCGAAGTGTTTCCACGAGCCTTCGGCCAGGCCGTAGTAGCCGGGCAGCGAATCGGGGTTGGGGCCGACGTCGGTCGCGCCCTGCACGTTGTCGTGGCCGCGGAAAATATTCGTGCCGCCGCCGGACTTGCCGACGTTGCCCAGCGCCAGCTGCAGGATGCAGGAGGCGCGCACGATGGCGTTGCCTATGGTGTGCTGGGTCTGGCCCATGCACCAGACAATGGTGCTGGGGCGGTTCTGGCTCATCATGGTGGCCACTTTCAGCGTGGTGGCCTCATCCACGCCGCAGGCTTCCAGCACCTTGTCGGGCGTCCACTTGGCCATCACGTCGGCCTTGACCTTGTCCATGCCGTAGACGCGGTCGTTGATGTATTTTTTGTCTTCCCAGCCGTTCTTGAAGATGTGGTACAGCACACCGAAGAGGAAAGGAATGTCCGAGCCCGAACGAATGCGCACGTAGTCGTCGGCCTTGGCCGCCGTGCGCGTGAAGCGCGGGTCCACCACGATCAGCTTGCAGCCGGTTTCCTTGGCGTGCAGCATGTGCAGCATGCTGACCGGATGGGCCTCGGCCGCATTCGAGCCTATGTACAACGCGCATTTGCTGTTCTGCATGTCGTTGTAGGAGTTGGTCATGGCGCCGTAGCCCCAGGTGTTGGCGACGCCGGCCACCGTGGTCGAGTGGCAGATGCGGGCCTGGTGGTCGCAGTTGTTGCTGCCCCAGAAGCTCACGAACTTGCGCATCAAATAGGCCTGCTCGTTGTTGTGCTTCGAAGAGCCCACCCAGTAGACCGAGTCGGGGCCGCTCTCCTTGCGCAGCTCGAGCAGTCTGGCGCTGATTTCATTGAGCGCCGTGTCCCAGCTGATGCGCTCGTACTTGCCGTTCACCAGCTTCATGGGATAGCGCAGGCGGTACTCGCCGTGGCCGTGCTCGCGCAGCGCCGCACCCTTGGCGCAGTGCGCGCCCAGGTTGATGGGCGAGTCGAACACCGGCTCCTGGCGCACCCAGACGCCGTTTTCGACCACGGCATCGACCGCGCAGCCGACCGAGCAATGGCCGCACACCGTGCGCTTGACTTCTATCTTGCCGCCGGCCTCGGTAGCGCCGGGCGTGGCGGCCTCGGCTTTTTTGACCAGGCTCAGCTGCGTCGCGGCCAGGCCCACGCCGACACCGAGGCCGGAGCGGCGCAAAAAGGCGCGACGGTCCATGGTGGGCAGGGCATTGGACAGGCCCCGCGACAGGCTGTGCACAAACCGCGTGGAAGCGCGGTGCGCGGGATGGACTTCGGAAGTTTTTTTCGTGAGCAGCATGAAGCTCTCCGTGGGAAAGTGAAACCGGGCCGGGTGCTGGCGGTCGAACGGGCTAGACGCGGGTGGTCTTGTAGTAGCGCTGGACGTGTTCCGAGAGGCTGTAGCCGCCGCCTTTTTCAGGGGCCGGCTTGGGCGCCGGGAGTTCGGCCTGTAGGGCTGGTGCGCCGGGCAGGGCCACGACGGCTGCAGCGGCCGCGCCCGTGGCGGCGGCACCGAAAAAGAATCCCCGTCGCGAGGGTTTTGGCTGGCTGTCCTGCATGGTGTTCTCCAGGGGAAGGCTTGCTCGGTATGCAACCGTTTGCATAGTACTGTACGTCAGAGGGCCCCTTGCCACAATGGCTTGTCCGACTCAATCCGGGGGGCTAGGGAAAACGATAGGCTATCTTATGATCGCGCCGCCACGGGCTGTCTCATATTGAGAAAACATTCGCCCCTGCGAGCGGCACACCCTCAGGCCAGCATGTCAAAGCCCTGCGCCTCGACGCTCGCGAAGGTCTGCGTGAAGGTCGCCAGCGCCGCGTAAAAGCGCGCCTTGGGGTGTTGCGCGATGGCCTCGCACATCAGCGGCAGCCAGGGCTGCAGGTGGCGCGCGAAAAACTCGCGCTGCCGCGTGAGGTTGGCCACGGCCACATCGTCGCCGGCGATCAGGTAGCGCATGACTTCGCAGAGGTAGGCCACATGGTCTTCGGTCTCGGGCATGGCCTCGTCGCGCGCCAGGCCCAGTGCCGCGAGTTCGGTGCGCAGGGCGGCCAGCGGTTTTTCGTTGAGGAAACCGCTGAGGTAATGAGAACCAAAGAGGTACAGCTCGGGCTTGCCCACGCCGCCGAACAGCGCATCGTGCTCCTGGGCGGTGGCCTCCCGGCTTTGCGCGCGCGCCGCGGCCACCAGTTCGCCCCAGGAGCTTTCCAGCAGCGCGCCTTCGGCGGGCGCGGCCGTCACGGCGACCCGCAGGTTTTCATAGAGCTCGGCCGACGGCGCGGCGTAATACAGCGCGGCCAGCAGGCCATAGACCTCGGCGCGCGCGGTTTCTTCGTCCAGGGTGGTGGCGGTCAGGGAGGCTGGCGTCATGCGTGGCGTCTTACGTCTTGTTCTAGCGAATGTCGGTGATCTTGACTTCGTTCTCGGCGGAATACAGGTCGATGACGCGGCAGTCGCCGCACATCTTGAGGCGGTCGGCCGCGGCGCCCTGGAACATCGCATGGCCGGCCAGCTTGCCCAGCATGGACTCTATGGCCTTGAGCGTGCCGAAGGGCTTGGCGCAGCGTATGCAGTGGTAGGGCGGGCTTTCGTTCAGCACCCTCGCCTCCTTGCGCTGCGGGCCCAGCAGCAATCGCGGCTGCAGCGTGATCGCGTCCTCGGGGCAGGTGGTGGCGCACAGGCCGCACTGCACACAGTTTTTCTCGATGAACTTGAGCTGCGGGCGGTCCGGGTTGTCCTGCAGCGCGCTGGCCGGGCAGGCGCTCACGCAGCTCAGGCACAAGGTACAGCTGTCGGCATTGACCAGCAGGCTGCCGAAGGGCGAGCCTTTGGCGGGCAACGCAATCGCTTCGGGCAGCGCAGCCGGCGCCTGCTGGATCAGGTGGTCCAGCGCCATGTCCAGCGTGCTGCGCTTTTCCTGGGCGACGGCAAAGCGCGCCGGGGCGGCGGGCACGGCGGGCCGGTTGCGGGACAGGGCCTGCAGGCCGTTGTCCAGGCCGGCGACGTCGGCGGCTTGCGCGCGCAGCAAATGGAAGTGAACGCCCGCATAGCCCAGGCCGTTCAAAAGCGCTTGCGCCACGCGCATCTGACCCGTGAGGCCTTCGAGATAAGCCGGGGCTTCCTCGTCGGTCACCAGCACCGCGACTTGCGAAGCGCCAAAGGCAATGGCGCTGAGCCAGAGGTCCAGGCCCAGGCTGGCCGTGTGCCACAGCGCCTGCGGGATCACGTTGGCCGGCACGCCGCGCACGGTTTTTTGCAGGCGCGCGGCGCGGCCCAGGGCTTCAACGGCTTGCTGGCCGCTGCCCTGGCTGTGGAACAGCAACACCGGCTGCGTGCCGCCGGCCTTGGCATAGGCCGACAGCAAGGTCTTGAAGCGCACGCCCTGCTCGCTCGCGCGCGGATAAGCATAAGTGAGCGCCCCCGTCGGGCACACCGTAGTGCAGGCGCCGCAACCCACGCAGAGGTTGGGGTTGACGACGATCTGCTGGCGCTTTTTCTCGCTGCTGACGGCGCCGGCTGAGCAGATGTCTATGCAGGCATTGCAGCCCACGGTGTCGTTGCGGCTGTGGGCGCAGAGCTTTTGTTTGTAGGCAAAAAATTTGGGCTTCTCGAACTCACCCACCATGTCGCGCAGCTTGAGCACGGTGGCCGGCAGGCCGGGCGAGGCCAGGCCGGCTGAGGCATCCTGCGCGAAATAGCCTTGCGGCGGCGCATGCAGCGTGAACAGCGGTTTGACGCCCAGGTCCAACACCAGGTCAAAGGCTTCGGTGAGGCTTTGCGGCGCGCGGTTGAAGTCGATCGCGCCGGCCACTTTGCAAACGGCCGTGCAGTCGCGGTGCGACGTGCATTTGGCGCTGTCGACCTGGTAGCTCAGGTCTATGGCGCCTTCCGGGCACACGGCCACGCAGGCATTGCAGCGTGTGCAGAGGTCCAGGTCTATGGGGTTGGTCTTATCCCAGCTCGCTTCAAACGCGCCCAGCCAACCTTTGAGCGCAAGCCGCTCGCCGCTGATCACCGGGTATTGCCGCTCCTGCGCGGGAAGACTGCCAGGAAGACCGGCCTGCGCGCCAGCGGAAACGCCCTGCGCGAAGATGGTCACCTCCAGGGTGTCGGCCAGCAATGCGGCCACCTGCTCGGCCTGGTCCAGCGGGCCGACGATGAGCAAACGGCCGGCGCTCTTGTAGGTCACCGTGGCCACGGGCTCGGCATCGGGCAACTGGGCTGCGGCCAGCAACGCCGCGATCTTGGGGCCGGCGCTGGAAGCGTCCTTGCTCCAGCCGCCGGTCTCGCGGATATTGACGAACTTGACGACTGAAGTCGCGCCCTGGGTTTGCGAGCCGACTTCAGCGAACAGACGCTTTTCCTGGGTGCAGGCGACCACCACGTCGTTGCCCGATTGCACGGCCTTCTGGAAAGCCCCGGCTTCGCGCCGGCACAGCGCCGAATGCAGCGTCAGGCTCTCATTGAGGGCCTCGCCCAGCGCCTGGGGCTGGAGCGGCATGGTCTGGTTGCAGTCGCAAATCAGTGTGGGCATGGTCTGGTTGGCTACCGGCCACGGGGGGCTCGGGTTGGCTGGTCTCTGCGGGCCCGGCCGGCTCGGGAGGAGCTATGTCCGGGTTTTCATAGGAGGACTGTGCCACGGTTTCATCCGTGGGGTTATTGGCGCTTTCCCGCGAGGCGGCGGCCGCTTCGTCCTTGTCCTTGCTTTTCTCGGCGTCCTCCTCATCGTCAAACAGCTTGAGGAACTTCGCGCTGGCCATCTGCCGCAGCATGGACTCGGGAATCGGCTCGAACTTGGAGTAATCGTCGATGTAAGTGTCCAGCCCGTCCATCACATTGAAGTGTGGGTCGGCAAAGAGTTTTTTCATGGCCGCGTTGCGCACCTCGGGGCTCACGTTACCGGCCATAAAAGGCTTGAAGTCGGAATCGCGGGTCAGCAGCCTGGCATCGTCCAGCGTCAGCACTTTGGGGGGCGAGGCATCAGCCGGCGCGGCTTCCACAACCGGCTGCGCCTGGACAGGTGCGGCAGGCGGCACAGTCCCAGCCGGGGCAGCGGAGGCAGCAGCGGCCGCCGGTTCATCCAAAGCCTTGCCCTGGCGCGCTTCCTCTTTGCGGCGCGCCCAGCGGCCCAGGAAACCGCTGGGTTCATCCGCCATGGTTACCTCCGCCGTTTTTTTTGCCCGTACTCACACTCGCGGGATTGCCGAAGCGGTCGCTCAGCGGCCTGAAGCTTTGCGGGCGTTGCCGGCGCTTGGGCTCAGCCACATGGTGTTTGTCGACGAACTCGCGCAGCCACGATACGACCTCGGGCGGCGCGGGCACCTGCTCCACGGTTTCCTGCGCGTCCAGCCAGCGGCCGGCATCGTGGTAGCTCAGTGTCACGGTCTGGGGCACGGCAATCGGCTCGCCGGCCAGCAGCGCTTCTTCCTCCATGCGCCACAGCACCCAGAAGCAGGGCTGGTCGGTGCTGGCGTTGAGGTAATAGCCTTCGGCGTCGTCGGTGAACAGCTCAACCGCAAAGCCCGGGTGCAGCCAGCGCTCCTCGCGCTCGTCTTTGAGCAGCAGCCGCGGCGCGGCGCCGAAGCCGTCTTCATGCGGCACCACGTCGGCCAGTACCCAGCGCCAGGGCTGCCAGCGGTTGTTGATGTGTTCGCGGCGCATGACGACAGCCACCGCCGTGCAGGGCCGGGGCATGGCGGCGTCTGTTTCGGGGGAACGCAGCTGGAAGTCGGACATGCCCGCAGTGTACGGCGGGCTTTTGCCTTTGCGGCAATAACCCTAGCGGGCGGCCGTCCCTTCGCCATAACCCTGGATGGCCGAGGCCTGGCCGCCGCGGCGTATCGCGACGGCGCAGTACTTGAATTCCGGGATCTTGCCGAAGGGGTCCAGCGCGGCATTGGTCATCAAATTGGCCGCCGCCTCGTAATAGGCGAAAGGAATGAAGACCGCGCCGTGCGGCGTGCCGTCGTCGCGCCGCACATGGATGGCGACCTGGCCGCGGCGCGACTGCACGGTGATCACGTCGCCGGCCTGCAAGCCCAGTTCCGCGAGGTCGTCGCCGCACAGCGAGGCCGTGGCCATGGGTTCGATCGCATCGAGCACCGTGGCGCGCCGCGTCATGCTGCCGGTGTGCCAGTGCTCGAGCTGCCGCCCGGTGATCAGCACAAAGGGGAAGTCCGCGTCGGGCCGCTCGTTGGCCGGGATGATGTCGGCAGGGACCAGATGGACACGCCCGTCGTTGGTGGCGAAGCGGTCTATGAAGACGGTGGGCGCGCCGGGGTCGTCTTCGCTCAGGCAGGGATAGGTCACGCTGGACTCGCGTTGGAGCCGCTCCCAGCTGATGCCCGAGATCGCCGCGTGCATGGCCTGGCGCATTTCCTCGTAGACGGCCGCCACGCCCGAATGCTCGCCGGCATAGTTCCAGCTGAGGCCCATGCGTTGCGCGATCTGCTGGATGATCCAGAGGTCGGGTTTCGCTTCGCCGGGCGGTGTGATGGCTTGCTTGCCCAGCTGCACCATGCGGTCGGTGTTGCTGACCGTGCCGGTTTTTTCGGGCCAGGCGGTGGCCGGCAGCACCACGTCGGCGAGCCAGGCGGTTTCGGTCATGAAGATGTCCTGCACCACCAGGTGCTCCAGGCTGGCCAGCGCATGGCGCGCGTGATTGAGGTCGGGGTCGCTCATGGCCGGGTTCTCACCCATGATGTACATGCCGCGTATCTTGTGCGGGTCGCTGTCGGGCGCGAGTGCCTTGTGCATGATCTCGACCACGGTGTAGCCGGGCTTTTCGTCCAGTGGGGTGTCCCAGAATTTCTCGAACCAGGCATGCGCGCCGGCGTTGTCCACGCGTTGGTAGTTGGGGAACATCATCGGGATCAGGCCCGCGTCGCTGGCGCCCTGCACATTGTTCTGGCCGCGCAGCGGGTGCAGGCCTGAGCCAGGCTTGCCGATCTGGCCGGTCACCGTGACCAGCGCGATCAGGCAGCGCGCGTTGTCGGTGCCGTGCACGTGCTGGCTGATGCCCATGCCCCACAAAATCATCGCGCCCTTGGCCTTGGCGAATTCCCGCGCCACCTCGCGCAGGGTTTGCGCCGGGATGCCGCAGATGGGCTCCATGGCTTCGGGGCTGTAGCCCTTGACGTTTTCTTTCAAGGCCTCGTAATTGCTGGCGCGCTTGCTGATGAAGTCCTGGTCGGCCAGGCCTTCGTCGATCACGGTGTGGATCAGCGCGTTGAGCATGGCCACGTCGGTGTCGGCCTTGAACTGCAGGGTGCGCCAGGCGTGTTTGCCGAGGTCGGTGACACGCGGGTCGGCCAGCACGATTTTTGCGCCGTTCTTGACGGCGTTCTTCATCCAGGTGGCGGCCACCGGGTGGTTGGCCGTGGGGTTGGATCCGATCACAAAGATCAGGTCCGAATGCTCCACGTCGTTGACCTGGTTGCTGACCGCGCCCGAGCCCACGCCCTCGAGCAACGCCGCGACGCTGGAGGCATGGCACAGACGTGTGCAATGGTCCACATTGTTGGAGCCGAAGCCGGTGCGCACCAGTTTCTGGAACAGATAGGCCTCTTCATTGCTGCCCTTGGCCGAGCCGAAGCCGGCCAGGGCTTTTTTGCCGTGCGTGTCGCGCAGGCCCTTGAGGCTGCCGGCGGAAAGCGCGAGCGCCTCTTCCCAGGTCGCTTCGCGGAACACTTCGGACCAGTCGGCGCTGTCGCGGTTGAGGTTTTGCAGCGCCTCGGGGTCTTTGCCCACGCCGGCCTTGCGTATCAGCGGCACCGTCAGGCGTTGCGGGCTGTGCGCATAGTCGAAGCCGAAGCGGCCCTTGACGCACAACCGCGAATGGTTGGCCGGGCCGTCGCGCCCGTCCACGCTGACGATCTTGTTGTCCTTGACGTTGTAGGTCAGCAGGCAGCCGACGCCGCAGAAGGGGCAGACCGAGTCGACCTTTTTATCAACCACCTGCGAGCCGACCTGGGATTTGGGCATGAGCGCGCCCGTGGGACAGGCCTGCACACATTCGCCGCAGGCCACACAGGTGCTGTCGCCCATGGGGTCGTTGAGGTCGAACACAATCTCGCTGTGCGAGCCGCGCATGGCGTAGCCGATCACGTCGTTGACCTGCTCCTCGCGGCAGGCGCGCACGCAGCGGTTGCACTGGATGCAGGCGTCCAGGTTGACCGCCATGGCGGGGTGCGAGACGTCGGCCGCGGGCTGCTCGCGGCGCAGGGCTTTGAGCGCGGGGCGCACCTGCACCTCCATGCGGTCCGCCCATTCGCTGAGTTCGCCGTGCTGCAGCGACTCGTCTTTTTCATTCCATTTGTAGCCGGTGTCGGGCATGTCCGACAGCAGCATCTCCAGCACCATCTTCTGGCTCTTGAGCGCGCGTTCGCTTTGGGCCTGCACCTCCATGCCGGCCGTGGCGCTGCGGCAGCAGCTGGGGGCCAGCGTGCGCTCGCCCTTGACCTCGACCACACAGGCGCGGCAGTTGCCGTCGGGCCGCAGGCCGTCCTTGTAGCAAAGATGGGGGATGTCCACGCCGTGGCGCGCGGCGGCCTTGAAGATGGTTTCGCCTTCGTAGGCATGGATGCTCTTGCCGTCGAGCTTGAACTCCACGGTTTGCGGCAGCACTTCAGCAAGTTTGGCGGGGGCGTTCATGCCGCAGCTCCGATCTCATGCGGGAAATATTTCTGGATGCTGCGCACCGGGTTGGGCGCGGCCTGGCCCAGGCCGCAGATGGAGGCGTCGGTCATCACGATGTTGAGGTCTTCCAGCGTGTCGCCGTCCCAGTGCTCGGCCTGCATCAGCTGCGCGGCCTTGGCCGTGCCGACGCGGCAGGGCGTGCACTGGCCGCAGCTTTCATGTTCAAAGAACTTCATCATGTTGAGGGCGGCGTCGCGCGCGCGGTCCTGATGGCCCAGCACCATGACGGCGGCCGAGCCTATGAAACAACCATAAGGCTGCAGGGTGTCGAAGTCCAGCGGGATGTCGCCCAGGGACGCCGGCAGGATGCCGCCCGAGGCGCCGCCGGGCAGGTAAGCGTAAAAGTCGTGGCCCTCGGCCATGCCGCCGCAGTATTCGTCTATCAGCTCGCGCACCGTGATGCCGGCCGGCGCCAGCTTGACACCGGGGTTCTTGACGCGCCCGCTCACGCTGAAGCTGCGCAGGCCCTTGCGGCCGTTGCGACCGAAGCCGCTGAACCACTGCGGGCCTTTTTCAACGATGTCGCGCACCCAGTACAGGGTCTCGAAGTTGTGTTCCAGCGTGGGCCGGCCAAAAAGGCCCACCTGCGCGATGTAGGGCGGGCGCATGCGCGGCTCGCCGCGTTTGCCTTCTATGCTTTCGATCATCGCGGACTCTTCACCGCAGATGTAGGCGCCCGCGCCGCGCCGCAGCTCGATCAGCGGCAGCTCGCAGGGCGGGTCGGCGCGCAGTTTGTCGAGTTCAGCCTGCAGGATGGCGCGGCAGTCGTGGTATTCGTCGCGCAAATAGATGTAGCAGGCCTCCACGCCCACCACCTGGGCCGCGACCAGCAGGCCCTCAAGGAAGCGGTGCGGGTCGCGCTCAAGGTAGGTGCGGTCCTTGAAGGTGCCGGGCTCGCCCTCGTCGATGTTGACGGCCATCAGGCGCGGCGCAGGCTGCTCGCGCACGATGCGCCATTTGCGGCCGGCCGGAAAGCCCGCGCCGCCCAGGCCGCGCAGGCCGGAGTCTTCCATGGCCTTGATGATGCGCTCGGCGTCTTCCTCGCCGTTGACCACCGCTGCGGCCAGCGCATAACCGCCGTGTTCGCGGTACAGCGCGTAGCCGGTGTAAGCGGGCGCGGCGCCCGTGCCGGCGCCGGTCACGCTGTGTTCGGCGAAATCGGCTGCGACGAAGGGGACGGCGGCCTGCGCCATGCCGCCAGGGGCTTGCACATCGCCAACGGCGGAAACCACAGCCTGCGGCGTCGCAAAAGGTACGGCCTGCTGGTGCACCGCGACGGCGGGCGCCTGCTCGCAGCGGCCTATGCAGGGCGCGGCGACCACACGCACGTCCTGGCTTCCAAGCAGCGCCGGCAAGCGGGCCAGCAAATCCTGCGCGCCGGCCAGTTCACAGGCCAGGCCGTCGCAGACCCGCACCGTGAGGCCGGGGGCCTTGCCGTCGCCGCGAATCACTTCAAAGTGGTGATAAAAAGTCGCGACCTCGTAGACCTCGGCCATGGGGATGTTCATCTCCTTGGCCAGCGCCACCAGGTGCCTGTCGTGCAGGCAGCGGTAAGCGTCGTTGAGCGCGTGCAGGTGCTCGATCAGCAGGTCGCGCCTGTGGCCGGCTTCGGGCCGCGCGCCTATCAGCGCGCGCACCTCGTCCAGCGATGCATCGTCCGCCTGGCGCCCCTTGAGTTTGCTTTTGCGGCGTATGCGCTCGCGCATTTCGTCGACCGTTGCGACGGCAACGGCCTTGACTTCGGGACTGCGACCAGGATGGTTCATTGTTGGCTGGGCCGGCGTCCCCGCCTCAGGCGCGGGGACGGCTTGGCTTGAAACGAAATAATCTGTGAATCAATAAAACAAGGAAAGCTCAGGCAAAAAACTTGGCAACGCTTTGCAAGGTGCGGTAGATGCCCCAGGCCAGCGGAATGCCCACCGCGAGCCAGGCCAGCACCACCACCACGGGGCTGACCGTGCCGCCGTTACCGTTGCCGCCATTGGCGCGGTGCAGTTCGGAGGCCACGGCTTTTTCATGGGCCAGGCGTTTTTCTTCGGCGAGCTCGCTGTCGGTCATGAACCACTTGGGGTTCAGCGGACGCACCAGCAGGTTGCAGATCAATCCCACCACCAGCATGCCCACCAGGATGTACATGGTCTGGTTGTACACCTGCTCGCGCGGAATGCCCAGCCCCAGCTGGTATTCGCGCATGTAATTCACCACCACCGGGCCCAGGATGCCGGCCGTGGCCCAGGCCGTCAGCAGGCGGCCGTGGATGGCGCCCACCATCTGGGTACCGAAGATGTCAGCCAGGTAGGCCGGCACGGTGGCAAAGCCGCCGCCGTACATGCTCAAAATGACGCAGAAGGCGCCGACGAACAGCAGAATGCTGCCGGCCGCCGCGCTGCCCGGCACGCTGAAATACAGCACGCCGCCCAGCACAAAGAAGACCACATAGGTCATCTTGCGGCCCAGCTTGTCGGACAGGCTGGCCCAGAAGAAGCGGCCGCCGATGTTAAAGAGGCTCAGCAGCGCGGTAAAGCCGGCGGCCACGGTGGCGATGGCGGCCAGTTGCGCCTTGTCGAGTTCGCCGAACTTCTTGGCCACGCCGATCAGCGAGCCGCCGAACACTTCCTGCAACATGGGCGAGGCCATGCCGATCACGCCGATGCCGGCGCTCACGTTCATGCACAGCACCATCCAGATCAGCCAGAACTGGGGAATACCCCAGACTTTTTTCACATGCACATGGCGCTGCGTGATCATGGTGTTGGTGGCAGCGGGCGGTGGCGTCCAGCCTTCAGGCTTCCAGCCGGTTTCGGGCACGCGGTAGCCAAAGGCGCCGGCCATCATGAAGACGAAGTACACAACGGCCATGACGACAAAGGTCTGCATCACGCCCACGCTGGTCGGCGTGGCGAAATACTTCATGAGGTCGGCCGCGAGGGGCGAACCTATCATCGCGCCGCCGCCAAAGCCCATGATGGCCATGCCGGTGGCCATGCCGCGGCGGTCGGGGAACCACTTGATCAGCGTGGAGACCGGCGAGATGTAGCCCAGCCCCAGGCCCACGCCGCCTATGACGCCGGAACCCAGGATCATGAGCCAGAACTGGTGCAGGTAAATGCCCAGGGCCGAGATCAGCATGCCGCCGCACCAGCAGACGGCCGACACCACGCCGGCCTTGCGCGGGCCGGCACGTTCCAGCCAGCCGCCCCAGGTCGCCGCGGAAATGCCCAGCAGCACGAAAAACAGGGTGTACATCCAGCCCAGCGTGGAGATTTTCCAGTCGCAGCTGGTGGTGAACAACTCGGCGATAAAGCCGACCTCAGGGCCGCATTTGATGGATTCCTTGATGCCCAGCGCCTTGGACAGCGGCAGCCAGAACACCGAAAAACCATAGGCCATGCCTATGCACAGGTGGATCGCCAGGGCGGCGGGAGGCACCAGCCATCGGTTGAAGCCGGGGCCGGCAATGATGCGCTCTTTATCGAGGAATCCAGACATGTCTTTTTATCTCCGTGTTATGGCTTATTGGTATTTCCCACCCTGAACGAGTGCGCGAAGTGTCGCGGCCGCACGGCAACACGGTCAAATTGAATCGGGACATATGTCGATTCAAAAACTAAATGGCCCCCACGGTCGCGCACTTCGTGTCGCTCCCTGCCCCCCGAGGGGGCCGCTGCGCCTGCGGCCCGGCAAAGCCGGTTCCGCGGCCCCGGCTGATTTGGGGAACCCCCTTCTACGTGTGGAGCGGAGCGCTAGACGCTCAGCAAGCCGCTATGCGCGGCGGCGTGGCGCAGCCAGCCGGCGTCCTGGGCCAGGGCCAGGGCGGCTTCGAGGGTGCGCGAGGGGTCGCCGCCCTGGGCCATAAAGCCTATGGTGGTGCGCACCTCGGGGCTGACCAGGGGCAGGGCTTCGAGTTCGCGGTAGCCGCGCACCGCGCCCACCAGTGCGCCTGGCATGACCGTGCAGACATTGCCCTCGGCCACCGACAGCGCCAGCGTGAGGATGGAGTTGGTCTGGATGACGGGCTCGCAGGCCTCGCCGGCTTCCTGGAAGGCCTTGTCGACGATGGTGCGGTTGTGCATGTCGCGCGTGAGCAGGCACAGCGGGTGTTTGGCGGCTTCGGCCCAGGTGATCTTGGGGCCGATCTGCATCTGGTCCTTGCTGGCCTTGGCGGCGCGGCGCACGAAAAAATAGTGTTCGGTGTACTGCTTGATCTGGCGCAGGCTGGGCCCGTTGGCGCGCAGCCGGTCGGTGTAGCCCAGGCCCATGTCCAGCGCCAGGCTTTCCAGGCCCGCCTCCAGTTCGTTGGAACTCATGGAGCGCACCGTGGGCGAGATGCCCGGGTAGCGCGCCTGCAGCAGCGCGCAAAAGCGCGCTGCCACCGGCATGGCGGTGGGCACTGCCCCTATGGCCAGGCTCCCCTGCGGCTTGCCGATGCCGCTGTCGAGCTCCTGCTGCAGCAGCTCGCGCTCATGCAGCATGCGCTGGGCGCTGAGCAACACGCGCTCGCCTTCGGGCGTGAAGCCTTCGAAATTGCGCCCGCGCCGCACGATGACGGTGCCGAACTCCCGCTCCAGCGCGCGCAG
The DNA here is from genome assembly GCF_047303325.1 of Polaromonas sp. CT11-55. NCBI lineage: Bacteria > Pseudomonadati > Pseudomonadota > Betaproteobacteria > Burkholderiales > Comamonadaceae > Polaromonas > Polaromonas sp. CT11-55. Next base: position 325,026 of record NZ_JBKBEX010000004.1, on the reverse strand, counting down.
CGCATTGGACAGCGCCGGCTGCGTGATGTGGCAGGCCTGGGCCGCGCGGCCGAAATGTTTGTGCTCGTCGAGCGCGGCCAGGTAACGCAGGGATGCCAGCAGGTTCATGGGGCGCTGCGCCTGGGCGGTTTCAGGTGTTCTTGCTGATGGTGATGGTCGGGAACTTGGCGGAGAAGTCTTTGGACTTGGCCGCCACGGTGACGGCCATCTTGCGCGCCACGGCCTTGTAGATGCCGGCGACCTCACCGTCCGGGTCGGCCACCACGGTGGGCCGGCCGTTGTCGGCCTGCAGGCGTATCTGCATGTCCAGCGGCAGCGCGCCCAGGTAGTCCATCTTGTAGTCGGCCGCCATTTTTTTGCCGCCGCCCTCGCCGAAGATGTGCTCGGCATGGCCGCAGTTGCTGCAGATGTGCACCGCCATGTTCTCGACGATGCCCAGGATGGGCACGCCGACTTTTTCGAACATCTTGATGCCCTTTTTGGCGTCCAGCAGCGCGATGTCCTGCGGCGTGGTGACGATGACGGCGCCCGTCATGGGCACGCGCTGCGACAGCGTGAGCTGGATGTCGCCGGTGCCGGGCGGCATGTCGACGATCAGGTAATCCAGGTCTTTCCAGTTGGTCTGGCGCAGCAGCTGCTCCAGCGCCTGGGTGGCCATGGGGCCGCGCCAGATCATGGCCTCGTCCTGGGCCACCAGGAAACCTATGGACATGACCTGGATGCCATAGTTCTCCATGGGCTCCATGTTCTTGCCGTCCACGCTCTCGGGCCGGCCTTCTATGCCCATCATCATGGGCTGGCTGGGGCCGTAGATGTCGGCGTCGAGCAGGCCCACGCTGGCGCCCTCGGCGGCCAGGGCCAGGGCCAGGTTGACGGCGGTGGTGCTCTTGCCGACGCCGCCCTTGCCGGAGGCGACGGCGATGATGTTCTTGACGTTGGGCAGCAGTTGCACGCCGCGCTGCACGGCGTGGCTGGCAATCTTGACCGCGACATTGACCGAGACGTTGCCGGCGCCGGGCACGGCCTTGACGGCGGCGATCAGGCTTTTGCGCAGGCCGGCGACCTGGCTTTTGGCCGGGTAGCCGAGTTCGATGTCAAAGGACACGTCGCTGCCGCTGATCTGCAGGTTTTTCAGGGCCTTGGTGCTGACAAAGTCCTTGCCGGTGTTGGGATCCAGCACGGCTTGCACGGCGTTCAGGACGGCCTGTTGGTCCAGGGACATGGGGAAATACTCCGTTGAATCTGTCAAATGGGGCGGCGCTCTGGCGGCGGCGGGGGTTGGGCTGAAGTCTAACGCCGTGGCGGCGCCCACTGGGGTCATGGGGACTTGGCGGGGCGGCATGAGGGCCAAGCGACTTAAAATTGCGGGTTAGCCCTCATTAAGCCCAAAAAAGATCCCTATGTCCCAGCGCCGCCTGTTTGTCACAACCGCCCTGCCCTATGCCAACGGCAATTTCCATATCGGCCACATCATGGAATACATCCAGGCCGACATCTGGGTGCGTTTCCAGCGCATGCAGGGCCATGCGGTGAACTTCGTGGGCGCCGACGACACCCACGGCGCGCCCATCATGATCGCCGCCGAAAAGGCCGGCAAGACACCGCAGCAGTTCGTGGCCGATATCGCCGCGGGCCGCAAGCCCTACCTGGACGGCTTTCATATCAGCTTTGACAACTGGCATTCGACCGACGCGCCGGAAAACCACGAACTGGCAAAGCAGATTTACCGTGACCTGCGCGACAACGCCCAAGGGTCGCTGATTGAAACCAAGACCATCGACCAGTTCTTTGACCCTGAAAAGAACATGTTCCTGCCGGATCGCTTTATCAAAGGCGAGTGCCCGAATTGCCATTCGAAAGACCAGTACGGCGACAACTGCGAGGTCTGCGGCGCCGTGTACGCGCCCACCGACCTGATCAACCCCTATTCAGCCCTGTCAGGCGCCAAGCCGGTGCTCAAAAGCTCGGAGCATTTTTTCTTCAAACTGTCGGACGAGCGCAGCGTCAAGTTTCTGGAAGACTGGATTGACGGCAACAATGCCAACGGCAAGCCCCGCCTGCAGCCCGAAGTGGCGAACAAGGTCAAGGAGTGGTTTTCCGTCCGGACCAACGCCGACGGCACGAAGAGCGAAGGCCTGGGCGACTGGGACATCAGCCGCGATGCACCCTACTTCGGCATTGAAATCCCCGATGCGCCGGGCAAATACTTTTACGTGTGGCTGGATGCACCTGTCGGCTACCTGGCCTCGCTCAAAAACCTGCTGGGCAAGCGTGGTGAAAACTACGACGCCTACATGGCCGACCCCGACCTGGAGCAGATCCACTTCATCGGCAAAGACATCGTCACCTTCCACACCCTGTTCTGGCCCGCCATGCTGCACTTCAGCGGCCGCAAGACGCCCGACAACGTGTTTGTGCACGGCTTCCTCACCGTGAACAACGGCGAGAAGATGAGCAAGAGCCGCGGCACCGGCCTGGACCCGCTTAAATACCTGAGCCTGGGCATGAACCCCGAATGGCTGCGCTACTACCTGGCCGCCAAGCTCAATGCGCGCAACGAGGACATCGACTTCAACGCCGACGACTTCATGGCCCGCGTCAATAGCGACCTGGTGGGCAAGTACATCAATATCGCAAGCCGCGCGGCGGGCTTCATCAGCAAGCGCTTTGCCGGCCAGCTCGGCGAGGTGTCGGCCGACGGCGCTGCGCTGCTGGATGCCTTGCGCGCCGCGAAGGACGTGATCGCGCCGCTCTATGAAAGCCGCGAATTCGCCAAGGCCTTGCGTGAAACCATGCTGCTGACGGACCGGGTCAACGCCTATGTGGACCAGAACAAGCCCTGGGAACTCGCCAAGCAGGCCGGCATGGACGCGCGCCTGCAGGACGTCTGCACGGTCTGCATAGAAGCCTTCCGCCTGCTGACGATTTATTTGAAGCCCGTGCTGCCCGCCCTGGCCGCGCAGGTCGAAGACTTCCTGAAAGTGCAGCCGCTGAATTTTTCGGACGCGGGCAGCATGCTGGGCAAGGGGCACGTGATCGGCGATTACAAGCACCTGATGCAACGCGTGGACGTCAAGCAGCTCGACGCGCTGTTCGAGCCGCCACCCCAGGCCGAAGCCGCGCCGGCCGCGCGCGCGGACCTGCCGGGCGGTGAGGCTTTGGCCCCCGCCATCACGATCGACGACTTCGCCAAGGTCGATTTGCGCATTGCCAAAATCGTCAGCTGCGAGGCGGTGGAAGGCTCGACCAAGCTGCTGCGCCTGACGCTGGATGCCGGCGAAGGCCGCATGCGCAATGTGTTCAGCGGCATCGCCTCGGCCTACAAACCCGAGGACCTGGTCGGCAAGCTGACGGTGCTGGTGGCCAACCTGGCGCCGCGAAAAATGAAGTTCGGCATCAGCGAAGGCATGGTGCTGGCCGCCAGCCATGCTGACGAAAAAGCCCAGCCCGGCATTTATGTGCTGGAACCCCTGCCGGGCGCAACGCCGGGCATGCGCATCCACTGAGCCAAAGGCGGCCGGCCTCAGGCTTCAGCCGGCCACCGCGTTGATAAAACGCAAGCCGGTGCCGGAGCGGCCCGACAGCTCCCTGAGCACGTTGCCCATGGCGTGCAGCAGCTGCTCGGCATCGGGCGCGTTGAAAGGCGCCTCGGCCACGGCGATCCTGAACTGCAGCATGGTGCCCGGCGGCAGGCTGGGGCTGTCGGCCAGGCCCCGGGCGATCAGGCGCTGCGCAATCTGCGTGAGTTCGTCGCGCCTGAGGTGGCCCTGCAGGATCAGTAAAAAATCGCCGTCGCGGTGGCGTGCCACAGTGTCACCGTCACTCGCCACGCCGGCTACGCAGGCACCGGCCTGCACTACCGCGCTTTGCGCCGCTTCCATGCCGTAGTCCTGGCGGATATCGATGGCGTTGCCCAGCCGCACACGCATCACCGCACCCGCGCCGGGGTCGCGCCGCTGGCGCACCAACAGGGCGTCCAGCCGCTGCAGCAGCACGCGGTGGTTGCCCAGCCCGGTCAAGGGGTCGACCCGTGTGAGGGCACCGACACGGGCCTGGTTGTCGCGCTTTTCGCGGCTGCGCAGGTACAGGGCCACCAGCAGCAGCAGAATCTCGAAGGCTGCCCCTATCTGCGCGCCGTACTGCGTGGCGATGCCCAGCGGCAGCATGGCCTGCGTGCGCAGGATGGGAAAAATCGACCCTACCGTCAGGCAGACCATGGCGGCCAGCACCCACAGGCCGACCATGGGCCGGCGCCAGACATACCAGCCGGCCACGCTGAGGTAGACAGCCATGCTGCCCAGGTAATAAGGCGTGGCCAGGTTGAAGGAGGACTTGTTGCCCATCACCAGGAAAGCCGTGAGAATGCCCGCGCCGAGCACCGTCATCAGCAGCAGGCCGCGCGACAGCCAGGGCGCGTCGCGGTCGACCACCATCTGGCGCAAAAACAGGTGCAGCAGCGCGGCGGTGGCCAGCGTCAGGGCGACCGGCGCGCTGTCATTCCACCAGGCGTTGCCCGGCCAGAGAAACTCGCCGGCCAGCCCGGTCAATGACAGCTGGCCAGCGGCCACCACCAGCACGTAGCCGGCGAAAAAAAGATGGATGCTGTCGCGCCAGGAGGCGGTGTGCAGCGCGCTCATCAGCGCGATCAGCAGGACCAGCCCGATGTACACCCCGAGCAACAGGTGCGACTCCTTGGACTGTTCATGAAAGCTCTCCGGGTCGGACAGCTCCCAGGGCACACTGATGGGGTAGTTATGCGCCACCCTCAGGTAGCTGGCCTGGGTTTCGCCGGGCTGCAGCAGGAGCTCGAAGGCCGGCGTCAGATGGCGCACCGGCCACTGCGCGACAGGCACCGCGTCGCCGGACCGCTCCACTTGCCACACTCCGCCCGGCGCCGGCCGGTAGAGGTCCACGCTGTCCATATTGGGGTGGGGAATGGTGAGCATCAGCGGCGTGGGCGCGGCGACCGCCGGCAGGGCCAGGCGGTACCACAGTGCCGCCCCGCCCCCGGTGGGCATGATCTCGCTGGACTGAACGGCACGCCCTTCACCGGCATCAAACTTGCTGCGAACCTGCTCGAAAGTGAAGGTACCCGCGCTGTCCACCAGCACTTGGCCTTCACCCAGGACGCCGCGCCCGGGCTTGAAGGGGGCAGGCACCATGGCCGCGGGGCTTGCGGCGGGATTCTCGACGGGGGAAAGCGCCCCTGCCGGGGGAGCGGGGGGTTCTTGCGCCACAGCCATGGCGTGTGCCAGCAGCAGCGCCGCCAAAGCGGCCGCCCGCTGCGGCAGGCGCCATCCGGGCATCGACGAAAAACCGAAAAAACCGGGCAATCACTTCTCCAGGAAAAGCACGCTGGGACAGTCAGGAACCAGGTGCCGTGAAGCCCCAAAGCTTATCCAGTCCGCGAAAGGCTGTAAAAGTAAGTACTTTGACCTAATACATCTATTCACTGTAACCAGCCTTTACATTGCCGGCAATGGAAAAATGTCACGCCAAGGACTTCTCGGCGGCATATGCCTGGCACCACAATCAAAGCCCATGCACCTGCCCGCCTACCTTGCGCCGTTTCGCCCCCGCCTGCTTTCAGCACTCGCCGGCTACACGCGTGAACGGTTCTTGAAAGACGCCGGAGCGGGCCTCACCGTCGGCATCGTGGCCTTGCCTCTGGCCATGGCCTTTGCCATCGCATCGGGCCTCAAGCCCGAGGCCGGCATCTGGACCGCCATCATCGCCGGCGCACTGATCTCGGCGCTGGGCGGCTCGGCGGTGCAGATAGGCGGCCCCGCCGGCGCCTTTATCGTGATTGTCTACGGCATCCTGGAGCGCTACGGCCTGGCCAACCTGCTGATCGCCACCGCCTGCGCGGGCGTGCTGCTGTTCCTGCTGGGCCTGTTCAAGCTGGGCACACTGGTGCGCTATGTGCCGGTCAGCATCGTGGTGGGCTTTACCAACGGCATCGCAGTGCTGATCGCGTTGTCGCAGGCCAAGGATTTGCTGGGCTTGGTCGTGCCCAAGATGCCGGCCGATTTTTTTTCGCAGATCAAGGTCCTGGGCAGCCACCTGGACAGCTTCAACCCCTATGCGCTGGGCCTGGGTCTGGCCAGCCTGCTGGGCCTGTTCGTCTGGCCCCGGCTGTTCGGCACGCAGGCGCGCGTTGCGGGCGGTTTTTTCACCATGCGCCTGATCCGGCTCATGCAGGCGGTCGAGGGTGTGCAGCTCAAGCGCGCCACGCGCATGGCCTCGCGCATGCCCGGCCCTATCGTGGCGCTGGTCACGCTGACGGCCTTTGCCTATTTCCTGGCCCTGCCGGTGGAAACCATAGGCACGCGCTTTCACGGCATTCCGCGCGCCCTGCCCGCGTTTGCCCTGCCCGACTTTTCATGGGCGACGGTGCGCCTGCTGGTGGCGCCCACCATCACCATCGCAATGCTGGGCGCTGTGGAGTCACTGCTGTGCGCGCGCGTGGCCGACCAGGTCTCGGGCCTGCCGCGCCACGACCCCAACCAGGAACTGATGGCCCAGGGCGTGGCCAACTTCGTCGTGCCCTTTTTCGGCGGCATGCCGGCCACCGGCACGATTGCCCGCACCGTGACCAATGTGCGAACCGGCGCCAGCTCGCCGGTCGCGGGCCTGGTGCATGCGCTCACGCTGGCCCTCATCGTGCTGGCGGCGGCGCCGCTGGCGGTGCATGTGCCGCTGGCCGTGCTCTCGGGCATATTGCTCTACGTGGCCTGGAACATGGGCGAGTGGCGCGAGTTCGCCCGCCTGCCCCAGGCCAGCAGCCACTACCGCCTCATCATGCTGGGCACGTTTTTCCTGACGGTGGTGTTCGACCTCACGGTGGCGCTGCAGGTCGGTCTGATCCTGGCCTGCGTGCTCTTCGTGCGGCGCATGAGCAGCCTGTTCCAGGTGGTCGAGGTCTCGCGCGACGCGGACTCGGCGAGCTTCCAGCTCTACGGTTCGCTGTTCTTCGGTGCGGTGGCCAAGCTGGACCCGATACTGAGCGTGGTGGAAAGCGCGCCCAAGGGCCTGGTGGTGCGGCTGGACGTTCAGTCCCTGCAGTCGCTGGACACCTCGGGGCTGGACGTGCTGGAGCAACTGCACAAGGCCATCGTGCTGCGCGGCGGCCGGCTGGTGATTGCAGGGCTCAATGCCCAGCCACTGGCCGTGATGGAGCGTTCGGGCTTTCTGGCAAAGATCGAGATGGTTTAGCCGGCCTTCAGCGTGTGCCGCCCGACGGACTGACACTTTCTTCATCCACCGAGGCCGTGCCCTTGACCTTGAGGTCGGCGTCAAACACCACCGTGAAGATGCGCGCCGTCGAAGGCGGGTTCAGGTAGCGCCAGTCGTAATGGGTCTCCTGCTTGAGCGCATAAGGCGTGACCTTCATGGGCTTGCCGAGCATCTTGCGTACCTGCTCCATGCGCATGCCGGGCAGCACTTTCTCGAAATTCTGCGGCGTGAGCACCTGCCGGAGCGCGCTCATCTTGCCGTCCGCCCCTATGGTGATCATGTAGTTGGCCTGGCCCTGCGGCTGGCGGTTGTATTCAAAGGTGCGCGCACCCGCCGCCGCGGCCGCGCCGGGCAAGGGCGTGTCGGCCATGTCGGCGGCATCCCAGATTTTTTCGGGCTCGCCGAAGCGGGCGCGCACATCGGCTTCGGTCGCCACGCCTTCTTCAAGTTCGGCGATGCGCTGCGGGTCGCAGCCCACCAGGCCCAGGACAAATGAGAGCAGACCCATACAGGCAAACATCCTTCTTGGTGAAAAAGCGGGCGACAACCCCTTTTGGGCCGGCAAAGAGGGCGAAAAGGGTGAAAACAAGGAAGGCATGGCAGACCCCGGTAAAATCAGCCCACTATACGTTTCAGGCAGTTTAGACCCCATGGCCCTCCTCAACTTCTTCCGCCGCTCCGACTACACCTCCGACACGACGCAGTTCATAGACCAGCTCAAGGCCAAAAAGCCCACGCTGGAGGCCGAGCAGCGCGCCGGGCGTGCCTTGCTGTGGGACAAGAACCTGAACCGCAGCGAACAGGCCGAGTATGGTGAGGCCCGCGTGCCCCAGCAGCCCTACGTCTACGGCACCAGCAGCCACCCCAACGGCAAATAAGGGCGCCACAGCCCTTCGCGACGCCCATAGCCGCTGCTTTTTTTCATGTCCCAGCCCCATTTCACGCCCGAACCCCAGGAACTGCCGCCGGCCGCCGGCCAGGCGCAGCCCGTGGCGGGCACGGACATGCCCGAAGTGATAGACCAGGTCGCGCTGGCGCGCCTGTACGGCGAGCCGCTGTTCGCGATGCCGCATGACCTGTACATCCCGCCCGATGCGCTGCAGGTTTTCCTCGAGGCCTTTGAAGGCCCGCTGGACTTGCTGCTCTACCTGATCCGCAAGCAGAATTTCAACATCCTCGACATCCCGATGGCGGCGGTCACGCGCCAGTACCTGACCTACGTCGACGAGATTCGCGCCACCAACCTGGAACTGGCGGCCGAATACCTGCTGATGGCCGCCATGCTGATCGAGATCAAGTCGCGCATGCTGCTGCCGCCCAAGAAGGTGGCCGAGGGCCAGGAGCCCGAAGACCCGCGTGCCGAGCTGGTTCGCCGCCTGCTCGAGTACGAACAGATCAAGCTGGCCGCCCACAAGCTCAACGAGGTGCCGCAGTTCGGCCGCGATTTCCTGCGCGCCCAGGTGTATGTCGAGCAATCGCTGCAGCCTCGCTTTCCCGACGTCAACGTGGTCGACCTGCAGGAAGCCTGGCGCGACATCGTCAAGCGTGCCCGCCTGGTGCAGCACCACGTCATCAGCCGCGAAGAACTCTCGGTGCGCGAGCACATGAGCATCGTGCTGCGCAAGCTGCAGGGCCGCAAGTTCCTGGAGTTCGAGGAGCTGTTCGACGCCGCGCGCGGCATGCCGGTGCTGGTGGTGACCTTTATCGCGCTGCTCGAGCTCTCCAAAGAAGGCCTGCTGGAAGTCACCCAGGCCGAGGCCTTCGCGCCCATTTACGTGCGCCTGGCTTACACGCCGGCCTGAACGGCCCCGGCTGCCGTGCAGCCGAATCTGCGGAGCCAGGCGGATTCAACGAAACCCACCGCAGACGGATGTGGTCAACAGGGTTTTTATTGAAATACTTTTAGATTTATAGGTTTTAGCGATTAACTTGCTAATTGGCAGCGTTGCGTCCTACTCTTTTCGAGAAGGCATCCGCGCAGGATGGGGCACAACTTAGGACTCCATGAAAACTGCGCGAGGATGCGCCCCTACACCCCGGGGTTTGAAAAAAGCCTTGCTTCCCTTGACAATGCTGGCGCTGAGCCAAGCCCTTCTGGCCCAGCAGCTCCCCGGTGCCGGCAGCCAGATTCAGCAGCTTCCTCCCGTTCCCGTTCCGCAGAAAGCGGCGCCGGAAATCAGGATTCAGGAAGGCACAGCACCTGGAAAGGCCGAACCCGGCACCGCCAAAATTTTGGTCAGAAGCCTGCAAGTCACGGGTTCACGTGTATTTTCCGAAGCCGAGCTTGTGGGCCTCACCGGCTTTGCTCCCAATACCGAGCTGACATTGGCCGAGTTGCAGGCCATGGCCGCCCGCATCACCGACCACTACCGGAAAAACGGTTATTTTGTCGCCCGGGCTTATCTGCCTGCGCAAAGCGTCAAGGACAACACCGTCACCATCGCAGTCAGCGAAGGCCAATACGGCAAGATCGTCCTGAACAACCAGACCCACCTGTCGGATGACCTGGTCCGAAACATCCTGAGTGGCGTCAACAGCGGCGATCCCATCACCAACGACACGCTCGAGAAGCGGCTGCTGCTGCTTTCGGACATTCCCGGGGTCAAGATCAAGTCAACACTGGTGCCCGGGGAAACGCCCGGCAGTTCCGACCTGCTGGTCGACATCACGCCAGGCCAGCGCATCAGCGGCAGCGTGGACGTGGACAACGCCGGAAACCGCTACACCGGCGAATACCGCCTGGGCGCCACGGTCAACATCAACAACCTGCTGGGCCAGGGCGACGTCGCCAGTTTTCGGGCGGTGACGTCGGGCTCGGGGCTGAACTACGGTCGCGCGTCCTACCAGCTTCAGTTGGGCAAAGCCACAGCGGGCGTGGCCTACAGCCGCCTCGCCTATAAACTGGGCAAGGAATTTACCCCCCTGCAGGCCAACGGCACGGCGGAAATTGCGAGCATCTACGCAAGCTATCCATTGATTCGCTCACGCAACACCAATCTGAACGCCGGCCTCAACTACGACCACCGGACCTTTCAGGACCGGGTGGATGTGGTCCCCTCGGTCGTCGACAAGAAGGCGAACGTCGTCACGGCAAGTCTCTACGGGAGCCACCTTGACAACCTGGGCGGTGGCGGAATGAACGCTTTTTCTCTGGGACTGTCTGCCGGCAACCTGGATATTGAAACGCCCGCTGCCCTGGCGGCCGATGCAACCGGTGCGCGCACCAACGGCTCCTACGGCAAGCTTGCTTTCGGTGCGAGCCGCCTGCAGCGCGTCACCGACACCCTTTCCTTTTACGCGGGCGTCAACGGACAACTGGCCTCCAAAAACCTGGACTCTTCCGAGAAGATGGTCCTGGGCGGCATGGATGGCGTCAGGGCCTATCCGCAGGGCGAAGCCTTTGGCGACCAGGGATTCATCGTCACCCTGGAAGCCCGCCTGCTGCTACCCAAGCCCGAGAGCGTGCCCGGCCAGTTTCACCTGATCGGCTTCGTTGACGGAGGCAGCGCCACCATCAACAAAAAACCGTGGGCGGCAGGCGACAACCACCGCAGCCTGGGCGCTTATGGCGTGGGGCTGACCTGGGGCGAGCCTGGCAATTTTGCGATCCGAACCTACTACGCACGCAAGCTGGGTGACACGGCGGCCACCTCTGCGCCGGACAAATCGGGCCGTTTCTGGATCCAGGCCATCAAGTATTTTTAATCGCGGCAGACCGAGCCACCCGTACCCAGCAAGCTTTTGAAAGACGCCTCATGAACCACATCTACAGAACCATCTGGAACGCCAGTTCCAGCGCCTTTGTCGCAGTCGCCGAAAACGCCAGCGGTCAGGGCAAACAAAATGCCTGCACCGCTACGGGCAGGGCGCGCCCTTGTTTTGCGGTCAATCTGCTGTCAGCGTGCCTGATGCTCGGGTTCGGCGGCGCTGCCCTTGCCCTGCCCACCGATGGCGTAGTTGCGGCCGGCTTGGCCACCATTTCCAGCACGACCTCTGCCACCACCATCAACCAGTTCACCGCCAACGCAGTCATCAACTGGCAAAGCTTTGGCATTGCAGCCGGGCAGAGCGTGCAATTCGTCCAGCCGGGCGCCAACTCCGTCGCACTCAACCGCGTGCTGGGGGCCGACGCCTCCAGCATTCTGGGAAACCTGTCGGCCAACGGGAAGGTCTTCCTGCTCAATCCCAACGGCATCCTGTTCGGCGGCGGCTCGCAGGTCAACGTCAGCGGGCTGGTCGCGACGACCATGAGCCTGAGCGACGCCAAATTCATGAGCGGTGACTACAGCTTCAGCCGCGCCGGCAACGGATCGGTAGTCAACCAGGGCACGATAAGCGCGGCGGACGGCGGGTATGTGGCACTGATGGGCAAAACAGTCGTCAACCAGGGGGTCATCACCGCTCGCCTGGGGAGCGTGGCGCTTGCAGGGGGCGAAGCGGCCACGCTCGACCTAGCCGGTGACGGCATGCTGCGCGTGTCCGTGGCACAAGGCGCTGTCAACGCGCTGGTGGAAAACGGCGGCATCATCCGCGCCGACGGCGGCAAGGTACTGATGACCACGCAGGCGGCGGGCGGCCTTCTTCATACTGCGGTAAACAACACCGGCGTCATCCAGGCGCAAACCATCGGAAGCCGCAACGGCACCATTTTGCTGCTCGGCGATATGGATTCCGGCACGATGAATGTGGCCGGCACGCTGGACGCCAGCGCACCGAACGGAGGTGACGGCGGCTTCATGGAAACCTCGGCCGGCACAGTAAGCATTGGGAGCGGGGTGCGCACGACAGCCGCTCCTTTCGGCCTGACTGGCACCTGGCTCATCGACCCTCAAAACTTCGTCATCGGCCTGGGTGGAAATTATTCCAATATTCAGCTTGGCTTTGACCTGGTCAACAGCAACATCACCATCGTCACGCCACCTGGGGTCGGTGAGGGAGATATTTTTGTCAACGGCCCAGTGACCTGGACCGCCGCCGGCGCCCCGACCACCTTGACACTCAACGCTGACCGTGACGTCAATATCAATTCGACGATAACGGCCACCAACGGCAATCTGGCCGTGTGCTGCGGACGCGACGTCAACGTGAATGCGGCCATTTCAGTGACCGACGCAAGCGTTTTGCTGTCCGCAGGCCGCAACGTGAACCAGAACGCGGCTATCACCATGGTCAGGGGCAACCTGGAGATGTGCGCGGCCAATGACGTCAACGTCAACGCCAAAATCGCGATGACCAATGGCAATGCCGACATCACCCGAAGCTTGGGCCTGCCCCTCGGCCTAACCCTGATCGCCGATACGGACGGAACGGGGCCGGGTGCTGCGGGAGGCACTGTGAACATGACCGTCACTGGCGCCAGTCGCCCGAGTATCACGGGCACAGCGGGGACCGCTGCACCGGTCACCATCAACTACAACCCGGTCTCGTACGCAGCGCCCACAGATTACTTGCCGAAGTTCATACTGGTCGACAGCACGCTGACCCAGCGCATGCTGGTGTTCCCTGAAGTCACCAAAACCTACGACGGAACCACCGCCGCCACCCTCGTGTCCCTGAAAGGGAATCCCGCGGGGGTCAGCCTGGTGGCAGATCCGGGCAGCACCGCCGTATTCAACAGCGCAGACCCGGGAACCGGGAAAACCGTGACCTTTACCGGCTACCGGCTGGTCGGTCCCAACGCTGCCCAATACGCACTGGCTACAACCTGTTGCGGGCCGATTGTCAGCAAGACCACCGGAACCATCGGTCCTGCGGCCCTTGTAACGCCTGGCGTTCTCGCGGCTCTTTCGGCCGCCAAACCTTTCATGGGCATGTCGTTGGTCGCCATGGCAGGTACGTTCCCCCTGGAGCTGATGCCCACACCCTACGCCAGCAACGACGATGTGTTCCTGGCACTGGCGGAAGAAAAAGAGGTGGTGCCGGTGGCCATTCCGCTCATCCCGCCCCAACCTTACGTCGCCCGGCGCTACGCCCCCAAACCGGAACGCAACTAGCCCATCAGGCCCAGACCCAGGCACACACCCGATGTCACTTCCATCGCTTGCAAGTCCTCGCGTATCCCTGGCCAGCGCCGCCAGGACACTCACTGCACAGGGAATGTGCGTCGCCACACTGCTGAGCGTGTCGGCCTTCCAGGGCGCATGGGCCGCCGGTGAGGCTTCCCCCTCCGCACGCAAACATGCCAGCTTCGGGCAACAACAAGTGTCCAGGGAAGTGGCCGGGCTGGCTGCATGGATTGTGGACTCGGCCGACAACCGGGGCATGCCCTTCATGATTGTCGACAAGGTCAACGCGCAGGTCTTGGTCCTTGACAAGAGTGGACAACTCATAGGCGCAGCGCCGGCCCTGCTGGGCCTGGCACGCGGCGACGACTCCACGCCGGGCATTGGCGAGCGCAAGCTTTCCACCATCCTGGCGCACGAACGCACCACACCGGCCGGCCGGTTTGTCGCTTCGCTGGCCCGCAATCTTCACGGCGTGGAAATACTCTGGATTGACTACGCCACCTCCATCTCCCTGCACAGAGTGGTAAAGGGAACGCCCGCTGAACAGCGCGCCCAGCGCCTGGCCAGCGCCACCCCTGCAGACAACCGTGTCACCTTTGGCTGCATCAATGTCCCTGTCAGTTTTTACGACAGGGTGGTCAGCCCAGCCTTCACCGGCACCGACGGCGTCGTGTACATCCTGCCCGAGACCCGGATCGCTCGCGATGTTTTCGGATCCTATGAGGTTGACGAAAGCGCGCAGCCGCCGGCTCCCCTCGCGCCGCGCTGACCTTCCCGCCACCCCACCCCAGCGGCTCACGGGCGGCTCCATCAGGCCGCATCCAAAGCCGGGCACCTGGGCTGGCTGATAATTTGCGGTTTACGGGCTAACAGGACATCCGGGCGTTCGCCCGTACCATTGCCTGATGCAGCAAGGTCATACCGCCTCCATGAACACCCTTCCCGCCTCAGGCCCCCAGCAGCCCGCCAAGGCCGATGCCCCCGTGCAGCACACCTTTGATGTGGTCATCATCGGCAGCGGCCTGGCCGGACTCAGCACCGCGCTCAAACTGGTGGAAGGCAGCGGTATGGACGGCACCTCGCTTCGCATCGCAGTGCTGACCAAGGGCAAGCTGGCGGACGGCGCCAGCGGCTGGGCACAGGGCGGCATTGCAGCGGTGCTGGCGCAAGGCAAAGAAGGTGATAGCTTTGCGGCCCATATCGCCGACACGCAAGCAGCGGGCGCCTGGCTGTCCGACGAGGCGGCGACGGCTCAAGTCGTCAAGGGCGCACCGGCAGCCATCGCCTGGCTGCAGGCCCAGGGCGTGGCCTTTACGCAGGAGCCCGGCCCCAAAGCGGCGCTGCACCTCACCCGCGAAGGCGGGCACAGCCACAGGCGCATCGTGCACGCGACCGATGCCACCGGCGCCGTTGTTCAGGAAAGCCTGATCGCGGCCGTCCGGGCCCAACCCTGCATCGAGGTGTTTGAGCAGACCACGCTGGTGGACCTGATCGTGCGGAACGACATCGCTACCGGCCGGCCGCGCTGTGTCGGCCTGTATGCGCTGGACAGCCGCGACGACGGCGCGGCCAACGCGGGAGGCGGCATCGTCCGCACCTTTGCCGCACGCCACACCCTGTTGGCCACCGGCGGTGCCGGCAAGGTCTACCTCTACACCAGCAACCCCGATACCGCCACCGGCGACGGCATCGCCGCGGCCTGGCGCGCCGGGTGCCGCGTCGGCAACATGGAGTTCATCCAGTTCCACCCCACCTGCCTGTACCACCCCGAGGCCAAGTCCTTTTTGATCAGCGAAGCGGTGCGCGGCGAAGGCGGCATATTGCGCCTGCCGGAATCGGCAGGCGGCGCGCGCTTCATGCCGTCGCACGATGAACGCGCCGAGCTGGCGCCGCGTGATGTAGTCGCCCGCGCGATTGATTTCGAGATGAAAAAACACGGTGTGGACTGTGTCTACCTGGACATCTCGCACAAGGGCGAAGCGTTTGTGCGGGAGCATTTTCCGACCATCCACGCACGCTGCCTGTCACTCGGTATTGACATCGCACGTCAACCGATTCCCGTCGTACCGGCCGCCCACTACACCTGCGGCGGCGTACTCACCGATCTGGTCGGCCGCACCGATATCGCAAACCTTTACGCGGCGGGCGAAACCGCCTGCACCGGCCTGCACGGCGCCAATCGGCTGGCCAGCAATTCGCTGGTCGAGTGTGTGGTGTTTGCTCACGAAGTGGCAAGCGCTATCAAATCGGAAACCGCTCGCGCCCACCGCACCACCGCTGAAGGCCAAAATGATTCACAGGTTTCACTGCCCGCCTGGGACGAGAGCCAGGTGACCGATGCCGACGAGCAGGTGGTGATCGCCCACAACTGGGACGAACTGCGCCGGCTGATGTGGAACTACGTGGGCATTGTGCGAACCAACAAGCGCCTGGAGCGCGCCGCGCATCGCATCGCGCTGCTGCAGTCGGAAATTGACGAGTTCTATGCGAACTTCCGCGTCACACGCGACCTGCTGGAACTGCGCAACCTGGTGCAGGTGGCCGACCTTATCGTGCGCTCCGCTCAATCCCGCCGCGAAAGCCGCGGCCTGCATTTCAGCCGTGACTACCCCCTCACCGCTGAACAGGCCATTCCCACCGTGCTGGTGCCGCCTGGCAACTGAGCCTTCTCGAACCCTTTTCCCACCACTCTTACCCGGAGCCCCTATGCCTCATTTAACCGTTGAATATTCCAGCAACCTCGCCGGCTTTCCCAAGGCTGAAGTGCTCCAGGCGCTGAACCAGGCGGTTGCCGCCAGCCCTGAAATACAGAACGAATCCGACCTGAAAACCCGGCTGGTCGCGCTGGACAATTTTGAAATCGGCACCGCGCCGGCCTCACGCGCTTTTGTGCATGCCCAGCTGCGC
The DNA here is from genome assembly GCF_047303325.1 of Polaromonas sp. CT11-55. Classification (NCBI taxonomy): domain Bacteria; kingdom Pseudomonadati; phylum Pseudomonadota; class Betaproteobacteria; order Burkholderiales; family Comamonadaceae; genus Polaromonas; species Polaromonas sp. CT11-55. The sequence goes on along the minus strand of NZ_JBKBEX010000004.1, from coordinate 308,878 downwards.
CTGCTGTCGGGCCGCACACCCGAAGCCAAGAAGGACCTGGGCGAGCGCATCGCCCAGGTGTTGCGCCGCCTGACGCCGCGGCCGGCGGGTTTGATGGTGCAGCTGAGCGTGGAGATGGTGGACATGGACCGCGCGTCCTACGTCAAGGAAAAGCTTTAAGCCAGCAGTGACGCCCCGCCGTCCCGCTGGCGCCACAGCATCAGATAGCCCTGCACAGCCTTGGTGCCCTCCACACGGACCTGTATCTCCTTCATGCGCAGCATCTCGAAACCATTGTGCAAAGCGATGCGGTTCAAATAGTCGAGAGAATGCGTGTAGCGGCCCGTGGTATTCAGACGAAAATTGCGAGCATCCGGCGAGTCCGGCGCTTCCTCGTTGACGGCGTCAAGCGATTCCACGGAAAACGCGAACAGTCCGCCGGCACGCAGCAGCCTTTGCGCTTCGCCGAACAATCCGTCCAGCCGCCCGATATAGACAAAGACATCCGTGGAGATCAGCACGTCATAGCTGGAGGCCGCCTCCTCTTTCATCATGGCTAGCAGGTCCATATGTTCAAGCCGGGTGTAGATGCGCCGCGCCTCAGCCCTCACCAGCATGTTGGCGGAGAGGTCAACCCCCACCAGCTCTTTGGCATAAGGGGAAATGGCCAGGCCCGACAAGCCTGTGCCGCAACCCAGATCCAGCACAGACCATTGCCTCACCGCCGGAGTGGAGACCTCGCGGACAAGATCCATCAGTTTTTCCGGCGCATCGTAATGCAGTGTTTGAACCAGATGCGAGTCAAAAGTTTGCGCATACTCATCAAACAGCTGTGCAACGTAGCCGCTGGGCGCGCTGTCCCGGTGCTCTCCTGACAGGGCGGCCACCAGATGCGTCACCGGGCTGTCGGGCTGTAGTTCGACAACCCGCCGGTAGCAGGCGATCGCACCTTCTTTATCCCCGCGCTCCAGAAAAGCGTTTCCAAGGAGTCGATGCGCGACCACATGTTCAGGCGCGAGCTCAATCGCGCGCCGATAACACGTCATGGCTTTCTCGCCTCGTCCCGACGCACTCATGACATTGCCAAGGGCTGCATGGATGTCGGCGTTGGCGGGGTCGATGGCAATTGCCTTTTCATAACACTCGGCGGCCTTTGGGTGTTGGCCGAGATGCCCATAAGCGTCGCCCATCATCTTGTAAGAGACCGCCGCAGTGGGCTCCAGCGCCACCGCCTTGCCGTAGCAAGAAATGGCGCCTGCAAAATCCCGCTGGTTGAACAGCTGGTTACCCAGCAAAAAGCGGAATTCCGCTGAGTTGGGCAAAGCAAGAATGGCTCTTCTGACGACGGCTTTGGCATCCTCGGTCTTGCCGGCTCCAAGCAAAAGATCGAAGAGATCGCGATACGCAAATTCAAAGTCCGGCTTGAGTGCCAGCGCTTGTGTGAAATGCCGGACTGATTCAGGGTGGTCGTCAAGGGCCTTTGCCGCCTTGCCCAGCAGATAGTGCGCGTCGGCAAGAGAAGGGTCTATCGCCAGGGCACGTTCAAGTGCCACGGCAGCTTCCGCGAACTTCTGCTGTTCAACCAAAGAAAATCCCAGGCCGACACAGGCAGCGGCAAAGCGCGGGTTGAGCGACAGCGCCTGTTGGTAACACGCCGCGGCCTCGTCGAGTTGGCCCAAGTTCAGGTGTTGGTCGCCTTGCCTTTTGGCGGCTACTTCCTGGGGCCCTGCAGGGGGCTCCCCGCTCAACAAGATTTTCAGTTCTTCCAGCACGACTTGCCTTTCAATCCAATGTTCACGCTATCGTGGCACATTGTCTCCTCGTCCTGGCGATTGCCAAGCCCTGAGGGCTTTACCTTTACCTAGGCAAGCCGCTCCAGATCCGCCGGTATCCAGCCTCGCAGGCTGTTAACAAAAGCCAGCGCCTCCACGCGCGGCAGGTCCTCAACACGCACCACGGCTTCTTCCTGAATGTGGCCGTCCTGCAACGCACGGGCGCGCCCCACACCCGCCAGCAAGCCGCAGCGCAGCGGCGGCGTGACCCAGCGGCCGTCCAGCAGAAAAGCCACATTGCCGCGCGTGCATTCCGTCAGTTCGCCGTCGGCGTTCCAGAGCAGCGTATCGAACACATCGGGCTGCGCGGGTGTGAAGGCGTCGTAATGGGCGCGCCGGGTGGTCTTGCAGCGGACGAATTCGCCGTGTGCTTCGTCCAACGCACGATTTGCCAGTTGCAAGCGCACACGCGCAAGTGAAGCCGGTAAGGCATAGGCCTCGGCGCGTGCACGACCCCGTGCATCCAGCAACAAACGGACCCGCCACGCGCCCTGGGTGTGTGCATCGGCCACTGACTGCAATGCGCCCTGCACATGCCGCGCATCCCACGGGTAGCCAAAGTGCTGCGCGGCTTGGGCCATGCGCGCCAGGTGGGCATCGGCGTCGCGTAATTGGCCGTCTGCCAGACCCAGCGTTTCCAGCAACTCAAAGGGCGCGCTGGCGCGTTGCACAAAGGCCTGCTTAAGGCTCCATTCACGCCACTCGCCATCGGTCGTCGCGCCCGAGGTGATGCCGCTGCCGATGCCGCAGCGGGCTTCATTGCCGCGTAAGGTCACGGTACGGATCGGCACGTTAAAGGTGGTCCCGCCGCCGGGCCGCAGCACACCCATGGCCCCGCAATACACACCGCGCGGCTCCGGCTCCAGTGCGTGAATCGCCCGCATGGCGCGCACCTTGGGCGCACCGGTGATGGAGCCGCAGGGAAACAGCGCGGCAAACACATCGGCCAGGCTGCAGCCGGGCCGCGTGCGCGCCTCCACGTCCGAGGTCATCTGCCAGACCGCGGGCAGGGCCTCGGTGTGGAACAGGCGCGGCACACGCACGCTGAAAGGTTCGGCGATGCGCGACAGGTCGTTGCGCAGCAGGTCCACGATCATCACGTTTTCGGCGCGCTCCTTGGGCGAATTGCGCAGGGCCTCGGCTAGCGCGGCATCGTCCCCGGGATTGGCACCGCGCGGCGCCGTGCCTTTCATGGGCCGCGTAAGGAGCAAACCTTCGCGCCAGTCGAAGAACAGCTCGGGCGACACCGACAGCAGTTGCTCCTCGCCCGTGTCCAGAAAAGCCGCATAGCCGCCCGGCTGGGCGCGCTGCAGGGCCTGGAACAGGGCCGGCGCGCTGTGCGAATCGACGTCCAGCGCGGCCCGCATCTGCGCCGTGAAATTGACCTGGTAGTACTCGCCATCGGCAATCGCGCGTTGCAATTCGGCCAGCGCGGCCTCAAACGCGGAGCGCGCCATCGCCTCCTGCCACTGAAGCTGCGGTGATGCCTCTTGTACCGGACCAGGCCAGGGCAGCGCCGCGTCATGCACGGCAAACCAGGCCAAAGGCCCATCAGCCGGGTGCACGGCCAGCGCGGCATCAAAAGCAGGCGCGGCTTCATAACGCAAATAGCCCACGCACCAGGCGCCTTGCCGTGCCGCGGCCTGCGCGGCGTCCAGCACCGCGCGCACCTCCTCGGGCCGCCGCGCCACCAGTACTTCGCGGGCTGCGCCAAAGGCCTGGCGCAAACGCGGCCCCTCGGGCTGGCGGGGGTCGGTGAAATCGATGAGCGCTGAAACCGCGTGCGCCACGTGCTGGGCGCCCGTCAGGCCGCGCCTATGTTAGGCACCAGGCCCGTGACCGGCCGCCCTGCCTTCAAGGCTTCGGTGAAGGCCAGCATGCGGTCTATGGGCAAACGGGCACGTTGGCCCAGCGCCGCATCGACCTTGATTTCGTTCGTTCCGGTTTCCAGCACCTGCGCCAGCCCGGCCAGGCCGTTCATGGCCATCCAGGGGCAGTGGGCGCAGCTCTTGCAGGTGGCGCTGTTGCCGGCGGTAGGCGCTTCGATAAAGACTTTGCCCGGGTTCAGCGTGCGCAGCTTGTGCATCATGCCGTTGTCGGTGGCGACGATAAACTCTTTCGCGTCCATCTCGCGCGCGGCCTTCAAGATGCCCGAGGTGGAGCCCACGGCATCGGCCAGCGCGACCACGTCGGCGGGCGATTCGGGATGCACCAGCACTTTGGCACCGGGGTGTTCGGCCTTCAGGGCCTGCAGCTCAAAGGCCTTGAACTCGTCGTGCACGATGCAGGCGCCGTTCCAGAAAACCATGTCGGCGACGGTCTCGCGCTGGATGTAGCCGCCCAGGTGCCGGTCCGGCGCCCAGAGGATTTTCTGGCCCTGGTCTTTCAGCGCGCGCACGATGTCGAGCGCGCAGCTCGATGTCACCAGCCAGTCGGCACGCGCCTTCACGGCCGCGCTGGTGTTGGCGTAGACCACGACCGTACGGTCCGGATGGGCATCGCAGAAGGCGCTGAATTCAGCGGCCGGACAGCCTAGGTCCAGCGAGCAGGTCGCGTCCAGGTCAGGCATGAGCACGCGCTTTTCGGGCGACAGAATCTTTGCCGTCTCGCCCATGAAACGCACGCCGGACACCACCAGGGTCTGCGCCGCATGGTCGCGGCCGAAGCGCGCCATCTCCAGCGAGTCCGAGACCAGGCCGCCGGTTTCTTCGGCCAGATCCTGCAGGTCGGGATGCACGTAATAGTGCGACACCATGACGGCGTTGCGCGCCTTGAGCAGTTCGCGTATGCGGGTTTTGAGCGCGGCGCGCTCGGCCTGGGTGGGTTCGGCCGGCACGCGAGCCCAGGCCTGGTGCGTGCTGCAGGCGCCGGCCGCCTCGGGCTGCTCGTAATCGACGCGAATTGGCACGGCTGTTTGCATGTTCACACCGCCTGCGCATCAAAGCGCATGGAAAAATCAATCGCCCGCACGTCCTTGGTCAGCGTGCCTATGGAGATGCGGTCCACGCCGGTTTCGGCCAGGGTGCGCAGGCCGTCCAGGGTGACGCCGCCGGAAATCTCCAGCACGGCGCGCCCGGCGTTGATGCGCACGGCCTCTTTCAGGTCCGGCAGGCTCATGTTGTCCAGCAGGATCATGCGCGCGCCGGCGTCCAGGGCCTGGGCCAGCTCGCCCAGGTTCTCGACTTCAATCTGCACAAAATCGGCCTGCGCGGCGACTTCGGCCGCGCGTGCCAGCACCTGCGCGATGCCGCCGGCCGCCGCGATGTGGTTTTCCTTGATCAGCACCGCGTCGTACAAACCGACCCGGTGGTTGGTGCCGCCACCCGCCACCACGGCGTATTTCTGCGCGAGCCGCAGGCCGGGCAGGGTCTTGCGCGTGTCGACGATCTGCGCGCGCGTGCCCTTCACGATGTCGACGTAGACCGCCGTCTTGGTCGCCACGGCGCTGAGCAGCTGCAGAAAATTGAGCGCGGTGCGTTCGGCCGAAAGCAGGGCGCGAGCCCGTCCGCGCACCTCGAACACCACCTGGCCGGCTTCGCAGCGCTCGCCGTCCTTCACATGCCAGAGTAGCTGGGCCTGCGGGTCAAGCTGCCGCACCGTGGCCTCCACCCAGGCACTGCCGCAGATGACGGCGCTTTCGCGCGCCAGCACCTGGGCCCGCGTCTGGCGGGCCGCATCGATCAGGCCGGCCGTCAGGTCGCCGGCGCCTATGTCCTCGGCGAGCGCGCGCGCGGCGTCGGCCTGGGCCAAGTCGGCCAGTGCCTGGCTGGAGAAATTAAATGACTTTTTCATGAGCAATCTAAGAAAGAATGGGCACCATACCGTGCACTAAACTATTAAATAGAGCGTAAAACTGTCGCGAATGTTACAGCGGCCGGCCAGATGCCTGAACGCCGCGAAGCGCCCACTCACAATGGCGCTCCCCTTGCCCCTATTTTGATCCACGCCCATCACCATGTTCAGAACCCTGCTTAAATCAAAAATCCACCGCGCCGCGGTGACGCACTGCGAACTCAACTACGAGGGCTCCTGCGCCATCGACGAAGACCTGCTGGACGCCGCCAACCTGGCCGAGAACGAGCAGGTGCACATCTGGAACATCAACAACGGCGAGCGCTTCATCACCTATGCGATACGCGCCGAACGCGGCAGCCGCATCATCTCGGTCAACGGCTCCGCAGCGCGCCGTGCCGCGGTGGGCGACCTGGTCATCATCGCCGCCTTCGCGCAGGTGCATGAAGAGCACGTTGCGGGCTTCAGCCCCAAGCTGGTGTTCGTGAACCCCGACAACCGCATCAAGGAAGAGCGCTCCACCATCCCGGTGCAGCAGCCCTGAGCCGTTTCAGGTCTTTCCCCGCCTCCTTCACACAAGGCCTCATGGACAACGCAGCGATGATCCGGCGCAGCCTGCGCCATGTGTGGCACCCCTGCACGCAGATGAAGCTGCACGAGGCCCAGCCGCCCGTGCCCATCGCGCGCGCCGAAGGCGTGTGGCTTTACGACTTTGAAGGCAGGCGCTACCTGGACGGCGTGAGCTCCTGGTGGGTCAACCTCTTCGGCCACGGCCATCCGCACATCAAGGCGGCGCTGCGGGATCAGCTCGACACGCTGGACCACGTGATGCTGGCCGGCTTCACACACCAGCCCGTGGTGGAACTCTCCGAGCGCCTGGGTGCGCTGACAGGTCTGGGCCATGCCTTTTACGGCAGCGACGGCGCCAGCGCCACCGAGATCGCGCTCAAGATGAGCGCGCATTACTGGCGCAACAGTGGCCGGCCCGAAAAAAGCCGCTTCATTGGTCTCGCCGGCGGCTACCACGGCGAAACCGTGGGCGCGCTGGCGGTGACCGACATCGCACTCTTTCGCGAGGCCTATGCTCCCCTGGTGCGGCTGGCCGCCACCGTGCCCAGCCCCGACGCGCGCGGCGCCCTGGCCGGCGAAAGCCCGGCGGACACGGCACGCCGCACCGCCGCGGGCCTGCAGGCCTGGCTGGAACAGCACCATGCGCAGACCGCCGCACTCATCGTCGAGCCCCTGGTGCAGTGCGCCGCCGGCATGGCCATGCACGATGCAGCCTACCTCCAGGAAGCGCGCGCGCTGTGCGACCGCTACGAGGTGCATTTGATCGCCGACGAAATCGCCACCGGCTTCGGCCGCACCGGCACCATGTTCGCCCACCAGCAGGCCGGCATACGGCCCGACTTCATCTGCCTATCCAAAGGATTGACCGGCGGCACGCTGCCGCTGTCGGCCGTGCTGACCACCGACGCGGTCTATGAAGCCTTTTACGACGACGAGGTGGCGCGCGGTTTCTTGCATTCGCATTCCTACACCGGCAACCCGCTGGCCTGCCGCGCGGCGCTGGCCACGCTGGAGCTGTTCGAGCAGACCAATGCCCTTGCGCGAAACACCGAAACAGCCCGGATGCTGGATGCGGCTTTCGCGCCCCTCACGCAGCACCGCGCCGTGCGGCACGCGCGCCGTCTGGGCATGATCTGGGCCTGGGACGTAGAGCCCGGCAGCCTCCCCCACTTCGCGCGCCGCTACACGCAGCACGCGATGGCCAACGGCGTGCTGCTGCGGCCCATAGGCCAGACGATTTACGCCATGCCGCCTTATGTGATGGATGCGGAATCCGCCCAGCACCTGGCGCGCGGCGCGCTGGCGGCGCTGGAGGCCACGCTGGCTGAAGAAGGCGGTGCGCGTGACTGAAGCGCTGTCGCTGTTTGTGACCGGCACCGACACCGGCGTCGGCAAGACCCTGGCCAGCGCCGGACTGCTGCACGCACTGGCCCGCCACCATGTGCGCGTCGTCGGCATGAAGCCGGTAGCGGCGGGCACGGTTCAGGTCAGTGGCGAAGAGGTCAATGAAGACGTGCTCGCGCTGCGCGCCGCCTCCAATTACCGCGTGCCGCCCGAACTCGACAACCCGGTGCTGCTGCCCGACCCGGTGTCGCCGCACATCGCCGCGGCCCGTGCCGGCACACAGATCGACATCGCCCATTTGGTGGCCTGCCAGCGCCGCCTCGCGCAGCTTGCTGACGCCGTGGTGGTGGAAGGCGCAGGCGGCTTCCTGGTGCCGCTGTCGGACAGCGAAACCGGCGCCGACCTGGCCCAGGCCCTGGGCCTGCCGGTGCTGCTGGTGGTCGGCCTGCGCCTGGGTTGCCTGAACCACGCGCTGCTCAGCGCCGAAGCGATACGCGCACGCGGCCTCACGCTGGCGGGCTGGGTGGCCAACCACGTCGATGCCGCCATGCTGGCGCAAGAGGACAACATCGCCTTCCTGCGGAAAACACTGCAGGCGCCGCTGCTGGCCACCATCCAACACCAGGCCGCGCCCGACCCGCGCTCCATCCACTTTGAGCTTCCCTCCACATGGCAATGACAATGACTGCTTCCTGGCTTGATGAATTCCCGGCGCGCCTGGCCGAACTGGATGATGCCCACCTGCGCCGCCAACGCCGCGCGGTACGGCCCGAAAGCGGCGCGCGCCTGACGGTCGACGGCCGGAGCATGCTGGCTTTTTGCAGCAACGACTACCTGGGCCTGGCCACGCACCCGGTCCTGGTGCAAGCCGCCTGCGAAGGCGCACAAACTTATGGCGTGGGGGCCGGCGCCTCGCCACTGGTCAGCGGCCACAGCGAGGCCAACGCCGCGCTGGAGCGCGAGCTCGCGGCCTTTGTGGGCTTGCCGCGCGCGCTGTATTTTTATGCGGGTTATGCCACCAACATCGGCATCGTGCCGGCGCTGGTGGGTGCCGGCGACGCGATTTTTTCGGATGCACTCAACCACGCCTGCCTGATAGACGGCGCGCGGCTATCGCGCGCGCAGATACACCGCTACGCCCATGCCGACCTCAATGCGCTAGAAAACGAACTCGTGCGCAGCGAGGCGCCGCGCAAGCTGGTAATCAGCGACGCCGTCTTCAGCATGGACGGCGACAGCGCCGACATCCCCGCGCTGCTGGCACTGTGCGAACGCCACGACGCCCTGCTGCTGCTGGACGACGCCCACGGCTTTGGCGTACTGGGCCCGCAGGGCCGGGGCAGCCTGGCCGCCGCCGGCCTGCATGGCGCCCAGGCTTCGCGCCGCGTGCTCTACATGGCCACGCTAGGCAAGGCCGCCGGTGTGGCCGGCGCCTTTGTGGCCGGCGACGAGGCCTTGGTCGAATGGCTGCTGCAAAAAACCCGCAGCTATATTTTTGCCACCGCCGCGCCCGCGCTGCTGGCCAGTGCGCTACGCGCCAGCCTGAAGGTCATCGAGCAGGACGAGTGGCGGCGCGCGCATTTGCAGCGCCTCATCGCGCGCCTGCGCAGCGGCCTTGCAGCAGGCCTTGAAGGCAGCGGCTGGCAGCTGTCGGCCTCGCAAACCGCCATCCAGCCGCTGCTGATAGGCGCCAACGACCAAGCCCTGGCCGTGATGGAGGGCCTGCGCGCGCGCGGCATCTGGGTGCCGGCGATACGCCCGCCCACCGTGCCCGAAGGCACGGCGCGCCTGCGCATCGCCCTGTCGGCCGCGCACAGCGAAGCCGACGTCGACCAGTTGCTTGAAGCCCTGGGCACGCTGGCCAAGCAGGCCGTTTAATCACCCAAAAATCTCTTCAGCTAGACTCCAAAACCCATCCCCTGGAAGGAAGAACAATGTCCCACGTTGCAGAACAAACCGTCACCTTGCACCGCCCCCGGCCCAAGACCGAGCCGGCCCCCGCCGGCACCCAGCGCTGGAGCGTGGACGCCATCGAGGCGCTGTTCAACCTGCCCTTCCCTGAATTGATGCACCGCGCGCAGACCGTGCACCGCGAAAACTTCGATCCCACACGTGTCGAGTTCGCCACCTTGCTGTCGGTCAAGACCGGCGGCTGCGCCGAAGACTGCGGCTACTGCCCGCAGGCCGCGCGCTACGACACCGGCGTGGAAGCCAGCAAACTCATGGAGCCGGCCGAGGTGCTGGCCGCCGCGCAGCGCGCGCAAGCGGCAGGCGCCACGCGCTTTTGCATGGGCGCGGCCTGGCGCTCGCCCAAAGACCGCGACATCGAAAAAGTCGCCGAACTGGTTCGCACCGTCAAAGCCCTGGGCCTGGAAACCTGCGCCACCCTGGGCATGCTGGAAGACGGCCATGCGCAAACCCTGCAAAGCGCGGGCCTGGACTACTACAACCACAACCTGGACAGCGCGCCCGATTTTTACGGCGACATCATCACCACCCGCGACTACCAGGACCGCCTGGACACGCTGGCACGCGTGCGCAGCGCGGGCGTCAAGGTCTGCTGCGGCGGCATCGTCGGCATGGGCGAGACGCGCCGCCAACGCGCCGGCCTGGTGGCCGAGCTGGCCAACCTGACGCCCTACCCCGAGTCGGTGCCCATCAACAACCTGGTAAAGATTGAAGGCACACCGCTGGCCAACCAGGCCGACCTGGACCCGTTTGAGTTCGTGCGCACGATTGCCGTGGCGCGCATCACCATGCCGACCGCCCGCGTGCGCCTGTCGGCCGGCCGCCAGCAAATGGGCGACGGCGTGCAGGCCCTGTGTTTCCTGGCCGGCGCCAATTCGATTTTTTATGGCGACAAGCTGCTGACCACCGGCAACCCCGACACCGAGGCCGACGTCAAGCTGCTGGAACGACTGGGCATGAGCCGGTCCGCACCCGAAACGCGCTAACACGCACTGCTTGTCTGGGCTCTCTAAACCGCCCGCCAAAAAGCACGGTGAAGCTGGTTAGACTCTCGCTAAATTCTGGATCGCTGCCATGACCTCCCCTTCCAACACCTCGGTCACGCCCTACGGCACGCTGCCGCCCTCCTCCACGCCCTCAACGCGCAAGCCGATCAGCTTGCCACGCCTGCGCGAAATGCAGGCGCACGGCGAAAAAATCACCATGCTGACGGCCTACGACGCGACCTTCGCAGCCGTGGCCGACGCGGCGGGTGTGGAATGCATTCTGGTGGGCGATTCGCTGGGCATGGTTTGCCAGGGCCTGACCAGCACCGTCGGCGTGACGCTGGAGACCATGCGCCACCATACCGAATGCGTGGCCAACGGCCTGCGCCGTTCGCAGGCCACGGCCTGGCTGATAGGCGACCTGCCTTTCGGCAGTTACCACGAATCGAAAGAACAGGCGCTGCGCAGCGCCGTGGTGCTGATGCAGGCCGGCGCCCACATGGTCAAGCTCGAAGGCGGCGGCTGGACGGCCGAGACCGTGCGCTTTCTGGTCGAGCGCGGCATTCCCGTCTGCGCCCACCTGGGCCTGACGCCGCAGACCGTGCATGCGCTGGGCGGCTACCGCGTGCAGGGCAAGGGCGAGGAGGCCGCCGCCACGCTCAAGCGCCATGCCCACGAGCTGCAGGACGCCGGCGCCGCCATGATGGTGCTGGAGATGGTGCCCGCGGCCCTGTCGGCCGAACTGACGAAGGAACTGACGCATTGCGCCACCATAGGCATAGGCGCGGGCAGCGGCACGGCCGGCCAGGTGCTGGTGCTGCACGACATGCTGGGCATGAACCTGGGCAAGATGCCGAAGTTCGTGCGCAACTTCATGGAAGGTGCTGACAACAAGACCGCCAGCGTGCGCGGCGCGATGGAAGCTTATGTGCGCGCCGTCAAGGACGGCAGCTTTCCGGTCAACGCCCAGCACGCGTGGTGAGTCCCTCTCCCTTGCGCCACCCTTTTCTGGAGACATGATGCAGATCGTCCACACCATCCCCGAACTGCGCGAGGCCCTCGCCCCCTACAAGCGCCCGGCCTTTGTGCCCACCATGGGCAACCTGCACGACGGCCACATCGCGCTCGTCAAGCAGGCCAAGCCGCTGGGCGACGTGAGCGTCTCCAGCATCTTCGTGAACCGCCTGCAGTTCGCGCCGCATGAGGACTTCGACAGCTACCCGCGCACCCTGGACGCCGACGCCGAGCGCCTGGAGGCCGCCGGCTGCAACGTGCTGTTCGCCCCGCTCGAGAAACACCTGTACCCTGAGCCGCAAACCTACAAGGTGCACCCGGCCACGGACTTGAGCGACATCCTGGAAGGCCATTTCCGGCCCGGCTTTTTCATCGGCGTGAGCACCGTGGTGCTCAAGCTGTTTTCCTGCGTGTTCGCCGGCATGCCCACGGGTGTGGCGGCTTTCGGCAAGAAGGACTACCAGCAGGTCATGGTGGTGCGCCGCATGGTGCAGCAGTTCGCGCTGCCCATCGAGATCCTGGCCGGCGAGACCCAGCGCGCCGAAGACGGCCTGGCGCTGTCCTCGCGCAACGGCTACCTGAGCGCGGCCGAACGCGCCGAGGCCGTGGAACTGTCCAAAGCCATACGTGCGCTGGGCGAAGCCGCCCGCGCCAGCGACACGCCCGACCTGCCCGCGCTGGAAGCCCAGGCCATGCAGGCCCTGGCGCGCCGCGGCTGGAAACCCGACTACCTCACCGTGCGCCGCCGCGCCGACCTGCTGGCGCCGCAAGGCCCGCTGGCCGGCGAGCCGCTGGTGGTACTGGGTGCGGCCAAGCTGGGCAGCACGCGGCTGATAGACAACCTGGAAATCTAGGCCGGCAATGCACATCAAACCCATAGACCCGCTGTCACCCGAAGCGCAATCATTGCTTGCGCAATCCGACGCCTATATGGCGGCGCTCTACCCTGCTGAAAGCAACCACCTGGAAAGCGCAGAGGCGCTGCGCCAGCCCCATGTGCTGTTTGTGGGCGCCCACCTCGACGGCGCGCTGGTGGGCTGCGGCGCGGTCAAGACGCTGGACGATGACGGGACCTACGGCGAAATCAAGCGCGTCTTTGTGCTGGACGCGCACCGCGGCAAGGGACTATCCAAAGCCATCATGCAAACACTGGAGGCCCACCTTGCAGCCGGCGGCGTGGGCCTGGCCCGGCTGGAAACCGGCATCCACCAGCCCGAGGCGCTGGGCCTTTATGCAAAGCTCGGCTATGTGGCGCGGGAACCGTTTGGCTCCTATGCACCCGACCCCTTGAGCGTCTTTATGGAAAAGCCGCTCGCGTGAGCACGCTGTCCATACGGCTGGCCGCCCCGGCCGACCTGGCGGCGGTGGCCGCGCTGTTCGACGCCTACCGGCAGTTTTACGAACAGCCCGCAGACGCGAGCCTGGCGCTGCAGTTCATCGGCGAACGCATGCGTAGGCAGGAGTCGGTGATCCTGGTCGCGCAAGCTGCGGGCACCCTCGTGGGCTTCTGCCAGCTCTACCCCAGTTTCTGCTCGGTGATCGCCCAGCCGATCTGCACGCTTTACGATCTCTATGTGGCGCCCGAAGCACGCCAGACTGGCGCCGGCCGCGCGCTGATGCACGCGGCCCATGCGCACGCACAGCAAAACGGCTTTGCGCGGCTGGACCTCAGCACCGCCAGGACCAACCACAAGGCGCAGGCCTTGTATGAATCCTTGGGCTGGGTGCGCGACGAGGTCTTCCTGTACTACAACAAGGCGGTTCCCGGGACGGTTGCGCCGGCCTGATCAGGTCAAACGCGCTGACGGGCAAGGCCCGCCTTGGGGTATAAAGTTCCATAGCCCCCACGTTCCCAGGAGTTCCGCCATGGCCATTCCCCACGCCGCATCCGGGCAGCTCGTTGACGTCCAGCCGCTGGCAGGCAAGCTCTCCAAGGGCCGCACCGTCGCGCTGTTCAAAAGCGAGGAACTGGAGGTCATGCGCCTTATCGTGCCGGCCGGCAAGACTGTGCCTTCGCACCAGGTCAAGGGCGAAATCACCGTCCAGTGCCTGGAAGGCGAAGTGGCTTTCACCGCGAACGGCCAGACCCAGCCCATGAAAGCCGGCCAGTTGCTCTGGCTGGCCGGCGGCGTGCCGCACGGGCTCACGGCGGTGCGGGACTCGTCGCTGCTGGTGACACTGCATTTGCGAAAATAGGCGCGCGGGAAGCTCCGGCGCGAGTTCGGGGATCAGGCCAGCTCGGCCGTAGGCCCGCGGCCCATCAGCATCGCCACCGCTTCGGCGGGCTGAAGCTTGCCATCCAGCAAGGCGACCACGCTTTGCGCGATCGGCATCTCCACGCCCAGGCCGGCGGCGCGCTGCACCACGGTGCGGGCGCAGTACACGCCTTCGGCGACATGGCCCAGCGAGGCCACCGCCTGCGCCAGGGTCTGGCCCTGGGCCAGCAGCAGGCCGACCTTGCGGTTGCGGCTCAAATCGCCGGTGGCCGTGAGCACCAGGTCGCCCAGGCCCGAGAGACCGGTGAAGGTTTCGGCGCGCGCCCCCAGAGCCACACCCAGGCGCGTCATTTCGGCCAGGCCTCGCGTAATGAGGGCAGCGCGGGCATTGAGGCCCAATTGCAGGCCGTCGCACAGGCCGGTGGCGATGGCCAGCACGTTCTTGACGGCGCCGCCCACCTCCACGCCCACAACGTCGTCATTGGCGTACACGCGCAGCGTGGCGCCGTGGAAGGCGGCGACCAGCGCGTCGCGCACCTCGGCATGTTCGCTGGCCGCGACCAGCGCCGTCGGCTGGCCGCGCGCGACTTCCAGCGCAAAGCTGGGGCCGCTGAGCACGCCGGCCCTTAAACCGGGGGCGGCCTGCGCGCGTATTTCGTGGACCATCAAGCCGAAAGGTGAGGCCGCGGCGTCCACCGGGGCTTCAAAGCCCTTGCTGAGCCAGGCCACGGGCGCGCCGGCATCCCGCAGGCTGTGCAGCATGCCGCGGGCGGCCGATACCGGCGTCGCGAGGATGATGAGGTCTTGCCCGGCCAGCGCCTGGGCCAACGGCGCGTCGCCGCCCTGCAGCACCAGGGCGGCGGGCAAGGCGATGCCGGGCAGGTAACGGGCATTGACACGCCCGGACCGCAGGCCGGCAAGCTGGGCGGCATCGCGCGCCCACAGGGTGACCTGGTGGCGCGAGGCGCTGCTGACGGCCAGCGCAGTGCCCCAGGCACCCGCGCCAATGACCAGTATTTTCATGGGGGTGTCACGCGGACATCATGAGGCGGCCGGGAGCATCCCGGCGGGCCCTCAGACGATGATCTGGGACGGAGCCGGCGTGGCGGCCGCGGCTTCCGCCTGTTGCTGCTCGTACATGGCCTGGAAGTTGATTTCGGCCATGTGCACGGGCGGGAAACCGCCGCGCTGGATCACGTCGGCCACGTTGCCGCGCAGGTAGGGGTAGACGATTTGCGGGCAGGCGATGCCCAGGATGGCGCCCAGCTGTTCGGGCGGCACATTGCGGATTTCAAAAATGCCGGCCTGCTTGGCTTCGACGAGAAACACCGTCTTGTCGGCGATCTTGGTCTGCACGGTGGCCGTCACGGCAACTTCGAACAGGCCTTCGGCGATAGGGGTGGCGCCCACGCCCAGCTGGATGTCCACGCTGGGCTGCTCCTGGTTCAGCAGGATTTCGGGGGAATTGGGCTGCTCCAGCGACACGTCCTTGAGGTAAACGCGCTGGATCTGGAATACGGGGTCAAGATTGGCTTCAGCCATGGTGTTCTTTCGGGTGCTGGGAGGGAATCGATGCGCCGGCGGGCCGGCGGCCAGCGCGCATTATCTCAGGCAATTCCTGCCTCAAAAATTCAGGCTGGATTATTCAGGAGAGGCATGAGGCCGCCGCGGCCGTCGAGAGCCATCAGGTCGTCGCAGCCGCCCACATGGGTCTCGCCGATGAAGATCTGCGGCACTGTGCGCCGGCCGGTGATGTCCATCATCTTCTGGCGTTCGCCGGGCACCATGTCGACGCGGATTTCATCGAGTTCGGTGACGCCGCGCTGTTTGAGCAGCTGTTTGGCCTGGATGCAGTATGGGCAGGTGCCGGTGGTGTAGATCTTGACGGTTTGCATGGTGTCTCCGGATCGCGCCGGCGTGGGCGCGGCGCGGGAAAAGTGGATGAATCAGGACTTGCCGGGTGAGGCAGGTTTCATGCCCGCTTTGCCCGGCCAAGCCTTGTTCAGGCCTTTTCCAGGGGAAGGTTAGCCTCTTTCCAGGCTTTGAGCCCGCCACCCAGCGATTGGGCTTGCTCGTAACCGAGCTTTTTGGCCACGGCGACGGCGCGGCCGGCACGCGCACCGGTGGCGCAGACCAGAATCAGGGGCAGGGCTTTGTTCTTGACCGTCAGGGGCAATTTTTCTTCCAGCTCGCTGAAAGGCACGTTTTTGGCGCCCGTGACGTGGCCGGCGGCGAATTCATCCGCTTCGCTGACATCCACGACCACCGCTTTTTCGCGGTTGATCAGCTGCACCGCGCCGCTGGCGGTCAGCGCGCCGGCGTTCATCGCGCCGGAAATCATGGGCCAAACCAGCATGCCACCCGAGGCGAGTGCTATCGAAATCAGCATCCAGTTATCGATCAGAAATTTCACGGTAAACCCTTTGTGTATTTTTCAGCTAACCCGTGATTTTAGAATGGAGGGAGAAACCGCCCCGCCGGGCAGCCTCCCAATTCCCTTTATTTCCCCCTTTTTTCAACTCCCCACCCCTTCCGACCATGTACAAACTCGTGCTCATACGCCACGGCGAATCGACCTGGAACCTTGAAAACCGCTTCACCGGCTGGACCGACGTGGATCTCACGGAGACCGGTATTGAACAGGCCAAAAATGCCGGCAGGCTGCTCAAAAGCGAGGGCTATGAGTTCGACCTGGCCTACACCAGCGTGCTCAAGCGGGCGACCCGCACACTTTGGCACACGCTGGACGAGATGGACCGCACCTGGCTGCCCGTGGTGCACAGCTGGCGCCTCAACGAGCGGCACTATGGCGCCCTGCAGGGGCTGAACAAGGCCGAAACCGCGAAAAAATTCGGCGACGAGCAGGTGCTGGTCTGGCGCCGCAGCTACGACACCCCGCCGCCGCCGCTGGAGGCGAACGACCCGCGCGGCGAACGCGATGACCCGCGCTACGCCAAACTGCAGCCCGGCCAGGTGCCGCTGACCGAATGCCTCAAGGACACCGTGGAGCGCGTGCTGCCCTTCTGGAATGAATCCATGGCGCCCGCCATCAAGGCCGGCAAGCGCATCGTGGTCGCGGCGCACGGCAATTCCATACGCGCCCTGGTGAAATACCTGGACAACATCTCCGACAGCGACATCGTGGGGCTCAACATCCCCAACGGCATTCCGCTGGTCTATGAGCTGGATGCCAACCTCAAACCCCTGCGCCACTACTACCTGGGCGACAGCGAGGCTGCGGCCAAAGCCGCCGCCGCGGTGGGCGCCCAGGGAAAAGCCTGATCCCGCGCAGGGGCTTAGCCGCCCGGATTTTTGTAAAAGTCCTGTAAATAGCCGTCTGTTTCGCTTCTTTTTTCGCGCGACGCCGTGACTAGGGTGGAACTGGAGGCCCCGGCCTTTCTCCAAGGTGTATATTGCTTCCCACGGGGGGAACAAGGGTTTCCCAACGGCTTACGAAGGTATTTTTTATGGGTCAAAAGCTCAAGATAGCAGGCTGGATTTCAATCGGCGCCGTAGCGGGAGCTCTCACCACGGTACAGCTGCAGGCAGTGGCCCGCGCGGGCATCGCCCCCCTGCCGCTCGAAGAGCTGCAGCAGCTGGCTGCGGTTTTCGGCATGGTCAAGACCGATTACGTCGAGCCGGTGGACGAGAAAAAGCTCATCACCGACGCCATTTCCGGCATGGTGGCCAGCCTGGACCCGCACTCGGTCTATTTCGACAAGAAGTCCTACAAGGAATTCCGCGAAGGCACGACGGGCCGTTTTGTCGGTGTCGGCATCGAAATCAGCCAGGAAGACGGCCTGGTCAAGGTGGTCTCGCCTATCGAAGGCTCTCCCGCCGACCGCGCCGGCCTCAAGCCCAACGACCTGATCACCCGCATCGACGACACCGCCGTCAAGGGCTTGACGCTCAATGAAGCCGTCAAGAAGATGCGCGGCGAGCCCAAGACCAAGGTGCTGCTGACGATCTTCCGCAAGGACGAAAACCGCACCTTCCCGGTCACCATCACGCGCGAGGAAATTCGCACCCAGTCGGTTCGCAGCAAGGTGGTGGAGCCCGGTTATGCCTGGGTACGCCTGAGCCAGTTCCAGGAACGCACGGTCGACGATTTCGTGACCAAGCTCGAGCAAATCTACAAGCAGGAGCCCAACCTCAAGGGCCTGGTGCTCGATTTGCGCAACGACCCGGGCGGCCTGCTGGACGCCGCCGTCGCCGTATCGGCCGTCTTCCTGCCTGACAACGTCACCGTGGTGTCGACCAACGGCCAGCTCGCCGAAAGCAAATTCACCTACAAGGCCTCGCCCGAGTTCTACCAGCGCCGCAACGGCGCTGACCCGCTCAAGCGCCTGCCTGCGGCCCTCAAGAACGTGCCTCTGGTGGTGCTGGTTAATGAAGGCTCGGCCTCGGCCAGCGAGATCGTCGCCGGCGCGCTGCAAGACTACAAGCGCGCCACCATCATGGGCACGCAGACCTTCGGCAAGGGCTCGGTGCAAACCGTGCGGCCGCTGGGACCTGACACGGGCCTGAAGCTCACCACGGCGCGCTACTACACCCCCAGCGGCAAATCCATCCAGGCGCGCGGCATTGTGCCCGACGTGATGGTGGACGAAACCGCCGAAGGCAGCCCGTTTGCCGCCCTGCGCACCCGCGAAGCCGACCTGGAGAAACACCTCAATAGCGGCCAAGGCGCCGAGGTCAAGGATGCCAACCGCGAAAAAGCCCGCGAGATAGCGCTCAAACGCCTCGAGGAAGAAGCCAAGAAGACACCGGAACAGCGCCGCCCGCCCGAAATGGGCAGCGACAAGGACTTCCAGCTGGCCCAGGCGATCAACCAGCTCAAGGGCCGTCCCGTGCTGGTCAGCAAGACCGCCGTGGTGGAACCCAAGAACGAGAAAAAAGAAAATTGAGGCCGTGACGGGATAGCGCCGGGATTACCGGCCTTTTCCGGTCTCCCCGGCTGGCTTCTCGCGTCCCTGTTCCACCAAGGCCGCCCTCTCCCTGCGGCGACGCTTTTTTCAATGAACGACGACCAGCTGCTTCGCTATTCCCGGCATATCCTGCTTGATGACATCGGCATCGAAGGCCAGGACAAGCTCCTGAAAGCGCATGTGCTGATCGTCGGGGCCGGAGGCCTGGGCTCACCGGTCGCGCTCTACCTGGGCAGCGCCGGCGTCGGCCACATCACCATCGCCGACCATGACCGCGTCGAGGCCACCAACCTGCAGCGGCAGGTCGCCCACACCCTGGGCCGCATCGGCGAATTCAAGGCCGAATCCGCCCGGCAGGCCATCGCGGCGATCAACCCCGACGTGACGGTCACGCCCGTCACGCGGCGGGCCGAGGGCGCGCTGCTCGACGAACTGGTGGCCAAGGCCGACCTGGTGCTCGACTGCACCGACAACTTCGCGACCCGCCACGCGATCAACCGTGCCTGCGTGAAATACCGCAAGCCGCTGGTCTCGGGCGCGGCGATCCGCTTTGACGGCCAGGTCTCGGTGTTCGACGCGGGCAATGCGCAGTCACCCTGCTATGCCTGCGTGTTCCCCGAATCGGAACTGATGGAAGAGGCCCTGTGCGCCACCATGGGCGTGTTCGCGCCGCTGGTCGGCATCATCGGCAGCACGCAGGCGGCCGAAGCCCTGAAGCTGGTGTGCGGCGTGGGCGAGGCGCTCACCGGGCGCCTGTTGATGCTGGACGGCAGGCGCATGGAGTGGAGCGAGATGAAACTGGCGCGCAATACCGCTTGCGCGGTCTGCGGCGGCATTCACCACTGACCTTTTATTTGACGGCGGCCGCCGGAATGCGCGAGCCGGCGCTGGATGCGGCGGCCTGTTTCAGGATTGCCGCGCAGTTTTCATCCTGGCCCGGCCCGGTTTCTATGGTGGCGGCCAGGGCCAGCAAAGGATTGATCACACCCAGCGCGATCGCGATGCCAGCCCGCCCGGCCAGCGCGCCCTTATCGGGACCTGCCGACGGGGCCGCGAAAGTGCCACTGACTTTCAGGGGCGACCGCAAGCTCAGGATGCTGCGGTCCTTGGGTGCCGGCTCCAGGACCAGATCCAGGGTTTCATCGGCCAGGCTGATGTTGCCGTGTCCGTTGATCACCGTGTCGGAAGTGTCCAGCACAATGGTCTTGCTGCTCATCAGCCCCTGTTTGACCTCAAAGGCGGCAGCAGCGCAGCGCAGCTGCACGTTGCGGTCGCCGCGCACCAGGAACTTGATGATCTCGCCGCCGTCCAGGCCCATGAATTCGAGCAGGATGTTGCTGATCTCGCCTTTGCCCATCAGGACGGCCACGTCGCCCGAAGAAGTGCCCAGCATTTGCGCCAGCGAGTTGCCGCGCCCCTTGAGGTCGAACTGGCCGCTGATCTTGCCCAGGCTGCTTTTGGTGGTCTCGATCTTCGGAAAGAGCTGGTTCAGCTGCACGGCGCGCAGGTCCAGCCGCGTGCTGAAGCCGGCCGGCACAAGATTGGCATCGATGCGTATGCTGCCGGCCACCGTGCCGCCCGCGATGCCCAGCGATATGGGCTCCAGCTGCAGCACGCCGCCGTTCAGCTTGACGTGGACGCTGCCTTTGTCCAGCGGCAGCACTTCCACGTGCCGGATGTCGGCGGCGGAGTACACCACGTCGGCATTCATGGCCTTGAGGCGGGTCACGTCCAGCGTCGCAACGGGCAGTACCTTGCGCGATGCGGAACTCGCCGCGCTTTTTTTGGCCGGGGCGAGTTCATCCCCGGTCTTGACGGCCGCCGCTTTCACGGGCGTGGGGCCGGCCGGCGCGGGCAAGCCAATCACCGGCGCCAGATCGGCGAAGTCCAGCAGCTTTGACTGCACCTTGCCGCTCAGCAAGGGCACCGGCGCGGACTGGTCGAAACTGAGCGCGCCGCTGAGGTCCGAGCTGCCCAGGACGCCCTGGATCTGGCTGGCAGCCCAGACCTTGCCGTGCCTGGAAAGCTTGCCGCGCAGCTTGTAAGGCGGTGTGGAAGGCAGCACAACGCCCAGCAGCTTGTAGAGTTCTTCGAGGTTGCGGCCCTGCAGGTCAAAACTGGCATCCACCCCCGCAAGGTCCGCGAGATTGGCGATGCTGCCTTTGGCTTTCAGGCTGGTCCTGCCGGCCATCGCATTCACCTCGATGGGAAAAGGCGCTTCAAGATCCTTGCTCAGCTGCAGCACGCCGCCGGTGCGTCCATTGGCGCTGAAGGCTTCATTTTTCCATTTGCCTGTCGCCTTGTAACTCAGAGGCAACTGGCCGGTGCTTTCCTGGGCGAGCGAAAAATCCACATGGATATTGGCGCCCTGTGCCGCCGCCTGGTAGTCCACGCTGCCGCCGTCGATCAGCAAGGCATCGATGCGCGGAATGGCACCCTCATCGGAGGTGTCGCGCGCCAGCGCCCAGGTCCTGCGTCCATCGGGCTCGATCTGCAGCCCTATCTCCGGTGCCGTCAGCGCGATGCGCGGCAACACGACCTTGCCCAGCAGCAGCGGCAGCAGCCTGATGTCGAATTCGGCCGCCTCCGCCTTGACGAGATAAGGCTTGCTGGCCCACTCGGGATTGGCAAACTCCACACCGTCAGCCCTGACCGTGACGGTGCGCCCCAGGTGCACCGACAGATGCCGGGTGATTTCAAAGCGCCGGCCCAGTTGGTCCGAGACATGGCGATTGATGGGGCCGCGCAGCATATCCCAGGGGAAAAACACCAGTACCAGCACCAGGGTAAGCAGCACGGCGCCTATACCGGCAAGCCATCTTCGCCAAAGTACGGGCGCGGACTGTGGGGTGTTCATGGGTGACATGGAAGATCAGGCCTGCGTCGAGGAAGCGCAAGGCATGAGGCTTGCCGCGCAGTGGCCGGGAATACCGCAGTGGCCGGGAATACCGCAGTGGCCGGGAATACGCTGGAAGCACTGGCTGGCATGCGTTTGTCTCCCTGCGTTGTGGTGTTATGTCTGAACTTATGCCTGCGCCTGCAAGAGCGCGGGGCTCCGTTTAGCCCTGCATACCACTATCGGCCGGATCACGGCATGGGGCAGTCGGCAGGCACCATGACACGCTGTGGGCATGTGCCTACAGCCCGCGTAGTGTGGCTGGGGCGCACACGCAATGCAGGCGTAGGCGGCCTCCTACAGGTGCTGGCCTTGGCCGCTGGCAGAATGGGCCTTGGGAAAAAGATACATTAGGAAACAAGAGACATTCGCTTTTTTGGGACTTTCGTAATACTTCGAAAGCCACGCGGCCTCCTACCTGGACCTGAGCAGTGAGACTGAAAACGTACATCGTAGAAGACAACCCCACCATTCGCGAAAATCTGATCGGGACGCTGGAGGAATTGGCACGCATTGATGCCGTGGGAAGCGCAGAAACCGAAAACGAAGGCAAGGCCTGGCTTGCGGAAAACAGCGAGGACTGGGACCTGGCGATTGTTGACCTGTTTCTCAAACAGGGAAGCGGGCTGGGCGTGCTGGCCGCCTGCAGGGACCGCCCTTCGCGGCAAAAAGTCGTGGTCCTGAGCAACTATGCCACCGCCGACATCCGCCAGCGCTGCACGCAGCTCGGTGTCGACGCGGTATTCGACAAATCCAACGAGATCGACGCCCTGGTGGACTATTGCATCCAGCAGAGCGCCGCCGCCGATTGAATTCAATCGATCAGCTTGTTCTTAAGGGCGTAGTAGGTCAAGTCGCTGTTCGAGGAAAGGCTCATCTTCTCCATCACGCGGGTGCGGTAGGTGCTCACCGTTTTCACGCTCAGCGACAACGCCTTGGCGATGTCGCCCGCCGTTTCGCCCTTGGCCAGTTTGAGGAACACCTGGAACTCCCGCTCGGACAGCTGCTCGTGCGAGGCGACGTCGTTGGGCCGGTTCAGCTGCTGCGCCAGCAACTCCGCCACCGCCGGGGTAATGTAGCGTTTGCCAAGCGAAATCACGCGGATCGCGTCGACAATCTCGGAAGGATCGCATTCCTTGTTGAGGTAGCCGCTGGCGCCCTGGCGGATCAGGTTGACCGCATAGTGCTCCTCGGGATAGCCGCTCAGGATGAGAATACCTACATCGGGCGCCTTCGCGCGGATCATGGCCAGCGCGTCAATGCCGCTTTGGCCCGGCATGGACAAGTCCATGACAAGAATGTCGAGTTCGACATTGCGAACCAGGTCAATGGCCTCGCGGCCGCTGCCGGCCTCACCGACGACGCGCAAGTCGACCTGGTCCGAGAAAAACTGCTTGAGCCCCGAACGCACAATGGCGTGGTCGTCCACAATTCCGATTTTGATCATGTCGCTGTCTTCCTATAAAGCTGCAAGCCGGCAACGCCGTGAAAAGAGCCTTGAACTGGCGCCTGCTTTAATTTTCAGCACCCATTATTGACGAATTCTTCACCGAAGTACCAAACGGAGTTTGCCGTGAAAGCATTTGCGATACCCAGAATGGCCATCAGCCTGCCTTTGGCGGTGCTGGCCGCCGCCTTCCTCATCTTCATCAATGAGGCGAGTTTCCGCAAGTCTACCGAAGCGGCGGCCAGCATTGAAGAGGCGCAGCAGACCCGCGGCGCCATCAACAAGCTGCTGCAGCACATGCTGGACGCGGAAACCGGCCAGCGGGGCTACCTGCTGACGGGGGACGCGCGCTACCTGGAGCCCTACAACGCCGCGCTGGCCGACATCGACCACAACCTGGACACGCTGCGCCAGCTGTTCACGCCCTACCGGGAACAGCTCGCAGAGTTCGGCCAGATGTCGCGGCACGTTTCCCGCAAGCTGGCCGAAATGGACCTGAGCGTTCGCATGCGCAAGGAGGGCAATGAAGACGCCTGGAAATTCGTGCTGACCACGGACGTCGGCAAGGAACACATGGAGGCCATCCGCGAGCAGTCCGCCAGGCTGGCGGCCAGCAGCGTCAGCAAAATGGAGCAGGGGCAGGAGCAGATCAGGCGCTCGCTGCAGCTGTCGCGCATCGGGGTGGCCACCGTGGCGCTGGCGGGTTTGCTGGCTTTCTACATGTACCTGTTGCAGACCAAGGCCTTGCTGGCTTCCGGCCGGCGAGAGCAGGAGTCGCTGCAGCGCGAGCGCGATTTCCTCGAGGTGCAGGTGCGTGAGCGCACCGCCAACCTGGCCGAGCTGGCCACCCATCTGCAGAATGTGCGCGAGGACGAGCGCGGCCACCTGGCGCGCGAACTGCATGACGAGCTGGGCGCGCTGCTGACCGCGGCCAAGCTCGACGTGGCGCGTTTGAAGTCGCGTCTGGCGGGCAGCATGCCGGAAGCGGTGGAGAGGCTCACGCACCTGACCAACACGCTCAACAGCGGCATCGCGCTCAAGCGGCGCATCGTGGAAGACTTGCGCCCGTCCTCGCTGTCGCACCTGGGCCTGGTGGCCTCGCTGGAAATCCTGGGACGCGAGTTCGAGGAACGCTCGGGCCTGACCATCACCACCGACCTGGAGCCCGTCGAACTCGGCGGCTCCGCGCAACTGACCGTCTACCGCCTGGTGCAGGAGTCGCTGACCAACATCGGCAAATACGCGGAAGCCAGGCAGGCCGAGATCAGCCTGCATAACTTCGACAGCTACATCACCGTGGAGGTCAAGGACAACGGCAAGGGCTTCAAGGTCGGTAGCGTGGGCGCGGGAAGCCACGGGCTGGCCGGCATGCGGCATCGCGTGGAAGCCGCGGGCGGCCGCCTCACCGTCACGAGCGCCGAAGGCGAAGGCACACGGATTTCCGCGGTGCTGCCGAAGACGCGCTGACACGCGCCTGCGCCTGGCAGGCGCGTAACAAAATGTCGGCCCCCTCCTACAGGGCGTGGCCATTCGAACTGACACGGGCACACGTCCGCAGCCGATGAGGCCATCGCAGGACGCTGACTAAGCTTGGCTCAAGGCCGCTTCAATCGAAGCAACGGCCATCCACCCCCGGAGCAAGGAGCCTCAGATGTTGCACTATTCCGTCGTTTTCCTCGTGATCGCGCTGATCGCCGCTGTGTTCGGCTTCGGCGGCATCGCGGCCGGCGCCGTCGAGATCGCCAAGATCCTGTTCTTCATTTTTGCCGTGATGGCCGTCGTGAGTTTTGTCATCAGCCTTTTGCGCAAGAACTGACGGTCCCGCATTTCGCCCCAGGGCCCCCCGCATGAGCCGCGTCACCCGGTGACCCGGCTTTTGTTTTCCCTTCTTCTTTTCAATCTCTCCTCTCAACCCACCAAGGACCGCCATGAACCCCCAGACCGCCGCCAACACCGCACGCCAAGCCTCCGACGAACTGCTGCAGACCGCCGAGAAAGCAGTGGGCAACACACGCAGCTATGCCAACGAGGCCCTCGACAAGGCCGAAAACAAGGTGCGTGACCTGCGCGGCAGCGTCGATCCCCTGGTCGACATGCTGGCCTCCAAGGCCCAGCACCTGGCGCGCCAGAGCCTGGACATCGCCGCCGAAGCCAAGGAACGCGCGCAGCGCTCGCTGTCCAACGCCGCGGGTGCGACCTCGCGCTATGTCGCCGACCAGCCCCTGCGTTCCGTGCTGATCGCCGCGGCGGTGGGCGCGGGCGTCGCGCTGCTGATTTCCTCGGCACGCCACCAGCGCCAACAGAACCGCTACTGAGCCACCGCGACACCGGCCATCAAGACCAACCCGCCATGCTTCATCCCCTCTTCTCCACCATCGTGCAACGACCCGACCTGGTCGTGGACCACCTGTCGGCCTATGCGGCACTGTTCCAGGAAGAAGCTTCCGAGGCCGGCTCCGAATTGCTGGCGCGCGCCGTGGCCTGGGCCGTGGCCGTCGTGGCGGCCGCCGTGTTTCTGGGCCTGGCGGGAACGGCCGTGATGCTGGGGATGCTGCATAACCAGTTCCACTGGGCGCTGGTGGTCGTGCCGGGTATTGCGCTGGCCATTCTTGCCATTGCCATGATGCGGGCGCGCAAGCCCTTCGCCACGGAGCGCTTTCCCGAACTGAAGGCACAGATCGACAGTGACGCCCGTGCCCTGCGCATGGCCGCCTGAACAGCGTCACCAAGACCGCGCCATGACATCCCTCACTCAACTCACCCAGCCCACGCCGCAGGAAAGGCTGGCCAGCAGCCGCAAGGCCATCGTCAGGCACATGAGCCGCGACAAGCTGTCCCATGACGAGCCGGCACAGTCCGCGCGGCATGGTGAAGAAGGCCCGCCGTATGACGAGGGCGGGAGCTGGGGCTTCATCAAACACGCGCTGGGCGCCTGGTGGCAGCACCACCCCGTGAGCGCCGCGCTCAGCCTGGCGCGGCCTGTGCTCGGCCAGTACGCCAGGGAAAAGCCGCTGCAGCTGCTGGGCATCGCCGCCGTGGCGGGCGCCGCGGCAGTGGCCTTCAAGCCCTGGCGGCTGGTATCCCTGGGCAGCGTGCTGCTGGCCACGCTCAAATCGTCGGAGATCTCCGGCGCGCTGCTGTCCATGCTTTCCCGCCCCGCGCAAAACAACGAACAGACACAGAGAACACCATGAACACCTCCGTCATTTCCCAACGCCCCACCGCGGCTTCAGGCGAACTGGTGCTTGACGAAACCGGCCTGGATGCGGCTCGCAGGAGCCTGGCCGACGGCGCCATCACACCGGCCTACGGGCCGCACCGCGACGCGATCGTGAAGCTGCTCAACGACGCGCTCGCGACGGAGCTGGTCTGTGTGCTGCGCTACAAGCGCCACTATTTCATGGCCAGCGGCCTGTCCTCACCCGCCATCGCGGATGAATTCCTGGTGCATGCGAATGAGGAATCCGGGCACGCGGACCGCATCGCCCGGCGCATCGTGCAACTGGGCGGTGAGCCCGATTTTTCGCCCGACACGCTGCGGCAGCGCAGCCACGCCGATTACGACGAATCCAACGACCTCAAGACCATGGTGCGCGTCAACCTGGTCGCCGAGCGCATCGCGGTGGAGACCTACCGCCAGATGATCGCGCTGATCGGCGACAAGGATCCCACAACGCGGCGCATGCTCGAGGACGTTCTTGCCGACGAGGAAGAGCACGCCGACGAGCTCAAGGACTGGCTCGAAAAATAAACGATGACCGCTGGCCTGTGGGCGTGGTGCCGTCCACAGGCAGGCTTTTTCAACCCTGCACCAAAACCATGACATCAACACAAGAGGAAACAGTATGAAATACGCTCGCGCAATTGCATTCGCCGCCCTGGCAGGCATCACCATCATTGGCAGCGGCTGCGCTGTCGGGCGTGGCCAGGAAACTGCCGGCGCCTATGTCGACGACGCCGCCATCACGACCTCCGTGAAGGCGAAATTCGTCGAGGACAAAACCGTGGCGGCATCCTCCATCAAGGTGGAAACGCTCAACGGCACCGTCCAGCTGTCCGGCTTCGCCAAATCCGCCGCGGAAAAAGCCCAGGCAGAAAACATCGCCCGCAACGTGAAGAACGTCAAAGCCGTTCGCAACGATATCGTCATTCGCCCGTAAACGGTTAGACCCCATGCCACCGGAAAGTGGCTGGAAAAAAGGCAGGCATGGAATTTTCCGTGGCCTGCCTTTTTCACGTTCCGGGCCGGGCCCGCAGCCCAAGGATCAGCCTGCGGCTTTCACCTCAAGTTTGTTATCCACCGATTTGACGCCCTTGACCGCCTTGGCCTGATCGGCGGCCTTGTCGCGGGCAGCCGCCGTGGGCGCGGAACCCTTGAGAGTCACGGCGCCGTCGCGGGTGTCCACATTGATCTTGAGCACGCTCAGATCGGGGTCTTTCGCGAAGCCCGCGGTGACGGTGGTGGTGATCGTGAGGTCGTCGATTTTTTCACCGGCCTTGGCGGCCATGTCCTTGCCGGAAGACTCGGCGCTTTGGGTCGCGCTTTTCACCGCGGCGCCGGCACTGGCCATTTCGCTTTCGGCCTTTGCTTTGGCCCTGGCGGCGGCCTCTTCGGTTTTCGCAATGGCTGAATCGAGTTGCTGGCCGGCGGTTTTGCCCTCGTCCTGTTTGCTGCAGGCCGACAGGGCCAGCATCAGGGATGCCGCGACCAGGACGGCCAGCGGACGGAGGGCAAAGCCTGTATGCGAAGGATTGGGAAGGCTTGGAATCATGATGGCTCCTTGGTGGGAATGTGCGGGCCCGGCCTGGCCGGCCGGGCGCAAGGGAATGGCGAAGCGGCGTTCGCGCACACTCACTCTAGCCAGATGGTGCGCCGCCGCACATCGGCCCCGGCTGAAACAGCCGTAGGACAAGGGGCAGCGCCGGTAGCTAGTGGCAACTGCCGTGCCGTTTGCGAAATTGCGCGGGGTACACCGCGGGCGCGCCCTGCGAGGCTGAAAAAATCCCCAGCCCCGCGGCCTGGGCATGCCGCTGCTGCGCGGCATAGGGGCCGGCGTTGGCCCGGTTGCGGTAAGACCAGGCCAGGCCCTGCGCCACCATCCAGCGTCCCGTGTCCTCGCCTTTGAAGCTGATCTTCGCCAGCAGGCGGCCATAGTCGTCATGCAACCGTCCGTGAACAGCCACGCGCTGGCCCAGCAGCTTGCGCATCAGTGCGTCGCGGGAGGCCGTGCCGCCGGCCTGGCAAATTTCAGGCGCGTCTATGCCGCTGATGCGAACGCTCACGGGCTTGCCACCGCCGGGCGGACGCACCTTCAGCGTGTCACCGTCGACCACATAGGTCACCATGCCGGACCAGGCGGTTGCCGGGAGTTTGGCTGAGTGTTTGGCCGGTGAAGATGCCTGGGCGGGAAGCCACGCGCCCAGCAGCGCGGCCATCGCGAGTACGCGGGGGAGGAAAGACATGGTCCGAAGAGGCGCATGACGCGCGGAAAAAAGACCCTGAATATACTGGACAAACAGACAGGCCGGCCATTCTCTTTCACGCGGATGTCAGGCGGTGACAATCCAGCCTTCCAGCGGATCCATCTCCAGCGGCAAACCGTAGCGCGGCGCGCCCTGCCGCTGCGCCCAGGCTGCCTGCATCAGGCACAGCGCGGCGTCCAGGCTGTCGCCGCTGGCGTCATCGGCCAGCGAATCGCGCTGGGCATGGCTGACCTTGAGTCTCAGCCCCAGCCGGGTTTGCCCGGTTTCCAGCGCGGTGATCAGGTCCTTGCGCGCGATCAGCCGTTCCGGCGTCTGTTTGGCCTTGTCGTCGCTTTTATACGAGCGGCTGCCGAGCAACTCGCGCGCGAGCAGGCCGGGGTAGCCCTCGAGTGCGACGCGACGAATATCGCCGTCGTGCAGGCCGGGCAGGTGCACGCCAGCCGCCAGCAGCCGCGGCACACCCGCATGCAGCATATAGGCCACCGGCGGGTTGACCCACTTCATCGAGGGGCTGGAGCCGGCCGGCCCGTCGGCGGCGCGGTGGGCAAATTTCCGGCCGGCGGGGCGGGCGTCGCAGAAGGCGGCAAAAGCGCTGCGGATGTCGGGCCGGCTCAGGGCCGCGTAGTGCAGCATCAGGTCCGGCCAATGGCCGGGCCAGCCGAGCTGCTCGACCAGCTCGCGCGGCAGGCCGAAGGGGAAATCAAAAGCGCCCAGCCAGGCGGGTTCGCGGCGCAGCCATTGCTCAAAACCGTCCAGCGATTCGATGCGCTCCAGGCCCGCGAGCAGCACGCGGCCGCCGGCCATGGAGCCGGTGGCCATCACAATGGGTTTGCGGCGGCTGGGGCTGCTGGAAAAATCGCAGCCCAGCAGCAATTCGGTCACCGGCGCCATGCACGCCCCCTCACGCCGACGCCGCCAGGCTCAAACGCGCCCGCAGATGGAGGCGGTGGCCATCAGGTCTTCGAGCAGCGCGTAGGACACCTTGCCGGAGACGGAATAGGGGTCAAGCTCGGCCTTCTCGGAATACTTCAGCAAGATGGAATGGTTGAGCTTGGAGAGGTTGACCTGCCCCATGGTCCAGCCGCCGAAGCGCCGCTCGGAGATTTCCTCGAAGTGCAGCAGCACCACGTCCTTGTGGCGGGCGTCCTGCTGGATGTGGCCGAACAGGTCGCTGACCGCCATGCGCCCGCCTTCGATGGCCTGCAGGAAGATGCCGCCGCCGTAGCAGAGGATGCCGGTGATGCCGGTGGCCGGGTTGTGCTGGCGCGACTGCGACAGGATGCCCTCGATGGCTTCGGGACTGGTGTCGACCGCGCGGCTTGCGTAAAGTAAACGTACGAGCATGGTTAGCCTTTTTGCGGAATCAGTGCGAGGAATTCGCGGCGCAGGGTCGAGTCCTTCAGGAACACGCCGCGCATCACCGAGTTGATCATCTTGCTGTCCATGTCTTTCACGCCGCGCCAGGCCATGCAGTAGTGGCTGGCTTCCATCACGATGGCCAGACCGTCGGGTTGGGTTTTTTCCATGATGAGGTCGGCGAGCTGCACTACTGCCTCTTCCTGGATCTGCGGGCGGCCCATGACCCATTCGGCAAGGCGCGCGTATTTGGACAGGCCGATCACATTGGTGTGCTCGTTGGGCAGCACGCCTATCCAGATCTTGCCGATGACCGGGCAGAAGTGGTGGGAGCAGGCGCTGCGCACCGTGATGGGTCCGACGATCATGAGCTCATTGAGGTGCTCGGCGTTGGGGAACTCGGTGATGGTGGGCGAGGCCACGTAACGTCCCTTGAACACCTCGTTGAGGTACATCTTGGCCACACGGCGCGCGGTGTTGTTGGTATTGTGGTCGCCGGCAGTGTCTATCACCAGGCTGTCGAGCACGCCCTGCATCTTGCCCTCGACTTCGTCCAGCAGTTTTTCGAGTTCTCCGGGCTGGATGAACTGGGCAATGTTGTCATTGGCGTGAAAACGCTTGCGCGCCAGGGCCAGCCGTTCGCGGATCTTGACGGAAACGGGCGTACCCTCGCCGGTCGCGTCCTGGGGGGGCGTGTCGGATTTCATAAGCATGCCAGATATTACCAGCCCGCCCCCCTGCCGTCTTGTCCGGAATTTGGCGGGGTCTTTGGCCTTTTGGCCCATCCATATGGGCACATTCAGCTATGAATTTAGGAGCGAATTGACGGACACTGCAGTTTCGGGAAATCAATAGCGCTGGCCCGCCACCAGCAGCGCCAACCGCACCAGCGCGTACGCCCCCCAGCCCCGCAGGCGCTGGCCCAGGGGGCGGTGGCTGTGGGCCGCCGGGTCCATGCGCCGCCCATGCTTGACCATGGCATCGCGCAGAATGCCCGCCAGGCCTTCGGCAAAGGCCTTGTCCTCGACCACCACATTGGCTTCACGGGCCAGCAGCAAGCTCAAGGGATCCAGGTTGGACGAACCCACGGTGGCCCAGTGCCCGTCCACCACGGCCACCTTGGCGTGCAGAAAGCCGGCCTCGTATTCATGGATTTCCACGCCCGCTGCCAGCAGGACCCCATAGACGGGCCGGGCCGCGTGGTACTGCATGAAGTACTCGTAGCGGCCTTGCAGCAGCAAGGTGACGCGCACGCCGCGGCGCGCCGCGCCTATCAGGGCGCGCCGCAGCTTGCGTCCGGGCAGGAAGTAGGCGTTGGCGATGATGATCTCGCGGTGCGCCTTGCCTATGGCCTTGCGGTAGGCGCGCTCTATGCTGCTGCGGTTGCGCAGGTTGTCGCGCAGTATCAGCGCCGCCCTGGGGCCGGCGCCGTTGCCCGCGGCGGGCGGCGTGATACCGGTGCGCCCGCCGTAACCCGCCGCCTTGAACTTCTCCCATGCCGCATTCATGTGCCGCTGCCGCGCGCTGTAACCCGCCTGCACGCGCCACCACAGCAGCGCCATGGCATCGGCGGCCTCCAGCGCCAGCGGCCCGGTGGCGGCCACCGCGAAATCGAGGCGAGCCGCCTGGAGCTCGCCGTGGTTGGGGTCGTAAAAATCGTCGAGCACATTGATGCCGCCGCAAAACACCGTCTGCTGGTCGATGACACACAGCTTGCGGTGCAAGCGGCGCCAGCGCTCAGGCACCAGCAGGCCCAGGCCGCTCAGGCCCGTACCCAGGGGGGAGTACACACACCAGTCGACCTTGGCCTGTGCGAATTTTTCGCGCCATTCGGCCGGCAGCGGACTGGTGCCTATACCGTCCACCAGCACCTGCACCGTCACGCCGCGGCCGGCGGCGCGCACCAGCGCCTCGGCCACCTGCGCCCCGGCGCCATGAAAATCGAAAATATAAGACTCCAGCTGGACCCAGCTATGCGCCGCGTCCAGCGCCTGGACCAAGGCGGGGAAAAAGTCCCGCCCGCCCTGGAGCAGTTGCAGCTCGCCGGTCTTGTGGAGGGGATACAGCATGGGCGGTGGCGTTCGTCCCTGTGCGAATGGAGAGATGGGCGTGGGGTCCGTCCCATTTAAACCGAGCGGCCGGTGTTTGCCAATCCCGTGAAACGCCAACTCACAAAGTGTTGCGCCTGCGCGCGGCCCTTGCGGCTCTTATGGCTCAGGCCATGAATTGCGGCAGCAGCAACACCGCCTCGGCATTCGAGGGCGAAAAGCACAGGTCGGCCGCGGCGTGGAGCGGCAGCCATTGCCAGGCGGTGTGCTCTTTCGGGTTGAGCCTGACATCGCAGGCCTCGGGCAGGCACAGGCTGAAGACGTGCTCGGTATTGCGGGTCACGCCGGGCGCGTAGCGATGGCGCCAGACCGGGTAAATCTCGTAGACGTTGGCGAGGCCCCAGTCGCGGAATTGCGCCGGCGCGGCAGCGATGCCCGTCTCCTCAAGCACCTCGCGCATGGCGGTCTCCAGCAGCGGCTCGTCCACCCTGTCTTTGGAGCCAGTCACGCTTTGCCAGAAGCCGGGATTGTCGGCGCGCTCTATCAGCAGCACAGCGCGCTGCGGCGTGTGGATGACGACCAGCACGGACTCGGGGATCTTGAACGGCTTCAAGGCATCCCCTTTCCGGGCTGGCGGTGCAGCGCCGTTTTAGACTGGCTGGGGGTTGCGCAGGCGGATGTGCAGCTCGCGCAGCTGCTTTTCGTCCACCGGGCTGGGCGCATGCGTGAGCAAGTCCTGCGCACGCTGGGTTTTCGGGAAGGCGATCACGTCGCGGATCGACTCGGCGCCCGTCATCATGGTGACGATGCGGTCCAGGCCGAAGGCCAGGCCACCGTGCGGCGGCGCGCCGTACTGCAGCGCGTCGAGCAGGAAGCCGAAC
The DNA here is from genome assembly GCF_047303325.1 of Polaromonas sp. CT11-55. Classification (NCBI taxonomy): domain Bacteria; kingdom Pseudomonadati; phylum Pseudomonadota; class Betaproteobacteria; order Burkholderiales; family Comamonadaceae; genus Polaromonas; species Polaromonas sp. CT11-55. Next base: position 276,137 of record NZ_JBKBEX010000004.1, on the reverse strand, counting down.
TTCTGCTGGGCTTCTTCAGGGCCGATTTTCAGCGCGCTGAACACCTTGCTCTGCACCTCGGCGCGGTGGATACGGACCGAGCCGCCGCCCAGTTCCCAGCCGTTGAGCACCATGTCGTAGGCCTTGGCGATGCAGCGGCCCGGGTCGGTGTCCATCCAGTCCTCATGGCCGTCCTTGGGCGCGGTGAAGGGATGGTGCACGGCGCTCCAGCGCTGGCCGTCCTCGTCGAACTCGAACATCGGGAAATCCACCACCCACAACGGCTTCCAGCCCTTGGTGAACAGGCCGGTCTTTTTGCCGAAGTCGCTGTGGCCGATCTTCAGGCGCAGCGCGCCTATGCTGTCGTTGACGATCTTGGCCTTGTCGGCGCCAAAGAAAATGATGTCGCCGCTCCGCGCGCCCGTGCGCTTGAGGATCTCGGCAATGGCGGCATCGTGGATGTTCTTGACGATGGGGCTTTGCAGGCCTTCGCGGCCCTTGCCGGCGTCGTTGACCTTGATCCAGGCCAGGCCCTTGGCGCCGTAGATCTTGACGAACTCGGTGTAGCCGTCGATCTCGCCGCGGCTCATCTCGGAGCCGCCGGGCACGCGCAGGGCCACCACGCGGCCGCCCGCCGTCGTGGCCGGCGCGCTGAAGACCTTGAAGTCCACGTCGGCCATGACGTCGGTCAGCTCGGTGAATTCGAGGTTCACGCGCAGGTCGGGTTTGTCGGAGCCGAAGCGGTGCATGGCGTCGGCATAGGCCATGACGGGGAACTCGCCCAGGTCGGTGTTCAGCACGGTCTTGAAGATGCTGCTGATCATGCCCTGGAACAGGTCGCGGATGTCCTGCTCGCCCATGAAGGAGGTTTCAATATCGATCTGCGTGAATTCGGGCTGTCGGTCAGCGCGCAGGTCTTCGTCGCGGAAGCACTTGGTGATCTGGTAGTAGCGGTCGAAGCCGGACACCATGAGCAGCTGCTTGAACAGCTGCGGGCTTTGCGGCAGTGCGAAGAACATGCCTTCGTTGACGCGGCTGGGCACCAGGTAGTCGCGCGCGCCTTCGGGCGTGCTCTTGGTCAGCATCGGCGTTTCAATGTCGATGAAGCCGTTGGCGTCGAGGAACTTGCGCGTTTCCATGGCCACGCGGTAGCGCAGCATCAGGTTGTTCTGCATGTAAGGGCGGCGCAGGTCCAGCACGCGGTGCGTGAGGCGCGTCGTCTCCGACAGGTTGTCGTCGTCGAGCTGGAAGGGCGGCGTCACGCTGGGGTTCAGCACGATCAGCTCGTGGCACAGCACCTCGATCTTGCCGCTCTTGAGGTTCTCGTTGGTCGTGCCCTCGGGGCGAGCCCGCACCACGCCCTTGACCTGAACGCAGAACTCGTTGCGCACGCCTTCGGCGGTCTTGAACATGTCGGCGCGGTCCGGGTCGCAAACCACTTGCACATAACCCTCGCGGTCGCGCAGGTCGATGAAGATGACGCCGCCGTGGTCGCGCCTGCGATTGACCCAGCCGCACAGGCTCACGGTCTGGCCCATGAGGCTCTCGGTCACCAGACCGCAATAGTTGGAACGCATTTGGGAAACGATGGCCATAAAAATACTCGAACTTTCAGCGCTTTTGGGGCGGTTGTCGCCGTTTAAAGGGGAGGGGTCAGGGGCAGGGTCGCGGGCAGCGGCGCAGGTTTTGAGGGCACCACGACACCCATGGAAATCACGTAGGTCAGGGCTTCATCGACGCTCATCTTGAGCTCGATGCAGTCGCGTTTTTTCAGCATCACAAAGTAGCCGCCTGTGGGGTTGGGCGTGGTCGGGACGTAAACGCTGAGGTAGTCGCCCTGCAGGTGGTTGACCACGTCGCCGCCCGGCGTTCCGGTGAGAAAGCCTATGGTCCAGACACCTTCACGCGGCCACTGCACCAGCAGGGCCTTGCGAAATGCGTTGCCGTTTTCCGAGAACACCGTGTCGGAGACCTGCTTCACGCTGGAATAGATGGAGCGGACGATGGGGATGCGGCTCAGGAAGGAATTGCCCCAGCGCACCAGCTTCTTGCCGAAAAAATTGCTGGCGAAGGCGCCCATCAGCAGCACGATCAGCAGCATGAGCAGCACGCCGAAGCCGGGGATGTGAAAACCTAGCAGCTTGTCGGGGTGCCAGGCGCCCGGCAGGATCAAGAGCGTCTGGTCCAGCGTGCCGACGATCCAGTCGAGCACCCACAGCGTGATCGCCAGAGGCACCAGCACCAGGAGTCCGGCCAGAAGCCATCGGCGAATGGATGCCATCACGAAGAAGACTTGGAAGAAGAATCGCCGGCCGAAGCCTTGGCGGGTGCGGCCGGAGCGGGAGCTGCCGCGGTGCTTGCCGGCGCGGCGGGGCTGGAGTCGGCCGGCTTGCTGTCCGCGCTCTTGCCGTTGGCCGTGCCGGCTTCGCCGCCCTCAGTCTTGGGCGCGGCCACGCCAGTGCTGTTGCCGCCGCGAAAATCCGTCACATACCAGCCCGAACCCTTGAGCTGGAAACCCGCGGCCGTGACCTGCTTTTTGAACGCGGGCGCGCCGCATTGCGGGCACACGGTGAGCGGCGCATCGGAGATTTTTTGCAGAACGTCCTTGGCATGCCCGCAGGACTCGCATTTATAGGCGTAGATTGGCATAGTGCTTAAGGCTTTGAGGGGGTATTCCCAGGAATACCCGGGGAATTTGCCCGGGAAAGGCATCCCGGGTGCAAAGCTCTCAATTATAGGCCGTTGGGGGCCCGTCAAGCTCAGAACCAGCGGAACCGCAGCACCTGCACCAGCTGCATGGCCACCAACGCCAAAACAAAGCCCAGGCCGCCGTAAATCACGTTTTGCAACAGCTTGTTGGTGCGTTTTTGTTCGAGCAACAGCTCCTCAATCTCCCGCCGCTGCAGGCCGGGCGAAGATTTGAGGTACTGCGACAAGAGGCGCGGAAGGCCCGGCAGCAGCTTGGCATAGGCCGGCGCCTCGGCCTTGAGCTGCGCCAGCAGTTTTTCGGGCCCCACCTGCTCCAGCATCCACTTCTCGAGGAAGGGCTTGGCGGTACTCCAGAGGTCCAGGTCGGGGTCCAGTTCCCGCCCCAGGCCTTCGATGTTGAGCAAGGTTTTTTGCAGCAGCACCAGCTGGGGCTGGATTTCCACGTGAAAGCGCCGCGATGTCTGAAACAGCCGCATCAGCACCAGCCCCAGCGAGATTTCCCGCAACGGCCGGTCGAAATAGGGTTCGCAGCAGGCGCGTATGGCGGCTTCCAGCTCGTCAACCCGGGTTTCGGGAGGCACCCAGCCGGATTCGAGGTGCAGCTCGGCCACCCGCTTGTAGTCGCGCTGGAAGAAGGCGCTGAAGTTCTGCGCCAGGTATTCCTTGTCGACCTCAGTCAGCGTGCCCACGATGCCGAAGTCCAGCGAGATGTAACGGCCGAAGGTTTCCGGCGCCAGGCTCACCTGGATGTTGCCCGGGTGCATGTCGGCATGGAAAAAACCGTCGCGAAAGACCTGGGTGAAGAAAATGGTGACACCGTCGCGCGCCAGTTTTTTCATGTCCACGCCGGCATCCAGCAGGCGCTGCACCTGGCTGATGGGAACGCCCTTCATGCGCTCCATCACCATCACGTCGGGCATGCAGAAGTCCCAGACCATCTCGGGAATCATGACCAGGTCCAGGTCCTGCATGTTGCGGCGCAGCTGGGCCGCATTGGCCGCTTCGCGCAGCAGGTCCAGCTCGTCGTGCAGGTATTTGTCGAACTCGGCGACCACCTCGCGGGGCTTGAGGCGCTTGCCGTCGGCCGAAGCGCCCTCCACCCAGCCGGCCATCATGTGCATCAGTGCCAGGTCTTTCTCGATGGCGGGCAGCATGTTGGGCCTGAGCACCTTGACGGCCACCTCGCGCCCGTTCGGCAGGGTGGCGAAGTGCACCTGGGCGATGGAGGCGCTGGCAACCGGCGTTTGCTCGAAGCTCGCAAAGATGCGGTCCAGCGGCCGGCCGAAGGCTTTTTCGATGATGGCCACCGCCACGGCGGAGTCAAACGGCGGCACCCTGTCCTGCAGGCGGGCCAGCTCGTCGGCGATATCGGGCGGCAGCAGGTCGCGGCGGGTGGACATCACCTGGCCGAATTTGACAAAGATGGGGCCCAGGCTTTCGAGGGCTTCGCGCAGGCGCTCGCCGCGCGGCGCCTTCAGGTTGCGACCAACGGAAACAATGCGCGTCAGCAGGCGCACCCCCGGGCGCTGGAAACTGGAGAGCACCAGTTCGTCCAGCCCGAACCGCAGCACGGTCCAGACGATGAAGACCCCGCGGAAAAGCCGGGTCATGCAGACGCCTTGGCGGTCGGTGCTCCCTCACCCGCCACGGGGCTTGCGGGCGCCGCCTGCGTGGCGACGCCGGACGAAGCCGGAGTCGGAGCCAGCGGTGTCCTGGCGAGGAACTGCTTGAGTCCTTCAAACAGCCGGCGCCCGGCGTCGGCCACCGCGTGGGCGGGTGCGTCGCCGATCAGGCGCGACAAGTCTTCCTCGGCATCCCAGCGCAGGTTTTCGGCCAGCCAGCCGAGTTCGGCCGCGAGCTGCACGTCGCCTTCGATCTTGACCGGCGGCGGCTTGCCGGCCAGGACCGATTGCACGACGGTGAGGGGCGACTCGGTGGCGACGGCCAGTGTGAGATCTGATTTAGCGCCGGGCGCCGCCCGGTCCACCAGGCCCGCGGGCGTGACCACCAGGTCGATCGAAAACAGCCCCCAGCGCAGGTGCACCACGCGCCCCTTTTGCCGCAACAGGCGGTCCTGCGCCTGCTTTTCCTGCATCAGCACATGGTTCAGGAACAGCACCAGCCGCTGCTGCCCCTCATCGACCACCCAGGCGGGAGGCTGAAAGCGGGTGGCGATGGATTCCAGAAATGAAAAAGGGGACGTGGTGGTATTCATACGTCCCCGATTCTGACATGGCCCCCACGGTCGCGCACTTCGTGTCGCTTCCTTCCCCCCGAGGGGGCCGCTGCGCCTGCGGCCCGGCAAAGCCGGTTCCGCGGCCCCTGCTTGAATGGGAAGCCGCGCCTTCCAACCGATTACTGGAGCGCTTGCACCCCGGCGACCAGCCAGCCGCTGCCGCCGTTGCGGGGTTTGGTCATATTCCAGACTTCGCGGAAGGGGCTGGCGCCGGCGGAGGCGTCTTCGCGGATCATGCCGGAGAACTCCACGCTGGCCATGTAGACGTCGCTCAGTTCCTCTATGCCCAGCAGTTGGGCGTCCAGCATCACGACCTCGGTCTTGTTGACCTGGCCGCCGGTGTGCGATTCGCGGTCGGCGAGCTGGGTCTTGATCTGCTCGAGCATGTCGTCGGTCATCATGGCGCGCAGGCTCTGGATGTCGGAGCGGTCCCAGGCATCCTGTAGTGTCACGAAGTTGGCTTTGCTGGCCTTGAGGAAGCCTTCGGCATCAAAGCCGGCCGGAACGCCCCAGGACTGCGAACCCAGCAGGGCAGAGCCGATCATGGAGCCGCCCGCGGCAGGCGCGGCCGCGTCGTATTTGTTGGCGTCGAAAGCCATGCTGCTGCGCTCCCAGGGGCGCGCGGACGCATCGTTGCCGACGTTTTCGGGGCTGTAGTTCTTGGGGGTGGTGGCATTGCCCGCGCCCTGGAAGGCGAAAGGCGCCTGGCCGGACGCCGCGCCGGGCGCATTGGCCGCCCCGCCCTTGAGCCTGCGCATGACAAAGCCAATCACCAGCATGACCACCAGCGCCAGCAGGGCGAACAGCATGATCTGGCCGAAGGCGCCGCCCAGGCCCAGCGAGGAAGCCAGCCAGGCCAGGCCCAGGCCGGCGGCCAGGCCGCCCAGCATCGCGCCCCAGGGGCGCTTTGGCGCCTGCGCGGGCGCTGCGGCGGGGGTGGCCGGCTTGGCGGCGGAATTGGTGGCGGAACCGGCGCCGGCGGGCGCCGCCTCGCGTTGCGTGACATTGGACGACTGCTTGCCGAAGGACTTGCCCCCACCCAGGCGCTTGGCCTCGGCCGACGTGCCTGCCAGGGCCATGGCCGTGACCAGCACGGTGGAAAGAATTGCGGACCAGATCTTCATATCGTCTCCTTAATCACACTTCAACACTTCAGCACTTGATTCCAACATGCAATGCCACTACGCCGCCCGTCATGTTGTGATAGTCCACATGGCCGAAACCACCTTTACGCATCAGGGCTTTGAGTTCTTCCTGGCCCGGGTGCATGCGGATGGACTCGGCGAGGTACTGGTAGCTTGAGTCGTCGTTGGCCACCAGCTTGCCCAGCCGGGGCAGGACCTTGAAGGAGTACCAGTCATAAATCTTTTCCAGCGGCCTGGCCACTTTGGAGAATTCGAGCACCAGCAGCTTGCCGCCGGGCTTGAGCACGCGGTTCATCTCGCGCAGCGCGTCTTCCTTGTGCGTCATGTTGCGCAGGCCGAAGGCCACGGTCACCACGTCGAAACTCGCATCGGGAAAAGGCAGGTGCTCGGCATCGCAGACCAGCGTCGGCAGGTTCACGCCGGCGTCCAGCAGCCGGTTGCGGCCTTCGCGCAGCATGGCCTCGTTGATGTCGGTGTGCACCACACGCCCGGTGCTGCCCACCTTGGGGGCAAAGGCCAGCGCCAGGTCGCCCGTGCCGCCGGCGATGTCCAGCACCTGGTAGCCCTCCTTGACGTTGGCCACCAGCACGGTGTAGGCCTTCCAGGCGCGATGCAGGCCCATGGACATCAGGTCGTTCATCACGTCGTACTTGGGCGCCACGGAATCGAAGACGCCGCGCACGCGGCGCGCCTTGTCCTGCTCGTCGACGGATTCGAAACCGAAATGGGTGCTGCTCATAGGTGAATGCTAGGGGGCAAAGCGGGGAATAGCTGCGACAACCCTGGGCTGACGCGGGACATTGCGGGCTTATTGCAGGCTTTTATGCTGGAAAAACAACAGTGCTGCGATGCGGGCTTTGATCGCCCGGCACAGCGCGGCAAAGGGACTCGCGCGGCTCGCGCCATCAGTGGCTGGCGCAGCCGTGCCCGCCAGCCTGGGACATGGGCGCGTCGCGGTCCACACCGGCGGCCTGCAGGCGCCGCTGGTAGTCGTCCCAGAGGCGGTTTTGCTCGGCGCCCAGGTGGTAGAGGTAGTCCCAGGAAAAAATCCCGCTCTCGTGGCCGTCCGAAAACACCGGCTTGACCGCGTAGTTGCCTATGGGCTCGAGCTCGACCACCGTCACCTCGCGCTTACCGGTCTGCAGGATTTCCTGGCCGGGGCCGTGGCCCTGCACCTCGGCGGACGGTGAGTAGATGCGCATGAGTTCAAACGGAATCCGGAACTCGGCGCCGTCGGAAAACGCGATTTCAAGCACGCGCGACTGGCTGTGAACCGTCAGCGCCGTGGGCGTCGGGGAGCCGGGTTGAAGGCCTGCCATGGGGAACTGCTTTCTGAAAAGGACGGGCCGGACAGGCCGGCCGTCATGGTTTTGGCAATATCTCTGTTGACATCCGGTGCTGGCCGTCCTAGACCAGCACGCGCTCGATGCCGCCGTGGTTGGCCGCCTCCACATAGGCCGGCAGCCATTCCTTGCCCAGGATCTGGTTGGCCATTTCGACGACGATGTAGTCCGCCTCGAGCAGCCCGTTCTGCAGGTCGTCGCCGTAGCGCGAGAGCCCTTGCAGGCAGCTCGGGCAACTGGTGAGTATCTTCACATTGGCGCTTTCAGCCACCGCGCCGGACGCCCGCAGTGCGGCTTCGCCCTTGCGCAGCTCTTCTTCCTTGCGAAAGCGGATCTGCGTCGAGATGTCGGGGCGGGTGACGCCCAGTGTGCCCGACTCACCGCAGCAGCGCTCATTCTTGAGCACGTTGTCGCCCATCAGCGCCTTGACGGTTTTCATCGGCTCCTGCAGCTTCATGGGGCTGTGGCAGGGGTCGTGGTAGAGGTAGCCGGCGCCGGGTTGGCCGGTACGCAGGGTGATGCCTTTTTCGAGCAGGTACTCGTGGATGTCGATGATGCGGCAGCCCGGGAAGATTTTCTCGAACTCATAGCCCTGCAGCTGGTCATAGCAGGTGCCGCAGCTGACCACCACGGTCTTGATGTCCAGGTAGTTCAGCGTGTTGGCCACGCGGTGGAACAGCACCCGGTTGTCGGTGATGATTTTTTCGGCCTTGTCGAACTGGCCGCTGCCGCGCTGCGGGTAGCCGCAGCACAGATAGCCCGGCGGAAGCACGGTCTGCACACCCGCGTGCCATAGCATGGCCTGCGTCGCCAGGCCGACCTGGCTGAACAGCCGCTCGGAGCCGCAACCCGGGAAATAGAACACGGCCTCGGTTTCGGAGGTCGTGCTTTTCGGGTTGCGGATGATGGGGACGTAGTCCTTGTCCTCGATGTCCAGCAGCGCGCGCGCGGTCTTCTTGGGCAGGCCGCCCGGCATCTTCTTGTTGATGAAGTGGATCACCTGCTCTTTCACGGGCGCCTTGCCGACCGTGGCCGGCGGCAGCGCCGTCTGCTTGCGCGCCAGCCGGCGCAGCAGGTCGTTGGCCAGGCGCTGGGCCTTGAAACCCACGTCCACCATGGCGCCGCGCATGAACTTGATGGTCTGCGGGCTGGTCGCGTTCAGGAAGAACATGGCGGCGGCGTTGCCGGGCCGGAAGGACTTCTGCCCCATCTTGCGCAGCAGGTTGCGCATGTTCATCGACACTTCGCCGAAGTCGATGTCCACCGGGCAGGGGGTCAGGCATTTGTGGCAGACCGTGCAGTGGTCGGCCACGTCCTCGAACTCCTCCCAGTGCTTGATGCTCACGCCGCGCCGGGTCTGCTCTTCATACAGGAAGGCTTCCACCAGCAGCGAGGTCGCCAGGATCTTGTTGCGCGGGCTGTACAGCAGGTTGGCGCGCGGCACGTGGGTGGCGCACACCGGCTTGCATTTGCCGCAGCGCAGGCAGTCCTTCACGCTGTCGGCGATGGCGCCTATGTCGGACTGCTGCATGATCAGCGACTCGTGCCCCATCAAGCCGAAGCTGGGCGTGTAGGCATTGGTCAAATCGGCCTGAAGCCCTTGACCCTCCCTGCCAAGGTGCCCCTGGTTTCGCAGGAGCTTGCCCTTGTTGAAGCGCCCTTGCGGGTCGACCTTCTGCTTGTATTCGGTGAAGGGCCGCAGTTCCTCATCGGTCAGGAACTCCAGCTTGGTAATGCCTATGCCGTGCTCGCCGGAAATCACACCGTCCAGCGAACGGGCCAGCACCATGATGCGCGCCACGGCTTCGTGCGCGGTCTGCAGCATCTCGTAGTCGTCGCTGTTAACCGGGAGGTTGGTGTGCACATTGCCGTCGCCGGCGTGCATGTGCAGCGCCGCCCACACGCGGCCCTTGAGCACGCGCTTGTGGATCGCCGTGCATTCTTCCAGGATAGGCAGGAACGCGCCGCCCGAAAAGATCGCCTGCAACGGAGCGCGTATCTGGGTTTTCCAGCTGGCGCGCAGTGAATGGTCCTGCAGCTGCGGGAACAGGGTGACCACACCCTCCAGCCAGCCGGACCAGAGCGTACGCACCTCGGCCACCAGCGCCAGCGCCTGGGCGACGCGGTCTTCAAGCAATTCGGCCGACGGAATGTCGTTGGCATCGTCCGATTTGCCCAGAGGCAGGCTGCCCTGGAGGAAAAAGGCCTCGAGCTCGTCGCACAGCTTGATCTTGTTGCGCAGGCTCAGCTCGATGTTGATCTGCTCGATGCCGTCGGTGTACTCGGCCATGCGCGGCAGCGGAATGACGACGTCCTCGTTGATCTTGAAGGCGTTGGTGTGTTTGGAAATCGCCGCCGTGCGCTTGCGGTCCAGCCAGAACTTCTTGCGCGCCTCGGCGCTGATGGCGATAAAACCCTCGCCGCTGCGCGAGTTGGCGATGCGCACGATCTCGCTGGTGGCACGGGCCACCACATCGGCGTCGTCGCCGGCGATATCGCCGATCAGCACCATCTTGGGCAGGCCGCCGCGCTTGGACTTGGTGGCATAGCCGACGGCACGCAGGTATCGGTCGTCCAGGTGCTCCAGGCCGGCCAGGATGGCTCCGCCGCGCTTTTGCTCGGCGAACATGAAGTCCTTGATCTCGACAATGCTGGGCACCGCGTCCTTGGCGTTGCCGAAGAACTCCATGCAAACGGTGCGCGTGTGCGCCGGCATGCGGTGCACGATCCAGCGCGCGCTGGTGATCAGGCCGTCACAGCCTTCCTTCTGGATGCCCGGCAGGCCGCTGAGGAACTTGTCGGTGACGTCCTTGCCCAGCCCTTCCTTGCGAAAGGACTTGCCGGGAATATCCAGCCGCTCGCGGCGCAGCGGCGTCTTGCCGTCTGCCTCAAAATACTGCAGCTCGAAGCTGGCCATGTCGGCGTCGTGGATCTTGCCCAGGTTGTGGCCCACGCGCGTGACCTCCAGCCAGGTCGCCTCGGGCGTGACCATGCGCCAGGAGGCCAGGTTGTCCAGGGCGGTGCCCCAAAGCACGGCCTTTTTGCCGCCGGCATTCATCGCGATGTTGCCGCCTATGCAGGAGGCTTCGGCGGAGGTCGGGTCGACCGCGAACACAAAGCCGCCGCGCTCGGCCGCATCGGCCACGCGCTGGGTGACCACGCCGGCTTCCGTCCAGATGGTCGCGACCGGCTTGTCGACGCCGGGCAGCGAGAGCATTTCGACCTCGGTCATGGCCTCGAGTTTTTCGGTGTTGATGACGGCCGACTTCCAGGTCAGCGGGATCGCCCCGCCGGTGTAGCCGGTGCCGCCGCCGCGCGGGACTATGGTCAGGCCCAGTTCGATGCAGGCCTTGACCAGGCCGGCCATTTCCACTTCGGTGTCAGGCGTGAGGACCACAAAGGGGTATTCGACGCGCCAGTCGGTCGCGTCGGTGACGTGGGAGACCCGCGAGAGGCCGTCAAACTTGATGTTGTCGTGGCGGGTCAGCTTGCGCAGCTTGCGTTCGGCCAGCCGGCGAAGGTCGTACATCTCGCTGAAGGATGTGTAAAAGCGGATGACCGCTGCGCGGGCGGCGTCCAGCAATTCGCCCACGATGGCATCGCGCTGCGGGTCGGCCTCCGGCGTGCGGCGCTTTTCCACCTCGGCCAGCCGGTGCTGCAAGGCGTCGACCAGCAGCTTGCGCCGCTTGGGGTTGTCCAGCAGGTCGTCTTGCAAATAGGGGTTGCGCTGCACCACCCAGATGTCGCCCAGCACTTCATACAGCATGCGCGCGGAACGGCCCGTGCGGCGCTCGTCGCGAAGCCGGTTCAGCAGGTCCCAGGCGCGTTCGCCGAGCAGGCGTATCACCACCTCGCGGTCGGAAAACGAGGTGTAGTTATAGGGAATTTCGCGGATGCGGGCTTCGCCGGCCTTTGCGTCACCGGCAAAGACATGGAGTTCTTGGAGTGTGGTAGGGGCGTTCATCGTGAAAAGCCAGCGGCTTCAGACCCGTGTCCAGCGCTGTTGCCCTATATTACCGCAGCGCACCATTTGGGGTTCTGCCCGCACCGGTCCTAAGTCGTCTTATGGAAATCCCGCTTGCCGGGCATCTCCCAAATCGCTTAAATCCACGTGTCATAAACAGTTTCTAGACTGTCCCGTTTAACTTGGCGCGCCTGTTCGCGCCCAAATCCCAGGAGTTTTAATGAAAAACCGTCTTTCCGCCTTTGCTTTTGCGGCCCTAGGCCTGTGCATGCCTTTGGCCAGCCAGGCGCAAGTCGAAATCCAGTGGTGGCACTCCATGGTGGCGGTCAACGGCGAATGGGTCAACGACCTGGCCAAGCAGTTCAACGAAAGCCAGAAGGAATACAAGGTGGTGCCCACCTTCAAGGGCAGCTACGACGAATCCATGACCGCCGCCATCGCGGCCTTCCGCGCCGGCAACGCGCCCCACATCCTGCAGGTGTTCGAAGTCGGCACCGCCACCATGCAGGCCAGCAAGGGCGCCATCGTCCCGGTCGGCAAGATCATGCAGGACGCGGGAGAAAAATTCGACCCGAAAGCCTACATCCCCGCCGTCGCCGGCTACTACACCGCGCCTAACGGCCAGATGTTGAGCTTCCCGTTCAACAGCTCCACCACCATCTTCTATTTCAACAAGGACGCCTTCAAGGCGGCCGGCCTGCCGACCGACAAGGCACCCGTCACCTGGCCTGAAGTCGTCAACGCCGCCGCAAAATTGAAGGCATCCGGCCATAAGTGCCCCTTCACGACCGCCTGGCAGAACTGGACGCAGGTGGAAAGTTTCTCGGCCTGGCACAACGTCGAATTCGCCACCAAGGCCAACGGCCTGCAAGGCATGGATGCGCGCCTGAAGGTGGATTCGCCGCTGCACGTGCGCCACATCGAAAACCTGGCCAACATGGCCAAGCAGGGCCTCTTCGTCTACAAGGGTCGCGGCAATGTGCCGGAAGCCAGCTTTGTGTCGGGCGAGTGCGCCATGATCAACACCTCGTCGGGCTTTTACGGCAACGTGGCCAAGAATGCCAAGTTCGCCTACGGCCTGGCCCCGCTGCCTTATTACCAGGATGTTCCCGGCGCACCGCAGAACACCGTGATCGGCGGCGCCAGCCTCTGGGTCATGTCGGGCAAAAAGCCAGCCGAATACAAAGGCGTCGCCAAGTTCTTCAGCTTCATTTCGACCCCTGAAGTGCAGTCGGCCAGCCACAAGCGCACCGGTTACCTGCCCGTCACGATGGCTTCGTACGACTTGACCGAAAAATCCGGCTTCTACAAACAGAATCCGGGCACCGACGTCGCGGTCACACAGATGATTCGCAAGGTGACCGACAAGAGCCGCGGCATCCGCCTGGGCAACTACGTCCAGATACGCGCGATCGAGGACGAAGAACTCGAGCAGGTCTGGAGCGGCAAGAAGACGGCCAAGGAAGCGCTGGATTCCATCGTCAAGCGCGGCAACGAGCAGCTTGAGCGCTTCCAAAAGGCCAACAAGAACTGATCACGCAAGAGACAGCGCAAGCCCGCCCGGCGGGCTACACTCGGCCCGCCTGATCTCTCTGCCTGACAAGGGAAGACCAGGCGGGTTTTATGTTTAGGCGCTCCCAAATTTCTGCCCACTAGAAGGCCTTATGGAAAAACGCGTTGTCTTTCGATCCAGCTGGCTGCCCTGGCTGCTGCTGCTGCCGCAAATGGCAGTCATCCTGGTGTTCTTCTTCTGGCCCGCGGCGCAGGCCCTGCTGCAGTCGCTGCAGCAGCAGGATGCCTTCGGCACCTCCATCGAATTCGTCGGCCTGGCCAACTTCCGGCAACTGCTGGAAGACCCGAGTTATGTGGAGTCCTTCAAGACGACCGCGTTTTTCTCGGTGATGGTGGCCGGCATAGGCATCAGCCTGTCGCTGGTGCTGGCGGTTTTCGCCGACCGCATCACGCGCGGCGGCATGTTCTACAAGACCATGCTGGTACTGCCCTACGCGGTGGCGCCCGCCGTGGCCGCCGTGCTGTGGGTGTTCATGTTCTCGCCCTCGCTGGGCGTGGTGGCCTATGCCCTGGGCAAGATCGGCATCAACTGGAACCACCTGCTGGACTCCGGCCACGCCATGACGCTGATCGTGATGGCTTCCGTCTGGAAGCAGATTTCCTACAACTTCCTGTTCTTCCTGGCGGGCCTGCAGTCCATCCCGAAGTCGCTGATCGAGGCGGCCGCGATCGACGGCGCCCGGCCCTGGCGCCGTTTCTGGACCATCCAGTTCCCGCTGCTGTCGCCCACCACGTTCTTCCTGCTGGTCATCAACGTGGTCTACGCCTTCTTCGACACCTTCGCCATCGTCGACGCCGCCACCCAGGGCGGCCCTGGCAAGGACACGGCCATCCTGGTCTACAAGGTGTACTACGACGGCTTCAAGGCCCTGGACCTGGGCGGCTCGGCCGCGCAGTCGGTGGTGCTGATGGTGATCGTGGTGGCCCTGACGGTCATCCAGTTCCGCTACGTCGAGAAGAAAGTCCAATACTGATGAAAACAAAAAATACGACGGGAGCCCACCATGGTTGAAAAACGCGGCACCCACGGCATCCTGGCCCATGTGGTGGTGATGCTGGGCGTCTTCATCGTCGCCTTCCCGCTCTATCTGGCCTTCGTGGCCTCCACCCACACAGCGCAGGAAATCGTGCAGGCGCCCATGCCGCTGCTGCCGGGCACCAATATGCTCGACAGCTACAAGGCCGCACTGTTCGGGCGCGAGTCCGCCACCGGCTCCAACGCGCCGGTGGCGCACATGATGTGGGTCAGCCTGGTCACGGCGCTGGTAATCGCCATCGGCAAGATCGCCATCTCGCTGCTGTCGGCCTTTGCCATCGTGTACTTCCGCTTCCCTTTCAAGAAGACCTGCTTCTGGGCCATCTTCGTGACGCTCATGCTGCCGGTGGAGGTGCGGATCCTTCCCACCTACAAGGTGCTGTCGGACCTGAACATGCTCAACACCTACGCGGGCCTGACCGTGCCGCTGATCGCCTCGGCGACGGCGACTTTCCTGTTCCGCCAGTTCTTCCTGACGGTGCCCGAAGAGCTGACCGAGGCCTCGCGCATGGACGGCGCCAGCCCGATGCGCTTTTTCTTCGACGTGCTGCTGCCGCTGTCCAAGACCTCGATCGCGGCGCTGTTTGTCATCCAGTTCATCTATGGCTGGAACCAGTACCTCTGGCCGCTGCTGGCCACGACCAGTGAAGACATGTACCCGGTGGTCGTGGGCATCAAACGCATGATCGCCGGCGGCGACGGCCAGAACGAATGGAACGTGGTCATGGCGACCGCCATCCTGGCCATGCTGCCACCCGCTTTGGTGGTGGTGCTGATGCAGAAATGGTTCGTCAAGGGCCTGGTCGACACCGAGAAATGATCCTCCCCCGAAGCGCCTTCGGCGCCTCCCCCCAGGGGGCGCCGCCAGCGGCCCGGCAAAGCCGGTTCCGCGGCGTCCGCTTGAATTAAATCCAACACAGGTTATCTCAATGGCTTCACTCCAATTCAACAACGTCATCAAGCGCTACGGCTCCGGCAAGGACGCGCTGCAGGTGCTGCACGGCGTGAACGCCGACATCGCCGACCACGAATTCATCGTGATCGTCGGGCCCTCGGGCTGCGGCAAATCCACCCTGCTGCGCATGGTGGCCGGCCTGGAAGAAGTCAGCGACGGGCAGATCTCCATAGGCGGCAAGGTCGTCAACCAGCTGGAGCCTTCCGAGCGGGACATCGCCATGGTGTTCCAGAACTATGCGCTTTACCCGCACATGAGCGTCTTCGACAACATGGCCTACGGCCTGAAGATCGCCAAGGTGCCCAAGGACGAGATCAAGACGCGCGTCGACAAGGCCGCCAGGATCCTGGAGCTGGGCCACCTGCTGGACCGCAAGCCCCGCGCGCTTTCGGGCGGACAGCGCCAGCGCGTGGCCATGGGCCGCGCCATCGTGCGCCAGCCGCAGGTATTTCTGTTCGACGAGCCGCTGTCCAACCTGGACGCCAAGCTGCGCGTGCAGACACGCCTGGAGATCCAGAAGCTGCACCGCGAGCTCGGCATCACCTCGCTCTTCGTCACGCACGATCAGGTCGAGGCCATGACGCTGGCGCAGCGCATGATGGTGATGAACGCGGGCCGCATGGAGCAGTTCGGAACACCCGAAGAGGTCTACAACCGCCCCGCCACCACCTTTGTGGCGAGCTTCATGGGCTCGCCTCCCATGAACCTGCTCAAGCAGGCGCCGAATGCCGACTTCGGCGGCAAGCCGGGCGCCATCCTGGGCATACGGCCCGAGCACCTGACGGTGGGCGCCACCGGCTGGGCCGTGCAGGTCGACACGATTGAAATGCTGGGCGCCGAACGGCTGGTGTACTGCCGCATGGGCGGCGAAGCCCTCATCGTGCGCACCGATGAAAGCCTGTCGACGGCACCCGAAATCGGCGCGACCATCCACGTCGCGCCGCGCGCCGACCGCCTGCACTGGTTTGACGCGGATACCGGAAAACGCCTGTAATCTTTCAATTTCCGCAGTTTGCGCAGCTTTTGCAGTTCCCGAGAAGACCATGACGAATCCCGTGACCGCCGCCAATTGGCCTTATCCCCGATGGGTGGCGCACCGCGGCGCCGGCAAGCTGGCGCCTGAAAACACCCTGGCCTCCTTCATGCTGGGCGCCCGCCACGGCTACCGTATGTTCGAGTGCGATGTGAAGCTCAGCGCCGACGGCATCCCGTTTTTGCTGCACGACGCGACGCTGGAACGCACCAGCAACGGCAAGGGCGTGGCAGGCGAGTTGACCTGGGAAGCGCTGGCAGAGTTGGACGCGGGCAGCTGGCATTCGCCGGCCTTTGCCGCCGAAGGCCTGCCCAGCTTTGAGCGCATCGCCCGATACTGCCTGGACAACGCCTATTTCCTGAATATCGAGATCAAGCCCACGCCGGGCGCGGAGGCCCATACCGGAAGCGTCGTCGCCAACGAAGCGGCCCGGCTGTGGCAGGGAACGGCCGTTCCGCCGCTGCTGACCTCTTTCCAACCGCCGTCACTGGAAGCAGCCCGCGCTGCCCAGCCCCAGTTGCCGCGCGGCCTGCTGCTCGACGAACTGCCGGCCCACTGGCTGGAAACGGCGACCCGGCTGGGCTGCGTGGCCATTGTCTGCAACCACAAGCTGTGGAACGCCGACACCGTGGCGCAGGCCAAAAAAGCCGGATTCAGGCTACTGAGCTACACGGTGAACGACGAGGCCAATGTAAAAAGGCTGCTGGCGCTGGGCACCGACGGCATCATCACGGACGCGGTGAACCTCTTCAAGCCCGACTAGGCCTTCAAGCCCGCCAGGCGCCCAGCAATATCCACTGGCAGACGGCAGCGCTGGCCACCATCGCGGCGTAGGTCATCATCTTCCCGTCCCGGCCAAAAAACACCAGGCCCAGGACCAGCACCGCCACATTCGCGGCAAAAACAATCGCCGTCTGCGCCCACCAGGCTGCGGCGAGGGGCCGGCTTGACCTGAATACGCCGCCAAAGACACGGCTGGACAAGACCAGCAGCAGCGCGACGGCGGCGGCCGGCAGGACAAAATTGAGCAGGTGATTGGCCAGCAGGTAAAAGGTCATGCGCTTGCGGATGGTTGGAGATCCCGGGAAAGCGCCGGGAAGGCGCCAAAACAGGTCCTCAAAAGGGCTATCAGGGCGATTGTCAGGGCTTCGCGCCGGCCCGGCCGCTTCAATTTTATAATCCGGGAATGTCAGTCTGGGCCCTTGGGCTAAACCATAACACCGCACCGCTCGATTTGCGCGGGCGATTCGCCTACGCCCTGGACCAGATCGAGCCCACTTTGCGCGGCCTGCGCGCCTCGCTGGCGCGCCAACCCGAGGCGACGCTGCTCTCGACCTGCAACCGCACCGAAATCTACTGCGCCGGCGACAAAACCGACCTGGACCACACGCTGGAGTGGCTGGCGCACAACGGCGGCGTCTCGCCCGCCCTGCTGCGCTCACATGCCTACACGCTGCAGGGCGACCAGGTCGCCCGCCATGCCTTTCGCGTGGCCAGCGGCCTGGACTCCATGGTGCTGGGCGAGCCGCAAATCCTGGGGCAGATGAAAGATGCGGTGCGCGCCGCCGAAGACGCCGGTGCAATGGGCACCACACTGCACCAGCTGTTCCAGCGTTCCTTCGCCGTGGCCAAGGAAGTGCGCAGCAGCACCGAAATCGGCGCGCACAGCATCAGCATGGCGGCGGCCAGCGTTCGCCTGGCCGGCCAGCTGTTTGAGAACCTGAGCGACATCAAGGTCCTGTTTGTCGGCGCCGGCGAGATGATCGACCTGGCGGCCACCCACTTCGCCGCCAAAAACCCCAAGGCCATGGCGATCGCCAACCGCACGCTGGAGCGCGGCGAAAAGCTGGCAGGCCGCTTTGGTGCCGAAGTCATGCGCCTGGCCGATTTACCCAGCCGCCTGCACGAATTCGACGCGGTGATCAGTTGCACCGCCAGCACGCTGCCCATCATCGGCCTGGGTGCGGTGGAGCGCGCCGTCAAGCTGCGCAAGCACCGCCCCATGTTCATGGTCGACCTGGCCGTGCCACGCGACATCGAACCCGAAGTCAAGGCCCTGCCCGACATCTATCTCTACACGGTGGATGACCTGGCGCACGTGGTGCAGACCGGCAAGGACAGCCGCAAGGCCGCCGTGGCGCAGGCCGAGGTCATCATCGACGCCGGCGTGCAGAACTTCATGCACTGGCTGGGCCAGCGCCGCAGCGTGCCGCTGATCCAGCAGCTCAATGCGCAGACCGACGAATGGCGCGCCGCCGAGATCGTGCGGGCCAAAAAACTGCTGGCCAAGGGCGAGCCCATAGACACGGTGCTGGAAGCCTTGACCCGCGGCCTGACCCAGAAGATGCTGCACGGCACGCTGGCCGAGCTGCACGCGGGCGACGCCAGCAGCCGTGAGGCCACGGCGCAGGCCGTTTCCAGGCTGTTTTTGCGCGGCCAGCTGCCCAAAATCCAGTCCGACGACAAAGAGCGTTAGCGCACGCCCCTGCGCTGATAGTCTCGCGCCGGCGCCAGCCGGCGGCTTTATTGACGGCCTTGCGGCCCCCTCTTCCGGCCTTTCCGCCCCCACACTCATGAAACCCTTTCTTCGCCAAACCCTGGACCGCCAGCTTTTACGGCTGCACGAGCTGGACGCGCTGCTATCCGCCAGCGACGTGGTCAGCGACCTGGACCGATTTCGCGCCCTGACCCGCGAACATGCCGAAGCCAGCGTGGTGGCTGAGCAGTACATGCGGCTGACCGGCCGCGAGGCCGACCTGGCCGGCGCTGAAAGCATGCTGGCCGAGGCCAAGGACGATCCCGAGATGGCCGCCATGGCCGAGGAAGAGATCGCCGCGGCCAAGGCCGACATCGCGCAGATCGACGAAGCCCTGCAGCTGATGCTGATTCCCAAGGACCCGGACGATGTGCGCCCGGCCTTTGTGGAAATCCGCGCGGGCACGGGTGGCGACGAGTCGGCACTGTTTGCGGGCGACCTGTTCCGCATGTACACCCGCTTTGCCGAGCGCAACCGCTGGCAGGTCGAGATCATCAGCGAGTCGCCGAGCGAGCTGGGCGGCTACAAGGAGGTGGTGCTGCGCATTGAGGGTGCTGCCGATGCCATGGGCGTGGGCGTCTACGGCAAGCTGCGCTTTGAATCGGGCGGCCACCGCGTGCAGCGCGTGCCCGCCACCGAAACCCAGGGCCGCATCCATACCAGCGCCTGCACCGTGGCCGTGATGCCAGAACCCGACGAGGCCGTGGCCATACAGATCAACCCGGCCGATCTGCGCATAGACACCTACCGCGCCAGCGGCGCCGGCGGCCAGCACATCAACAAAACCGACTCGGCCGTGCGCATCACGCACATCCCGACCGGCATCGTCGCCGAATGCCAGGAAGGCCGCAGCCAGCACAGCAACAAGGCCCAGGCGCTCAAGGTGCTGACCGCTCGCATCCATGAAAAAGACCGAGCGGAGCGCGCCGCCAAGGACGCGGCCCTGCGCAAGGGCCTGGTCGGTACGGGCGACCGCAGCGACCGCATACGCACCTACAACTTCCCGCAGGGGCGGCTGACCGACCACCGCATCAACCTGACGCTGTACAAGCTGCTGGCCATCATGGAAGGCGACCTGGGCGATGTGATCACAGCGCTGCAGGTGGCGCGCGGCGCCGAGCAGCTCGCTGAACTTGAAACCGCCAACAGCGGGCTCTAAGGCATCCCCGCCATGAACGCGCCCAGTTGCGCCCAGGCCCTGGCCGCCGCCCAGACCCTGGGTCTGGACCGCCTGGACGCCCAGTTGCTGCTGCTGCACGCCCTGGGCAAGCCCGGCGACGCGCGGGCCTGGCTGCTGGCGCACGACACCGACGTGCTGCCGGAGCAGGCGGCGCAAGATTTCCGCGCCATGTGCCTGCGCCGGGTCGCCGGGGAGCCCCTGGCTTACATCGTCGGCGAAAAGGAGTTTTTCGGCCTGGCGCTGCGGGTGGATGCTCGCGTGCTGGTGCCGCGGCCCGACACCGAAACCCTGGTGGAGTGGGCGCTGGCGCGCCTGCGCGCGCCCGGCGTGCCACCAGCCCCCGCGGTGCTGGACCTGGGCACGGGCAGCGGCGCGATCGCGCTGGCCATCGCGCACAGCCTGCAGGCCGACGGCCGCCAGGGCAAGGTCGCGGCCGTGGATGCCAGCACCGATGCGCTGGAGGTGGCCCGCGGCAATGCCGCGCGCCTGGGGCTGCAGCTGGATTTCATCGAAAGCCATTGGCTGGAGAAAGTTTGTGGACACTTTCACTTGATCGTCAGCAACCCGCCGTATATCGCCAGCACGGACCCTCACCTGGAAGCCCTGGCCTACGAACCCCTGGCGGCGCTGGCCGCCGGTGCGGACGGGCTGGACGACATCCGCGAGATCATCCTGCAGGCGCCCGGCCACCTGCAGCCGGGCGGCTGGCTGCTGCTGGAGCATGGTTACGACCAGGCGGAGGCGGTATGCGCGCTGCTGGCCCAGGCTGGTTTTGACCAGGTCCAAAGCCGGCTGGACCTGGCCGGCATCGCGCGCTGCTCAGGCGGATTGTGGGCTGGCGGGTGAGCCGGCCACGCGGGATGCCAAACGGCGGGATAATCGGGCTGTTGAATTCTGCTAGCCAGATTCCATCTAATTGACATTACCTGTCCCCGATTCGGGGCCGGGCACGGGCTTCAGGCCCTCCCAAGGATTCCCAAAGGATTTTCACCATGAGCAGCACAGACCCCACTCAGCAACGCATCGCCGAAATCGTCAAATCCAGCGACGTGGTCCTTTTCATGAAGGGCACGGCCCAGTTCCCCATGTGCGGTTTCTCCGGCCGCGCCATCCAGGTCCTCAAGGCCTGCGGCGTGAACAAGCCCGCCACCGTGAATGTGCTGGAAGACGAAGAAATCCGTCAGGGCATCAAGGAATTCAGTAACTGGCCCACCATTCCCCAGCTGTATGTGAAGGGGGAATTCATTGGCGGCTCAGACATCATGATGGAGATGTACCAGAGCGGCGAACTCCAACAGGTGCTGGGTACCCCGGCAACCTAAGGCATAGGTAGCCCCTGCGGGCCGCCTCCCATACCGGGTCAATACCGGTTAGCGCGTATAGCCCGAGCAGGCGCCCGCATCCACACCACCCTTGCATTCGCGCTTCAGGCGCGCGGTGCGCTGCGCGGGCGTTTCGCCGGATCCATTGAGGAATTTGGCTTTGCCGCCCGTAGCGGATTTGGCCGTGGTTTTTTTGGATTTGGACTTGGATTTGGATTTGGCGGGCTTGTCGCCCTCCTGCGCCGGCTCCGTCTGCGCCTGGACATGGCCTGCCGCCAGGGCGGCCACCATGATCGCGGCCAGGATCGGCGCCCTCAAAGACTTTTTGCTCATTTTTCGCTCCCTCTGTTTTTTTGCTTTTTGCTCTCTCACGAAACGCGGGTGACACCGCGCACCTCGGCAAATTTTATTGCAGCTTGGGATCGCCAAAATTCTCATCATCGGGCGGTGCGTCCGCCGGCAGGCGAAAGCCTTCGCTGGCCCAGGCGCCCAGGTCTATGTTTTTGCAGCGTTCGCTGCAAAACGGGCGAAATGGGTTGTTGGGCGCGTAGACGCTTTCACCGCCGCAGCCCGGGCACACGACCAGTTTGACGGGTGGGGATTCTTTTTTCATCGCAGGCATGTTTCAGGACAAGTCTGGGGAGCCAGCAAGGCAGGGGGTCTTATGGTCGGCCGGTCCGCGGGTCAGGAGCAGAGCGTCAGTTCAAACGCCGAATCTTCGGTGCTGGCATGCAGCCTGTCGTCATCGCCGTGGCGCATGAGGCGCACGGACACAATCAGGCGATTGCCGCTGATTTCGGGGATCAGCCCCAGGGCGGGGTCTATGCGCAGGCGCAGGAGCTGGAAAGTGCGCCCTTGCGGCAGCGTCTGCTGGTACTGGCCGCCCGGCGCCACCACTTTTTGCGGTGCCCCGGAGTCGCGCAGCAGCGTCAGCAGCACGCGTATGGACTCGGCCAGGGGTACCAGCGGGGTGATCCAGCGCTGCAGGTCCTGCTTACGCACCTCGGTTTGCAGGTGCTGCCAGGCGTAATAGGCCGGCAGGTCAAATTCACAGGTGCCGCCCGGAATGCCGACGCGGCTGCGAATGCTCATGAGCCAGTCGTTTTCGGTCAGGGATTGGCCGGCCTTGCCGGGCAGGCTGTTCAGGGCGGAAAAGCAGCTTTCGAGCTGGCCGGTCACCTCGTCAAGAACGGCCTCTGAAATGGCCGGGTTGCCGCGATAGCCGTTGAGCACGTGTTTCTGTTTCTCAAGGTCCTTGAGGACATCGGTCTTGAGGTCGGCCCGAGCGCCCACGTCCATGATTTCAAAGATGGTCGTGATGGCGTAGTGGTGGTCCGTCGGGCTGTCCCGTTCCACCAGTTCGCCAAGGCGGCGGAACAGGTGTTCAAGTCGCAAATACGTGCGTATGCGTTCGTGAAAAGGGTACTCGTAAAGAATCACAGCGCTATGTTTTCGTCGGCTTCAATGAGGAGGTTTGTTTGCGCATCATAGCCCGAAGCGCGCGGCAAGCTGCCGCACCTCGGCGTCCAGGGCCTCCAGCGGCAAACCGTCATTGTGCAGGCATATGTCGGCGGCCGACAGGCGCTGCGCGCGGCTGGCCTGGCCGGCGATGACCTTTTCCACCGCCTCCCGAGGCCAGCCGTTGCGGGCCATCACCCGGCTGACCTGGGTGGCTTCGCCACAGTCCACAACCAGCACCCGGTCCAGCTGCTGCCGCCAGCGGCCGGATTCCACCAGCAAGGGGACGTCGAACACCACGCAGGCTCGGCCGGCGGCGGTGGCCTGCTCGTATTGCCGCAGGGTCTCGCGGCTGACGAGGGGGTGAACAATGGACTCCAGCCGCCGCCTGGCGGACGGATCGTCAAAGGCCAGCTGGCGCATCCGGTCTCGGTCCATCGCGCCCTCGGCCGTGATCATATGGGCGCCGAACCGCTCGGCGATCTCCTTGACGGCGGCACCGCCGGCCGCCGTGACCGCGCGGGAGATTGCATCGGCATCCACCAGCACCGCGCCACAGGCCACCAGGGTGCGGGCAACCGTGCTTTTTCCGCTGCCTATGCCGCCGGTCAGTCCGATGCGCAAAGTTGCACGGCGCATGGCATCACAGGCCGATAAACCGCAGGATGGATTGAGGCCCGAAGACCATGGCCGTAAAGCCCGCCCCGGCCAGGAACGGGCCGAAGGGCACATAACCGCCCTCACGCAATCCGCTGGAAAACTTCATCGCGATTCCAATGATGGCGCCGATCACGGAGGCCATCAGGATCATGGGCACCAGCGCCGGCCAGCCGAACCAGGCGCCCAGCGCTGCGAAAAGCTTGAAGTCGCCATAGCCCATACCCTCCTTGCCGGTCGCCAGTTTGAAGGCCCAGTACACCAGCCACAGGGAAAGGTAGCCGGCAACCGCGCCCCACAGGGCGGTTGGCAGGCTGACCGAAGGGTTCCACTGCAGAGCGGCGACGATCAGGCCGGCCCATAGCAAGGGCAAGGTAATGTCGTCCGGCAACAGGGTCGTGTCCCAGTCGATCACGGCGAGGGCCAGCAGCGCGGCGGAAAAACCGCACCAGGCCAGCGCAGTCAGCGACAAGCCCCAGCGCCATGCACAAAAGAAAAACAGCGCGCCCGTCACCGCCTCGACGACGGGATAGCGCAGGCCGTAAGGGCTGCCGCACACCGAGCATTTGCCCCGGAGGAACAGGTAACTGGCCACAGGAATGTTTTCATACCAGCGTATGACATGGCCGCAGCTGGAGCAGCGCGAACGCGGCACCACCAAGTTGAATTTTTCGCCGGGATCCTGGGGGGTTTCGGTCAATTCGGCGCATTCCTGCGCCCACTGCCGCTCCATGATTTTGGGCAGTCGGTAAATGACGACGTTGAGGAAACTGCCGATCAAAAGGCCCAGAAAACCGATCAGCGATGCGTCGAACGCCGGCCCCAGACCGCTCCCCATCAAACGACTTGACCCAGCTTGAAAATAGGCAGGTACATGGAGACCACGATGCCGCCAATCAGGGTGCCCAGGAACACAATGATGATGGGCTCCATCAGGCTGGAAAGGCCCGCTACCATTTCGTCGACTTCAGCCTCGTAAAAATCGGCGGCCTTGCCCAGCATGTGGTCGATGGAGCCGGATTCCTCGCCGATAGAGCACATCTGCAGCACCATGGACGGGAACAAATTGGCATTCGTCATGGCCGCCGTGAGGCTGGTACCTGTGGAAACTTCCTGCTGGATTTTCTCGGTGGCATCGGCAAACAGCGAATTGCCGGAAGCACCACCGACGGAATCCAGCGCCTCCACCAGCGGCACGCCCGCCGCGAACATGGTGGAAAGCGTGCGGGTCCAGCGGGCGATACAGGATTTTTCGATCAGGGCGCCGAACACGGGAATTTTGAGCAAAGCCCTGTCCATGAACTTCTGCATTTTCTCGTTGCGCTTCCAGGCCTGGAAGAAGAAGTAAAGCCCCCCGCCTATGCCGCCGAAAATCAGCCACCAATAGGCCACAAAAAACTCGCTGATCGCAATGACGATCAGCGTGGGCGCCGGCAAATCCGCACCGAATGAGGAAAACACGGTCTTGAACGCCGGAATCACAAAAATCATGATGACGGCCACCACCACAAAGGCCACCACCACCACGGAGATGGGGTACATCAGGGCCGACTTGATCTTGGACTTGATGGCCTCGGTCTTCTCCATGTAGGTCGCAAGGCGGTCAAGCAGGGACTCCAGGATACCGGCTGCCTCGCCAGCTTCGACCAGGTTGCAATAGAGCGCATTGAAATACAGCGGGTATTTGCGAAACGCGGCACTCAGGGAGGTGCCGGTTTCCACGTCGGTGCGCACATCATTGAGCAGCTTGGTGACGCTGGCGTTGGGATTGCCACGGCCCACGATGTCAAACGACTGCAGCAGCGGCACGCCGGCTTTCATCATGGTGGCCAGCTGGCGGGTAAAAATGGCAATGTCCTTGGGGGCGATGGCCTTGCCCGAGCGCATCTTGCGCTTCTTGATTTTGGTGGGCAAGACACCTTGGCGGCGCAGCGAGGACTTGACCTGGTTTTCGCCGGCGGCCCGGATTTCTCCGCGAACCTGCTTGCCGCCGCGGTCCTTGCCTTCCCACTCGAAAACAAATTCCTTGACGCCCTTGGATACTGCAGTTGCCATGATGCTTTCTCGTTGTATCGACAGTCTCAGACCGCCCTGTCGCCGCGTTCACTCCGCCGGGTGGCGGCCCTTGAACGCAGCTGCTTAAACATTGGTACAGCCCAGAATTTCTTCCAGCGAAGTCATGCCGAGCTTGACTTTGGACAGCCCCGACTGGCGCAAGCTTTTGACTCCCTCCGCCTCCGCCTGGGCAGCGATTTCCAGGGCGCTGCCGTCGCGAAGGACGATACGCTGAATCTCTTCGGAAATGGGCATAACCTGATAAACACCGACGCGGCCTTTGTAACCATTCGTACACATGGAGCAACCGACCGGCCGGTAAGGCGTCCAGGAACCGTCCACATCGTCTTCGGTGAAACCCGCATCCAGCAGGGTCTCGCGCGGAATGTCCGCGGGGGTTTTGCAGTTGGGGCACAGGCGCCGCGCCAGCCGCTGGGCGGTGATCAGGATCACGCTGGAAGCGATATTGAAGGGTGCGATGCCCATGTTGCGCATACGCGTCAGTGTGGTCGGCGCGTCATTGGTGTGCAAGGTCGACATGACCATATGGCCGGTCTGCGCGGCCTTGATCGCGATATCGGCGGTTTCGAGGTCACGGATCTCACCGACCATGATGATGTCGGGATCCTGCCGCAAAAATGCCTTGAGCGCGACCGAAAAGGTCATGCCCGCCTTGTCGTTCATGCTGACCTGGTTGACGCCCGGCAAGGTAATTTCGGCGGGATCTTCGGCCGTGGCGATGTTGACGCCGGGCTTGTTGAGGATGTTCAGGCAGGTATAGAGCGAAACGGTTTTCCCCGAACCCGTGGGGCCGGTCACCAGCACCATGCCATACGGCCGCTGGATGGCGTGCAGCAGGCGCTCCTTCTCAGCAGGCTCATAACCCAAGGCATCAATACCCAGCTTGGCGCTGCTCGGATCCAGAATACGGATGACGATTTTTTCGCCATACATGGTGGGCAGGGTGCTGACCCGGAAATCGATGACCCTGTCCGGACCTATCTTGAGCTTCATCTTGCCGTCTTGCGGCACGCGCTTTTCGGAAATGTCGAGCTTGGAAATAACCTTGATGCGCGCCGCGAGCTTCTCCTTGATGGCCACGGGCGGCGACGCGATTTCGCGCAATTCACCGTCAACACGGAAGCGCACGCGGTAGGTGTGCTCGAACGGCTCGAAATGCAGATCGGAAGCCCGCATGCTGAAGGCGTCGAGCAGCATTTTCTGCAGGAATTTGACAACCGGCGCGTCTTCAACTTCGGAGACGCTGGCCTCGCTGTCCTCGGCCGTTGCGTCGGTGGTGGATTCGTCAAACTCGAAATCGTCGCCGATGATGCTTTCCATGGCCTCCGTCGCAGAGGTGTTGGAAGCCTCCACCAGCTTGGAGAGCTTGTCGTATTCGGCGATCACCCAGTCCACCCCCATCTGGGTGGAGAACTTGATTTTTTCCGCAGCCTCCTGATCGGACGGGTCGGCCGTCGCGACGATCAGGCGGTTGTTGCGCTTGCTCAGGACAACAATGCGGTAGGTTGTACAGATTTTGGGGTCAAGCAGGCCCTTGGGCAAACGCAGGGCGTCAATGGCCTCCAGATCCAGCAAGGGCGCGGCAAAAGCCGTGGACATGGTATGAGCCAGGTCGAACGCGGAGACCGCGCCGGATCCCGTCAGCTCTGCGATAAAACTGGTGCGCCCGCTTTGCGCCTTGCGAAAAATGTCTTCGGCGGCCTTTTGACCCAGTTTTCCCGCGACCACCAGAGCCCGCCCCAAGCCGGGCAAGGCCATGGAAGGCGATTGGTTGATTGCGGTGTCGACAGCGGCCATGGTTCTCGGGTTTAGCTCAAATATGTATCATCGCTTATAGATTCCCAGGTGTAAATCGAAAACACCCTGACCGCCGCGGACAGCGTTGGAACTATGCGAAGAATCGCACACTTAAGAAGAAAGAACACAGGCTTGGTCGGGGTGAGAGGATTCGAACCTCCGGCCTCTACGTCCCGAACGTAGCG
This sequence comes from Polaromonas sp. CT11-55, assembly GCF_047303325.1. Classification (NCBI taxonomy): domain Bacteria; kingdom Pseudomonadati; phylum Pseudomonadota; class Betaproteobacteria; order Burkholderiales; family Comamonadaceae; genus Polaromonas; species Polaromonas sp. CT11-55. The sequence continues at coordinate 248,954 of NZ_JBKBEX010000004.1, read as the reverse complement.
CTCTACCAGGCTAAGCTACACCCCGCCGTCACACAAACAATCAGGAACGCCTCTCCAGCAATTGGGAGGCCAGCTGCGTCAAGGCATTACTGTAAATGTTTTGCGGCAACATCTGCAAGGCATCCAGCGCACGCTGGGCCTCCAATGCCGCTGCATCCCGGGTCGCTCGCAGCGCGCCCGTGTGCTGCACGATCGCAATGATCTGCGCCATCTGGTCGGTCCCGCCGGTTTCAATGGCCCGCCGGATGGTGTCCCGCTCCGCCTCGCTGCCGCGCTGCATCGCGATGATCAACGGAAGAGTTGCCTTGCCTTCCCGCAGGTCATCCCCCAGATTTTTCCCCATTTCCGAAACATCGCCATCGTAATCGAGTACGTCGTCGATCACCTGGAATGCCGTGCCGAGCGCCTGCCCATAGTCGGCGCAGCTTTGCTCGATAGTGGGCGACGACTGCGCCAGCAAAGCCGCCAGCCGTGCGCTTGCCTCGAACAATTTGGCCGTTTTGGACCGGATCACCCTGAGGTAGCCGTCCTCGGACAGCGCTGCGTCATGCATATTCATGAGCTGCAGCACCTCCCCTTCCGCAATCACATTGGTGGCTTCGGCCAGGGTTTGCATGACGCGCATGTCGCCGGCTTCCACCATCATCTGGAAAGCCCGCGAATACAGAAAATCGCCGACCAGCACGCTCGCCGGGTTGCCAAAAGCTTCGTTGGCGGTCGCGCGGCCACGCCGCAAGGTGGATTCGTCCACGACATCGTCATGCAGCAGGGTCGCCGTGTGGATGAACTCCACGACAGCCGCCAGGTTGTAGCGCTGCTCGCCCCGGTAGCCCAGTGCTCCGCACATCAGCAGCAAAAGGGCGGGGCGCAGCCGCTTTCCGCCGGCCGCCACGATGTAGCTGGAAACCTGGCTGACCAGCGGCACCTCGGACTTCAGGCGGCGCTCGATCACCGCGTCCATTCCACGCATGTCGTCGGCAATCAGGGCCAGGGCGGCGGCGGTGCTTGAAGAATTGGCAGACAAAAGGCGATCCAGACGTTAAGTTTGGCCGATTATAGGAAGCCGCCTGTCCCGTCCCGACCCGGCCAACCCGGCAAACCAGCCCAAAAAACCCGCAAAACCGCCCCACTGGCCAATTCCGGCCTGCCATGCTAGAATAGCTGGCTCTGCGGAAATCCGTCTGCAGAACTCAATTTACGAGGTCTTACATGTACGCGGTCATAAAAACCGGTGGCAAACAATACAAGGTTGCTACTGGAGAAAAAATTAAAGTAGAACAGATTGCTGCGGACGTAGGCCAAGAGATCGTTATTGACCAGGTATTGGCTGTCGGCACCGGCAGCTCGATCACGGTTGGTACGCCCTTGGTGTCCGGCGCCACTGTTACAGTCACTGTCCTTTCGCAAGGTAGGCACGACAAGGTTCGCATTTTCAAAATGCGCCGTCGCAAGCACTACCAAAAGCGCCAGGGCCACCGGCAAAACTACACGGAACTGCAAATCGGCGCCATCGCCGGCTGAGCAGGGACGTACCAGGAGTAACGAAAAATGGCACAGAAAAAAGGCGGCGGCTCTACGCGAAACGGGCGTGATTCACAGCCCAAAATGCTGGGCGTCAAGAAATTTGGCGGCGAAGTCATCAACGCAGGCAGCATCATTGTGCGCCAGCGCGGCACCAAGTTCCATCCAGGCGTCAATGTCGGCATCGGCAAGGACCACACCCTGTTTGCACTGGTTGACGGCTCGGTCTCGTTTTCCGTCAAGGGCGCGCTGAACAAGCACACCGTGGACGTGACCCCGGCGTAAGCTGATCACTTCGATAAGTCACTTCGACTGAAACGAAGCCCCGACCTGTCGGGGCTTTTTTGTTTGTAAACTTGATCCGGCCCTCACCGTCCCTGTTTTAACCGCGGCACTCCCATCATGAAATTTGTTGACGAAGCCTTTATTGACATTGCCGCAGGCGATGGCGGGAGTGGCTGCGTCTCGTTCAGCCACGAAAAGTACAAAGAATTCGGCGGCCCCAACGGCGGCGACGGCGGGCGCGGCGGCCACGTGTATGCGGTGGCCGACATCAACCTGAACACCCTGGTGGACTTCCGGTTTTCGCGCCGCCACGAGGCCCGCAACGGCCAGCACGGCATGGGCTCGGACATGTTCGGCGCCAAGGGTGACGACATCATCCTCAAAATGCCGGTGGGCACCATCCTCACCGACGCCGAGACCGGCGAAGTTCTCTTTGAACTGCTTGTACCCGGCGAGCAGGTCCTGATTGCCAAAGGCGGCGACGGCGGTTTCGGCAATCTGCGCTTCAAGAGCTCAACCAACCGCGCGCCGCGCAGCAAGACGCCCGGCTGGCCCGGTGAGCGCAAAAGCCTCAAGCTGGAACTCAAGGTTCTGGCAGACGTCGGCCTGCTCGGCATGCCCAACGCCGGCAAGTCCACCTTTATTTCGGCGGTCTCCAACGCCCGCCCCCGCATCGCCGATTACCCTTTCACCACACTTCACCCCAACCTGGGCGTGGTGCGCGTTGGGCCCGAGCAAAGCTTCGTCGTGGCCGATCTGCCCGGCCTGATCGAAGGCGCCTCCGAAGGCGCGGGCCTGGGTCACCTCTTTCTGCGGCACCTGCAGCGCACCCGCCTGCTGCTGCACATCGTGGACCTGGCACCTTTCGACGAGGGCGTGGATCCGGTGGCGCAGGCCAAGGCCATCGTCGGCGAGCTCAAGAAATACGATGAGGCGCTGTATGAAAAGCCGCGCTGGCTGGTTCTCAACAAACTGGACATGGTGGACAGCGACAAGCGCGCAGCCATCGTCAAGGATTTCGTCAAGCGCTTCAAATTCAAGGGCCCGGTGTTCGAGATTTCGGCGCTGACACGCGAAGGCTGCGAGCACCTGATCAAGACGATCTACCAGCACGTCAAGCAGGTTCAGAAAAGCGAACAACCCGTGGAAGAAATCGACCCGCGCTTTGCCCCGCTGCCCCCTGAACCGCCGGAACCGTCCTGACCCCCTCGTTTCCGGCACCCCAGGCAGGTGCAAGACTGCACTTGCCACCCAACAACAATCGCTGCTGACGCCCGTCTCGATGGGACTGCAGCCCGAGAAGTACAGAACATGCAAGACAAACCCGGCTCCACCGTGCTGCGCAACGCCAGACGCATTGTGGTCAAGGTGGGTTCCAGCCTGGTCACCAATGAAGGCCGTGGGCTGGATGCGACCGCCATCGGCCAATGGTGCGAACAGCTGGCGGCCCTTGTCAAGGACGGGCGCGAGGTGATCATGGTGAGCAGCGGCGCCATTGCCGAGGGCATGAAACGCCTGAACTGGGGCAGCCGCCCCAAGGCTATCCATGAACTGCAGGCCGCCGCCGCGGTGGGCCAGATGGGCCTGGTTCAGGTCTATGAGACCAAACTGCGCGAGAACGGCATAGGCAGCGCGCAGGTCCTGCTCACGCACGCCGACCTGGCCGACCGGGAGCGCTATATCAACGCCCGCTCCACCCTGCTGGCCCTGCTGCAGCTGGGCGTCGTGCCTGTCATCAACGAAAACGACACGGTGGTCAACGACGAAATCAAGTTCGGCGACAACGACACGCTGGGCGCGCTGGTGGCCAACCTGGTGGAAGCCGACGCGCTGGTCATCCTCACGGACCAGAAGGGCCTGTACACCGCCGACCCGCGCAAGGATCCGACGGCGCAGTTCGTGCACGAAGCCAAAGCCGGCGACCCGGCATTGGAAGCTATGGCGGGGGGCGCGGGTTCCAGCATCGGCAAGGGCGGCATGATCACCAAGATACTGGCTGCCAAGCGTGCAGCGGGGTCGGGCGCCTCCACCGTAATCGCCTGGGGCCGCGAACCGCAGGCGCTGATCCGGCTGGTACAGGGCGAGCCCATAGGCACCTTGCTGGTGGCGCAGACCCAGAAGCTGCAGGCGCGCAAGCAATGGATGGCCGATCACCTTCAGATGCGCGGCTCGGTCACCGTGGACGCGGGCGCGGTGGTCAAAGTACAGGGTGAGGGCAAAAGCCTCCTGCCGATCGGCATGACGGCGGTCCAGGGCGAGTTTTCACGCGGCGACGTCATCGCCATACGAAGCCCGGAAGGCACGGAGATCGCGCGCGGACTGGCCAATTACTCGAGCGCCGAAGCCCGGCTGATCTGCCGCAAGGCCTCTACGGAATTCGAGAGGTTGCTGGGGTATACGGGCGAACCGGAAATGGTCCACCGCACCAACCTCGTGTTGACCCGCTAGGCCCTCTCGGTGTCCAGCGGACCGTCTGGCCTTATTCGACCATCCTGAAGTTCTGGTTCTTCAAGCGCCGGACCAGCGTATCGACCGAAGTCGCGGGCGCCGCGCTGTCGCAGGCGCCGGCCCGGGCGAAGCGCAAGGCATGTTTGGACGGCATGTTTTCAAACAGTGAACGCCATTCCGGATTGCTCACGTTGGTCCACTTTCCGTCCGGTGAATAGCGGGCATAGGTCTTGAATTCGCCGGTGGTGCAGCGTATGCCTTCGTACATCACATTGCTGGCACCGCTGGCATTGGACGCCACCATGACATAGCGCACGATCCCGTCTTTCGGGGAAATGCTGATGGTCGCCGGGTCCACACCATAGACCAGCTGGGAATTGGGCGAGACCTCGAAGGTGATCAGCTTCTTGATATCAAACGCCGGAGGTGGCGGCGTCTCGATTTCCTTCCAGTCGGCTGGATCCTCCAGTGCGTACGACTGGGCGTGCGCCGAACCCGAGGCGTTAAGCGCCATCAGGAAGAAGGTGGCCAAAAAGGCCCATTTGAATTTCATGGTTTTGTGTTGGTGGGATCCGCGCCCAGACTGGTTTGCGGATCGGGTTCAAAGGTGGCGCCCGGCGGCAATTCAAAAGAGGCGCCCGGCCTGATCTGGGCGTGCAAAGACTCGCCCGGGGCATGGAATCCGGCTTCGCCGGGTGGGTTCGAGTGGTCGCGCTGGTGCAGGCCGCCGCGAAGATAGCGGTTGCGATGGTCGGGACGCGGCTCGGCACGGTTGTCCACGCGCGGAACAAACCTTGCGAGCTCGGTCAGCGCCATTTCATAGACGCCGCGCTTGAACTCGACCACCACGTCCAGCGGCACCCAGTAGTCGTTCCAGCGCCAGGCATCGAATTCGGGATGGTCGGTAGCACGCAGGTTCAGGTCCCAGTCGTGGCCGACCAGCTGAAGGAGAAACCAGATTTGCTTCTGGCCTTTGTAATGTCCGCGCGCATCGCGGCGGATGAACCGGTCAGGCACCTCATAGCGCAACCAGTCTCGGGTTCGGGCCAGCACATTCACATGCTGCGGCAACAGCCCCACTTCTTCATGCAACTCGCGGTACATGGCCTGCTCGGGATTTTCGCCCCGATCAATGCCACCCTGCGGAAACTGCCACGAGTGGGTACGGATACGTTTGCCCCAAAATACCTGACTTCTCTGGTTGAGCAAGATGATGCCGACGTTGGGCCTAAAGCCGTCCCGGTCAAGCATAATCAAACCTCAAATTTTTTAAACTGAGTCCATTATGCACAGCGAAGGCCCCAGCGCCAAGCGCACGGCGGGCTGCAGCACCTTTTCCCCCATTTCCAACCCCGGAATCCCTGAAAACCGCCCATGAAAGCCTCCCAGTTCTTCATTTCCACCCTCAAGGAAGCCCCCGCCGACGCGGAGGTCGTCAGCCACCAGCTCATGATGCGGGCCGGCATGATCAAGAAACTGGGCGCCGGCGTTTACAACTACATGCCCATGGGCCTGCGCGTGATCCGCAAGGTCGAAGCCATCGTGCGCGAGGAAATGAACCGTGCCGGCGCCGTGGAAATGACCATGCCGGTGATCCAGCCGGCCGAGCTCTGGCAGGAAACCGGCCGCTTTGAAAAAATGGGCCCCGAGCTGCTGCGCATCAAGGACCGCCATGGCCGCGACTTCGTGGTCCAGCCGACCAGCGAAGAAGTCGTCACCGACGTGATGCGCCAGGACATCAAGAGCTACAAGCAGCTGCCGAAGAACCTGTATCAGATCCAGACCAAATTCCGCGACGAGCGCCGGCCGCGCTTTGGCCTGATGCGCGGGCGCGAGTTCATCATGAAGGACGCCTACAGCTTCGACCGGGACCAGGCCGGCGCCAAAGCCAGCTACCAGGTCATGGCGGCCGCCTACCGCAGGATTTTTGACCGCTTCGGCCTGAGTTACCGCGCGGTGGCCGCCGACAGCGGCGCCATCGGCGGCGACCTCAGCGAGGAATTCCAGGTGATCGCCGCGACCGGCGAGGACGCCATCGTCTACTGCCCCGGCAGCGACTACGCCGCCAACATGGAAAAAGCCGAGGCGCTACCGCCAGGTGCACGTAAGCCGGCATCGCAGGCCATGGCCAAAACACCGACCCCCGGCAAGGCGACCTGCGCCGATGTGGCCGAGTTGCTGGGCATCCCGCTGAACACCACCGTCAAGTCGCTGGTGCTGGCCACCGACGAACTCGACGAGGCGGGCAAGCCCGTCAAATCGCAGGTCTGGCTGCTGCTGCTGCGCGGCGACCACGAGATGAACGAAGTCAAGGTCGGCAAGGTGCCGGGCCTGGCGGATTTCCGCTTCGCGACCCTGCCCGAGATCGAAGACCATTTCGGCTGCAAGCCGGGTTACCTCGGCCCGCTGAACCTGAAAAAGCCCGTCAAGCTGGTGGTGGACCGCGAAGCCGCGGCGCTGGCCGACTGGGTGTGCGGCGCCAATGAAGTCGATTTCCACATGACCGGCGTCAACTGGGGCCGTGACCTGCCCGAACCCGAGCTGGTGGTGGACCTGCGAAACGTGGTGGCCGGCGACCCGTCGCCGGACGGCAAAGGCGCGTTGGCGATAGAGCGCGGCATCGAGATCGGCCATGTGTTCTACCTCGGCACCAAATACAGCCGGGCCATGAACGCCACCTTTCTGGGCGAAAACGGCAAGCCGCAGTTCATGGAGATGGGCTGCTACGGCATAGGCATCACACGCCTGCCGGCCGCAGCCATCGAGCAGAACCACGACGAGCGCGGCATCATCTGGCCTGACGCCATCGCGCCTTTTACCGTGGTGCTGTGCCCCATCAGCCCCGACCGCTTTCCCGAGGTCGAAGCCGCCGCGAACAAGCTTTATGGCGAGTTGCTCGCAGCCGGCGTGGACGTGATCCTGGACGACCGGGGCGAGCGACCCGGCGCCATGTTCGCCGACTGGGAATTGATCGGCGTGCCGCACCGTGTCACCATAGGCGACCGCGGCCTCAAGGACGGCCAGCTCGAATACCAGCACCGCCGCGACGCGGCTTCCAGCAAGATCGACGTGGCAACCGCCTTCGACTTCCTCAAGGGAAAGCTGGCGCTTTGAGTTTTCCATGGCTTCCCTGCGCTCATTGACCATGTTCGCATCCGGTGGTGCCCCGGCAAAGGCGCAAGGCCTGTCCCGGCGAAGTTGCCTGGCCTTGCCCCTGGCCTGCAGCCCGCTGCTGCTGGCCGGGCGGGCGCATGCCGGCGCGCAAATTGAAGAGCCGCTGATGGACTCGGTGCGCACCGCGCTGAGTTCGGCCATCGCCAACCAGGCGCCTCCCGTGCCCGAATTCAAGGACACGGAAAGCCGCCTCGCCTACCTGCGCTGGCTGGGCGCCATGAGCGACCGCCTCAAAAAGAAAAAACCCGAATTCCAGGTCCGCAAGGAGTTTTTGCAAACCGTCTGGTACGAAAGCAAGCGCGCCGGCCTGGACACCACGCTGGTGCTGGGCCTGATCCAGGTCGAGAGCAACTTCCGCAAGTTCGCGGTCAGCAACGTGGGGGCGCGCGGCTACATGCAGGTCATGCCCTTCTGGACACGCGTGATCGGGGACGGTGATCCGGGCAAGCTCTTTCACATGCAAACCAACCTGCGCTTTGGCTGCGTGATCCTGCGCCACTACCTGGACAGGGAGCGCGGCGACCTTTTTATGGGGCTGGGGCGCTACAACGGCTCACGCGGGAAGTCACCCTATCCCGATGCGGTGCTGGGTGCCAGCAAAAATTGGGTGTTTGCCGCTGATCGGCCCTGACGAAACGGCGAGAAAACTCAGCAGGTCGCGCCGGCGAAACCACGTTCTTCGGCAAACCAGGCCAGCACCGGCACCGTGCCCGGCAAGACGGGCTGCACGATGACCGGCAGCGACTGCCAAGCAAAAGACTGGCCCTCATGCATCTGGAGTTCGCCGGCCCACTCGAACACCTTGCAGAAGTTCAGGCGCACCAGCGCGTGCGGGTAGTCGACCATCTCGACCCTCCAGGGATGGACCGCGCCTATGGTCACGCCGATTTCTTCCTGCAATTCGCGGCGCAGCGCGGCTTCGACGCTTTCGCCCCGCTCCAGTTTGCCACCCGGAAATTCCCAGTAGCCTTCGTAGACCTTGCCGGGCGGGCGGGAAGTCAGCAGGAAGTCGCCGTCGGGGCGGATCAGGACACCCACCGCGACATCCACCACCTTCCGGTCCGCGCCACCCTCGCGCGGCCGTTCACCGTCGGCAACCAGCACGCTCATGTCGAGTGGTCTGGGGCCTGGTCGGCCTGCTCGGGCGAGGCGGCGGCGGAAACGCCCGGCCGCTCGTAGGCCGCTATGGGCGCTGCCGCCACAGGCCGGCTGGCCGTGTCGCGACCGGCGTAGTCTCGGGCAAACTGGTAGGCCACGCGGCCGCTGCGCGAGCCCCGTTCCAGCGCCCAGACCAGGGACGCCGGTTTTGCCGCGGCAATCGCATCCTGGCCTACGCCGAAGGACGACAGCCACTGCGCGACGATGGTCAGGTATTCGTCCTGGCTGAAAGGGTAAAAACTGACCCAGAGGCCGAAACGTTCGGACAGCGAAATCTTCTCTTCGACGACCTCGCCGGGATGCACCTCACCATCGTCCCCGTGGGTGTAGGTAAGGTTTTCGGTCATGTACTCCGGCAGCAGGTGGCGCCGGTTGCTGGTGGCGTAGATCAGCACATTGGGCGTGGCCGCCGCTACGGATCCGTCCAGGATGGATTTGAGCGCCTTGTAGCCCGGCTCGCCTTCCTCAAAACTCAGGTCGTCGCAAAAGACGATGAATTTCTCAGGCAGGCCGGACACCACATCGACGATGTCCGGCAGGTCGGTCAGGTCGGCCTTGTCGACTTCAATCAGGCGCAGTCCGCGCGAGGAATATTCATTGAGGCAGGCCTTGATCAGCGAGGACTTTCCAGTGCCGCGCGCGCCCGTCAGCAGCACGTTGTTGGCAGGCTTGCCCAGCACAAACTGCTCGGTGTTGCGTTTGATCTTTTCCTTCTGGTCCTCGATTTCCTTGAGGTCGCCCAGGCGCATATTGCCGATGTGCCGGACCGGCTCCAGCGAGCCGTGGCCGGAACTGCGCTTGCGGTAGCGGTAGGCGATCGAGGCAGTCCAGTCCGGCGCGGCCAGCGGCTGCGGCAGCACGGATTCGATCCGCGCCATCAGGGATTCGACGCGGGCGATCAGGCGCTCAAACTGCTCGTTCATGCGGGTTCAGCTTCTGTAGTCGGCGTTGATCTTGACGTAGTCGTAGGAAAAATCACAGGTCCAGACGGTGTCGCTTGCCGTGCCGCGGCCCAGCACCACGCGCACCGTGATCTCGCTTTGTTTCATCACGCGCTGGCCGTCGGCCTCGACGTAGCCGGGATGGCGGCCGCCGTTCTTGGCCACCAGCACCTCATCGAGGTACAAATCGATTTTGGTCTGGTCCAGGTCCTCAATGCCGGCATAACCGACGGCCGCGAGGATGCGGCCGAGGTTGGGGTCGCTGGCGAAGAAGGCGGTTTTCACCAGTGGCGAATGGGCGATCGCGTAAGCCACCTTGCGGCACTCCTCGCCAGTCTTGCCGCCTTCGACCTGGATGGTCATGAACTTGGTGGCGCCTTCGCCGTCACGCACGATGGCTTGCGCCAGCTGCCGGGCGATGTCCAGCATAGCGGTGCGCAAGGCCTGCCCTTCAGCGCTGTCCAGCGAGGTCACGGGCGCATGGGCGGCCTTGTTGGTGGCGACCACCACAAAGGAGTCGTTGGTAGAGGTATCGCCGTCCACCGTCACACGGTTGAACGAGCCCTCGGCCAGTTCCCTGGCCAGCTGGGCCATGAGCGGCTGGGCCACGCAGGCGTTCGTCGCCAGGAAACCCAGCATGGTGGCCATATTGGGCCGTATCATGCCGGCGCCCTTGCTGATGCCGGTGATGGTGACTTCAGCGCCCGCGATCTTGATGCGTTTGGAAAAAGCCTTGGCCACCGTGTCGGTGGTCATGATGGCTTCGGCCGCATTGCCCCAGTTGTTTTCTTTCGCGTCGGCCAGCGCGGCAGGCAGGCCAGCCGCAATGCGGTCGTTGGGCAGGGGCTCCATGATCACCCCGGTGGAAAACGGCAGGACCTGCTCGGGCGCGAGTTCCAGCAGGCGGGCCAGCGCGATGCAAGTGGCGTGCGCGCGGCTCAGGCCGTCGTCGCCGGTGCCGGCATTGGCATTGCCGGTGTTGATGACCATGGCACGTATGCCCGCCGTCATGCCGCTGTTTTTCGCGAGGTGTTCGCGACAGATCTGCACGGGCGCCGCGCAAAAGCGGTTCTGCGTGAAGACCGCTCCTACCGATGCGCCCTCATCGAGCAGCAGCACGGAAAGGTCCTTGCGGTTGGCCTTGCGTATGCCTGCTTCGGTAATACCCCAGCGTACGCCGGGCACAGGGTAAAGGTCCGCAGCGGGTGTAGCGACCAGATTGACGGGCATGGTTGACTCCGGAAAACCAGTGGGGGTTGGAAGACGTTCAGCCGGCGCCGGCGCTCAGTTCAGCTGGCCGTGGCAGTTCTTGTATTTTTTCCCCGAGCCGCAGGGGCACGGGTCGTTGCGGCCCACGCGGGGCACGTCGCCGACCGGCACGGCCGGTGCGCGGCGCTGGGACTCCTCGTCCACCGTCGTTTCCACGCCGCCGGTTTCGGTGGGCGCCGTGTAGGTGACGTTGGCGATGTTTTCAGCGCGGCTTTCCATTTCCTCGGCCGCCTGTTCGAGCTGTTCGCCCGACTGGATCTTGACCGTCATCAGGACCTTGGTAACTTCGTTCTTCACGCTGTCGAGGAGCTGGCCGAAGAGTTCGAAAGCCTCGCGCTTGTATTCCTGCTTGGGCTGCTTCTGGGCATAGCCACGCAGGTGTATGCCCTGACGCAGGTAGTCGAGGGCGCTCAGGTGCTCGCGCCAATGGCTGTCGATGCTCTGCAGCAGGACCACGCGCTCGAACTGCGTAAAGTTTTCTTCGCCGATTTTTTCAACCTTGTCGGCGAAGGCGGCGTTGGCGGCCGCGATGACCTTCTCGACCACTTCTTCATCGGTGATGGCCGTGGCGGCTTCCACTTCCTTGCGCAGCGGCAGTTCAATCTGCCATTCTTCACGCAACACGTTTTCAAGGCTTGCGATGTCCCACTGCTCCTCAACGCTTTCAGCGGGCACATACTGCCGCGCCAGGTCGGTGAAGCAGCCTTCGCGCAGCGAGGCGATCTGCGCCTGCAGGCTGGCGGCGTCCATGATGTCGTTGCGCTGCTGGTAGATCACCTTGCGCTGGTCGTTGGCGACGTCGTCGTATTCGAGCAGCTGTTTGCGGATGTCGAAGTTGCGCGCCTCGACCTTGCGCTGGGCCGACTCGATGCTGCGGGTGACGATGCCCGCTTCGATGGCCTCGCCGTCGGGCATCTTCAGGCGCTCCATGATGGCCTTTACGCGGTCGCCCGCGAAGATGCGCATCAGCGGGTCGTCCAGGCTCAGGTAGAAGCGCGACGAACCGGGATCGCCCTGGCGGCCGGAACGGCCGCGCAGCTGGTTGTCGATACGGCGCGATTCGTGGCGCTCGGTCGCGATGATGCGCAAGCCGCCCAGTGCCGTGACCTGTTCATGCTCCTGCTTCCAGGCCTCGCGCAGACGGGCGATTTCCGCTTCCTTGGCGGCGGCGTCCAACGCTTCGTCGGCTTCAACCGCTTCAATCAGTTTTTCAACGTTGCCGCCCAGCACGATGTCGGTGCCGCGGCCGGCCATGTTGGTGGCGATGGTGATCATTTTCGGGCGGCCCGCCTGCGCGATGATGTCGGCCTCGCGGGCATGCTGCTTGGCATTGAGCACCTGGTGCGGCAGGTCTTCCTTGATCAGCAATTGGTCGATGATCTCGGAGTTTTCGATCGAGGTCGTGCCGACCAGCACGGGCTGGCCGCGCTCGTAGCACTCGCGGATGTCCTTGATGGCGGCCTCGTATTTTTCGCGTGTCGTTTTATAGACGCGGTCGAGCTGGTCGTCGCGGCGGCTCACGCGGTTGGGCGGGATCACCGTGGTTTCGAGGCCGTAAATCTCCTGGAACTCGTAAGCCTCGGTGTCGGCGGTCCCGGTCATGCCGGCCAGCTTGGTGTAGAGGCGGAAATAGTTCTGGAAGGTGATGGACGCCAGGGTCTGGTTCTCGGCCTGGATCTGCACGCCTTCCTTGGCTTCGACCGCCTGGTGCAGCCCATCGCTCCAGCGGCGGCCCGACATCAGGCGGCCGGTGAACTCGTCAACGATCACGACTTCGCCGTCCTGCACCACGTAATGCTGGTCGCGGTGGTACAGCAGGTTGGCGCGCAGGGCCGCATACAGGTGGTGCATCAGCGAAATGTTGGCCGGGTCGTACAACGTGGCGCCCTCGGGGATCAGGCCCAGGTTGAACAGCAGGCGCTCGGCGTTCTCGTGGCCCTGCTCGGTCAGGAACACCTGATGGCTTTTCTCGTCGATGGTGAAGTCGCCGGGCTTGGTCACGCCCTCGCCGGTGCGCGGATCGGCTTCGCCCTCCTGGCGCGTCAGCATCGGGACGACCTTGTTCATCGCCAGATACATGTCGGTATGGTCTTCGGCCTGGCCGCTGATGATGAGCGGCGTGCGCGCCTCGTCAATCAGGATGGAGTCCACCTCGTCAACGATGGCGTAGTTCAGGCCGCGCTGCACGCGGTCCGCCACTTCGTAGACCATGTTGTCGCGCAGGTAGTCGAAACCGTACTCGTTGTTGGTGCCGTAAGTGATGTCGGAGCCGTAGGCGGCCTGCTTTTCCTCGCGCGACATGTTCGGCAGGTTGATGCCCACCGTCAGGCCCAGGAAGTTGTAGAGCTTGCCCATCCAGCGCGCGTCGCGGCTGGCCAGGTAATCATTGACCGTCACCACGTGCACGCCCTTGCCGGTCAGGGCATTGAGGTAGACCGGCAGCGTGGCGGTCAGGGTCTTGCCCTCGCCGGTGCGCATTTCGGAAATCTTGCCGTTGTGCAGCGACATGCCGCCCAGCATCTGCACGTCGAAGTGGCGCATCTTCATGACACGCTTGCTGCCTTCCCGCACCACCGCGAATGCCTCGGGAAGAATCGCATCGAGTTCTTCGCCCGCGGCTACCCGGTCCTTGAACTCCTGGGTTTTAGCGCGAAGCTGGTCGTCGTCAAGCTTTTCGTACTGGGTTTCCAGCGCATTGATGCGTTCTACGGTTTTGCGGTAGGTTTTGAGCAGCCTGTCGTTGCGGCTGCCGAAAATTTTGGTCAGGATGTTGGAAGCCATAAATGCGAGGCCGCCTTGACCGCTCCCCGTGAGCTGGCAATGCGGCCGAAATCCCTTATTGAGTACGGAACCTAGGTGTGGGCGCCATCAGTGAGTTCAACTGGGCCCAAACCTCTGATTTTAGCGCTGCCAAGGGAGCCGCACGGCCGCCCGAGATAAAACCGTCGTCAGGAATGAAAAGCCATGCCCGCACGCACGGCAGACGCGCGCTGCCTAATGAGGGCGTGGCAGCTGTGCCGCCTGCACAGGCGCGGGGGATCGCGCGCCAGCCGACGCCACCATGGGCCCGGGCAGTTTTTGCCCCGCGGTCAGGAATTTCTGCGGATCCTGGAAAACGCCCTGCACCAGCACCTCGAAATGCAGGTGTGGGCCTGTGGACCGGCCGGTGGTACCGACTTCGGCGATCTTCTGGCCGCGTTTGACCAGGTCGCCCTTTTTGACCAGCACGCGGGAAGCGTGGGCATAACGCGTGACAAGTTCATTGCCGTGGTCGACTTCCACCATATTGCCGTAGGCCGGGTGGTATTCCTGCGTGACGACAACACCGCCCGCGGCGGCCAGGATGGGCGTGCCCGGCTCCGACGGGAAATCGAGCCCGGTGTGCAGCGCCGAGCGGCCGTTCATGGGGTCTATACGCCAGCCGAAGGGTGAACCGAGGTTGCCTCCGGCGACCGGCTCCTGGGTGGGGACCATCATTTTTTTGATCTTCTGGTCAAAGAGGCGCGACTCCATCACGGTCATGAGGTCGACCCGCTGGTCGGTGAGTTTGTCCAGGTCCGCCAGGGTGGCCTGCAGTTCCTGCATCGTGAGCGAAGGGCCTGCCACCAGCGCGCCGCCGCGGCCGGGCGTGACCTTGATGTCGTTGGGATTGACACCGGCCAGTCCCGACACTCGCTCGCCAAGCGCCTCGAGCTGCATCATTTTGGCCTGCATTTCGCCGACCCGCTTGGCCATCACGTCGAGGTTTTCACGCATGAAACGGTCGCGCTGGTCGAATTCGTCCTTGACCATGAGCTTGACCAGCGAGCCTACGACCGGCCAGCCTTCGCGGGCACCCTTGAGAAACACCCAGTGGTAGAGGCCCGCAGCCACAAGCATGAGCGCCAGCGCGGCGACAAAACCTGCAAGAACCAGTTTTGTCCCGCTTAAGTAAATGGCCCGGCTTTTCGCCAGCCACGCATCCGTGATAATCAAATGCACTTGTCTACCTCTTTAAAAGCTTGCGCTCATCAGGCGGCGCACCGTTCATCATGACTTCCGACCGGCGCCTTCCGCAGGCGCTCTCTGCTTACCAGGCCGCCGGGAATTCGCCCTCCCTGGCGCGGCTGACTGAACTCGTCCGGGAATCCAGCGACAGGCTCAAGGCCATTGAACCGCTGCTGCCCGAAGCCCTGCGCCCCGCAGTTCAGGCCGGGCCCATAGACGGCGAAACCTGGTGCCTGCTGGTCAGCGGCAACGCCGCCGCTGCCAAAATCCGCCAGCTACTCCCCTTGATCCAAGCCCGCCTTATAGGCAAGGGTTGGAAGGTTACCTCAATCCGACTCAAGATCCTAATAAGCAAAAAGTAGTAAGCCAGCTCTTCAAGTAACGGCAAGCAGCATGAAAGATAAAGCCCCGCCTGGTGGCTCGCTACAAAATTGGTAGCGTATGGTACCCATGTTGCATGGGGAAGGCAAGGATACTGGGGAAATGGTGCCGCTTGTCGGAATCGAACTGACGACCTACCGCTTACAAGGCGGTTGCTCTACCAACTGAGCTAAAGCGGCACAAGGAGATTTTACTTGACCCGTTTCAGCGAAGGCCGCGCACGCGGCGGCTTGGGAGGTTCAGGGCTGTCAGGGCCGCCGTCTTCCGCATCGGGCACGCTGTCCGGCACCAGTTGCATGATCTTGCTTTCAGGCCCGTCCGCCGGGCTGTGCTGCGCCGTAGCGGGAGCTGGCGGCACGGTGGGAGCCGTCAGGCCGGCGTCAATGCCCGCCTCAGCGCCGGAAGCCGGGCCTGCGGCAGGCGCAGCCATGGGAAACGCCATTCCCTGACCGTTTTCACGGGCATAGATGGCGATCACATGGCTGATGGGCACCATGATTTCCCGGGCACTACCTGCAAAACGGGCCTTGAACTCGATGAAATCATTGCCCAGCTTGAGCGACGAGGTCGCGTCAAAGCTGATGTTGAGCACGATCTCATTGTTTTTCACATACT
Organism: Polaromonas sp. CT11-55; assembly: GCF_047303325.1. Classification (NCBI taxonomy): domain Bacteria; kingdom Pseudomonadati; phylum Pseudomonadota; class Betaproteobacteria; order Burkholderiales; family Comamonadaceae; genus Polaromonas; species Polaromonas sp. CT11-55. The sequence goes on along the minus strand of NZ_JBKBEX010000004.1, from coordinate 233,175 downwards.
CGCGAGGCACCTGCACGGTGTCATCCACCGACACGGCCACATAGGGCGTGAAACCGTTGTCGGTGCACCATTCATAGAGCGCCCTAATCAGATAGGGTCGCGTCGACGTGGCATCCAGGGCGTTCATGAATTCAGCCAAGCTGCTTGTCCGGGAAATCGAATCCGTGGATTATTTCCGCATCACTTTTTCGGACGGCGTCAGTGCTTCGATATAAGCCGGGCGCGAGAAAATGCGTTCCGCATACTTGAGCAGCGGCGCGGCATTCTTCGACAGGTCGATGTCGTAGTAATCCAGGCGCCACAGCAAGGGGGCGATCGCCACGTCCAGCATGGAGAAATTGTCGCCCAGCATGAACTTGTTCTTCAGGAAGATGGGCGCGAGCTGCGTCAGGCGGTCGCGGATGTGCGAGCGGGCCTTTTCCAGCGCTTTTTCATTGCCCTTGGACGCGCGCGATTCCAGCGTGCTGACATGGACGAACAGCTCTTTTTCGAAGTTCAGCAAAAACAGGCGAACGCGCGCGCGGTCGACCGGGTCACCGGGCATCAGTTGCGGGTGCGGGAAGCGCTCGTCGATGTATTCGTTGATGATATTCGACTCATACAGGATCAGGTCGCGCTCGACCAGGATGGGCACCTGGCCGTAGGGATTCATCACATTGATGTCTTCGGGCTTGTTGTACAGGTCGACGTCGCGGATTTCGAAGTCCATACCTTTTTCAAACAGCACAAAGCGGCAGCGGTGCGAGAAGGGGCAGGTTGTGCCTGAATAAAGGACCATCATGGTGCGGAACTCCTAAATGCAAAGGAGTGGATACATATAAAAAGCATCCACTCCAGAAGGTGCCGGGAACAAGGCCCCGGCGAAAAAATTACTTGACGTCTTTCCAGAACGCCGCATTCAGGCGCCAGGCGACGAAGGTCAAGCCGAGAAGGAAAATCAACACCCAGACGCCAACGCGGATGCGGGTATTCTGGGCCGGCTCGCCCATCCACTGCAGGTAACCCACAAGGTCACCCATGGCCTGGTCGTACTGCAGCGGCGTCATGGTGCCGGGGGTGAGCTGCTGCCAGCCCTTGAAGACTGCGACCTTGTGGCCGTGCTCTTCTTTTTCTTCATACACCGGCGTGCGCGTGCCCTGCAGTTCCCAGAGCACATGCGGCATGGCAACGCTGGGGAAAGCGAGGTTGTTCCAGCCCGTGGCCTTGGTTTCGTCACGGTAATAGGTGCGCAGGTAGGTGTAGAGGTAGTCGGCACCGGTGCCACCATGGCCGGAGCGCGAACGCGCGATCACGGTGAGGTCGGGGGGATTGCCGCCGAACCATTCCTTGGCCTGTTTGGGGTCGATCGCGGACTTCATGGTGTCGCCCACTTTTTCAGTGGTGAACAGCAGGTTGTCCTTGATTTCCTTTTCGGTCAGACCGATGTCTTTCAGGCGGTTAAAGCGCATGAAGGAAGCGGAATGGCAGTTCAGGCAATAGTTGACGAACAGCTTGGCGCCGTTTTGCAGGGAGCCCAGGTCGTTGGTTTTATCCGGGGCTTTGTCCCAGCTGATACCGCCTTCGGAAGCGTGTGCACCGGCAACCAGGCCGAGGGCCGCGATCAGGGAAAAAATCAGTTTTTTCATTGTTGTTATCTCCTGCTTAGTGACCGTGAAAAACAGGACGGTCAGGCGGCGTTTTGGATATGCCTTGGCTGCTCCACCATGGCATCAAAAGGAAGAAACCAAAATAGAACAAGGTACCAAGCTGGGACACGCGCTCGCCGATGCCTGACGGCGGTTGCACGCCCAAATAACCGAGCACCAGGAAATTGACGACAAAGATACCGTACAGGTATTTGTGCCAATCGGGACGGTAGCGTATCGACTTCACAGGGCTGTGGTCCAGCCAAGGCAGGAAGAACAGGATGATGACCGCACCACCCATCACCACAACACCCCAGAACTTGGCATCGATCCCCTTGATCAGCATGTTCCAGACATCACCCAGGAAAGGCACACCGGCCAATGGCGCGGCAAGTGCATTCAAACCCTGAGCGATGCCGGCGCCGGCCGATGGCACCACCAGGCCAATCCAATTGGCGATGGAAGGCAGCAGGCCGAGAAGCAGCGCCGTGCCTACGGCAATGACCAACACCGCCGGCTTGAAAATGCCGGAGAGCTTGCGGCTTGCCAGCACGGCGGCGGCGATCACGATGATGCCCAACGCACCGGCCATTTCACCGGTGATGGCGCGCAGCATCGAGTAGTAAGGCGTGAAGTACCAGACCGGGGCGATGTGCGCCGGCGTCTTCAGCGGGTCAGCCGGAATGAAGTTGTTGTATTCGAGGAAGTAGCCGCCGAACTCGGGAGCGAAGAAGATGATCGCCGAGAAGATCATCAGGAAGACGCTCACGCCGAAAATGTCGTGCACCGTGTAGTAGGGGTGGAAGGGAATGCCGTCCAGCGGGTGGCCTTGCGCATCCTTGGGCGCGTTCGGGCCCTTGATCTCGACGCCGTCCGGGTTGTTGGAGCCGACTTCATGCAGCGCGATGATGTGCGCGGCCACCAGGCCCAGCAGCACCAGCGGCACGGCGATCACGTGGAAGGCGAAGAAGCGGTTCAGCGTGGCGTCGCCCACCACGTAGTCGCCGCGGATCAGCAGCGCCAGGTCGGGGCCGATGAAAGGAATCGCGGCGAACAGGTTGACGATCACCTGGGCACCCCAGTAGCTCATCTGGCCCCAGGGCAGCAGGTAGCCCATGAACGCTTCGGCCATCAGGCACAGGAAAATCGCGCAGCCGAAAATCCAGACCAGTTCGCGCGGCTTGCGGTAGCTGCCGTAGAGCAGGCCGCGGAACATGTGCAGGTAAACCACGACGAAGAAGGCCGAAGCGCCGGTCGAGTGCATGTAGCGGATCAGCCAGCCCCAGGGCACGTCGCGCATGATGTATTCAACGGAGCCGAAAGCCAGGGCGGCATCGGGCTTGTAGTTCATCGTCAGGAAAATACCGGTCACGATCTGGATGACCAGCACCAGCATGGCCAGCGAGCCGAAGATGTACCAGAAGTTGAAGTTCTTCGGTGCGTAGTACTCGCTCATGTGCTCTTTGTAGAGCTTGCTGGCGGGAAACCGGTTGTCGACCCAGTTCATCGCCTTGGCGGCGAGCGGGGCATCGGGGGAAATTTCTTTGAATTCAGCCATAACTGATCCTGGTTCGGTGGGGTTCTTTGGCAAGCGCCGGATACGTGCGTCTGGACGGCGTGTATCTGGCGCTGGCTGCAGGGTCTTGTGAAGGAGCTCGGGGATTGAAGCGCCTTCAGGCCTTCTTGTCTTCACCAATCAGCAACCGGGTGTCTGACAGGTACATGTGCGGAGGAACTTCGAGATTGTCGGGCGCTGGCTTGTTCTTGTAGACGCGGCCGGCCATGTCGAAGGTCGAACCGTGGCAAGGGCACAGGAAGCCGCCGGCCCAGTCGTCGGGCAGCGAAGGCTGCGCGCCGGGCTGGAACTTGTCGGAAGGCGAGCAGCCCAGGTGCGAGCAGATGCCGACCACCACCAGCGTCTCGGGCTTGATGGAGCGGTTTTCGTTGCGGGCGTAAACAGGGGTCAGTTCGTCGGGCTTGCGCTCGGACTTGGGGTCGGCCAGCAAGGCATCGACCTTGGGGAGCTCGGCGAGCTGCGCGGGCGTGCGCTTGATGATCCAGACCGGCTTGCCGCGCCATTCCACCGTGATTTTTTCACCGGGCTTGACGTCGGAAATATCGACTTCGACGGCAGCGCCGGCGGCTTTGGCTTTTTCGGAGGGCTGGAAGGTGCTGACAAAGGGAACAGCGGTGGCGATGGCGCCTACGCCGCCCACCGCGCAGGTGGTCACCAGCCAGTTTCTTTTATCTTTATCTACGGGAGCGCCGTGGGGCGCGCCATTCACGCTTGCTTCGCTTGCTTGGGTCATGAGAGTCCTTCAAGAACTGGCTTGAAATAGGCTTAGTGGGGTCAACCCGCGATTGTAGCGGAGCGCGACGTCGTTTTTCAAGGCGAAGGGCCGCATCCCGGTGGCCCGGGCCCTCCCCGCAGCCGGGAGATTGCCTGTTTTTTAAGCACAGGCCGGATTGCACATACTTTGTTTCAAGCCAGGCCCGTGCGCAGGCCGCACCGGCAGGCCCAGCCTTGATAATGTTTCGTCCAAAACAAGAGGAGAAACTTCATGGGAATGATGCAGGAATTCAAGGAATTCGCCGTCAAGGGCAATGTGATCGACCTGGCGGTCGGCGTGATCATTGGCGCGGCTTTCGGCAAGATCGTGGACTCGGTCGTCAGCGACCTGATCCTTCCCCTGGTCGGCGCCCTCTTCGGCAAACTGGATTTTTCCAACCTCTTCGTGGTGCTGGGAACGGTGCCGCCGGGCACGGCCACCACGCTGGACGCGCTGAAGAAGGCGGGCGTGCCGGTCTTCGCTTACGGCAACTTCATCACCGTCGCGGTCAACTTCATCATCCTGGCCTTCATCATTTTCCTGATGGTCAAGCAGATCAACCGGCTCAAGCGCGACCAGCCGGCGCCCGCCCCCGCCGCGCCGCCTGAAGACATCGCGCTGCTGCGCGAGATCCGCGACAGCCTCAAGAAATAAGCAAGCCGGGCCGCGTCAGCAAGCCGCAAGCCGGTGCGCCATGCGCACGGCGGCCAGCAGGCTGCAAGCGTCGGCACACCCACTGCCCGCGATATCAAAGGCCGTCCCGTGGTCGGGGCTGGTGCGAACCAGCGGCAAGCCCAGCGTGACGTTGACGCCCTGCTCCACCCCCAGGTACTTGACCGGGATCAGTCCCTGGTCGTGGTACATCGCTACCACCACGTCGAACTCGCCTGGCTTGCCGGTGGCCTGGCGAGCCCGCATGAACACCGTGTCAGGCGCGAAGGGGCCGCTCACATCCAGGCCCTCCGTGCGCGCCGTGACAATGGCGGGGGCGATGATGGCCTGCTCTTCGCTGCCGAACAGCCCGCCTTCGCCGGCATGGGGATTGAGCCCCGCCACCGCGATGCGCGGCGCGCGTCCCAGGCCGGCGCCCACGGCGGCGTGTGTGATGCGCAGGGTTTGCAGCACGTTGTCGAAGGTCACGGCTTCGATGGCCTGCCTGAGCGACATGTGAATGCTCACCAGCACGGTACGCAGCTCCTCATTGGCCAGCATCATGCGCACCGGCACTTCGTCCACGGGCTTGCCTAAAAAAGCGGCAGCTTCGGCCTGCAGCATTTCCGTGTGACCCGGAAATTGGGCCGCCCAGCCGCCGGCGGCGGCCAGGGCCTCCTTGTGGATGGGGGCGGTTACCAGCGCGGCAGCCTCGCCGGCCAGCACGCGGCGGGCCGCCCAGACGATACAGTCGGCCGCAGCCTGGCCAGCCACGCCGCTGACCTGCCCATAAGGCACAAAGCCCGGCAGTGCGCATTGCTGCAGCACCGGAATGCACCGCGGCGGCACGCCTGCCAACTCGGCCAGGTTGCCCAGTTGCGCCACCGGCAATGCCAGCGGGGATGCCAGCAGCGCGGCGGCGCGACGCAGCGTGACCACATCCCCGACCACGGCGCAGCCGGCCAGGTCGGCGGGCGCTTCGCGAAAAGCCTTGGCGATGATTTCCGGGCCTATGCCAGCCGCATCGCCCATGGTGATGAGCAGCGGCTTAGCCACAACGCAGCCCTCGCCACAGCAGGGCAAATTCAAACGGCAAAGTGCATTTTGCGGACGGTGGGACCATAATCGCGAAAAAATGGGTAGGCCCGCGCTCAGCACGAGACCGCGACAGGCCAAAAAACACGAGGGGTTCGGGCAGATGCATTCTTGGGGTATTTTGGCGCAAACCACAGCGCGGCGGCCGGCAGGCCCTTGCGCGGCGCTGAGCCAGCCATGAATACCCTGCACCCCCTGATGCCCGACGCGGACATGATGCTGTGGAGCGCGGCCGCCGGCGCGCTGGGTCTGGTAGTGGTGCTGGCCCTGGCCGACGCCTTTTACAGCCGCACGCGCGCCGCCTCGCAAACGCTGGCCTACCTGACCCTGTGCTGGGCGGTGGTGCTGCTGCTGAGCGGCCTGCCCGCCGCCATCTGGCCGGGCGCGCATGAAGAACTGACCACGGCGCAGTTTCTGGCCGGGCCGCTGTGCGCGGCCATGGGCAGCTACGGCGCCAGCAAATGGCTGTCGGCCCACCAGCGCGACCACCTGATGACAGTCAGCCTGCTGGCGATGACCCTGGTGTGCCTGGCGGGCGTGCCACTGTGCCTGCTGCTCGCCCCTGAATGGCGCCTGCCGGTTTCCGGGGCGCTGGCGATCTCCAACCTGTCGGTGGTGCTTTGGCTTTCGGTGCGCGCCACACAGTTGGGTGACAGGATGGCATGGGGCTTGGCCTTGGGCTGCCTTCTAACCCTGCCGGCGCAGATCGGCCTCTACGGATTGGCGCTGAACACCAGCCGGCCGCCGCTGCTGCTGCAGGCCGGCGTCGCGCTGGCGGCTCTGCTCAGCGTGGTCATTACCGCCGCGATGCTGTGGCTGCGCAACCACCATATCCGGCAGATGAGGCAGGGCGAGGTGTCGCGCCGCGACCCTATCACCCAGCTCTACGACGGCGTGGCCATGGTGCGAAAAATCATAGGAGCGCAGCAGCGCCGCCAGCGCACCCGGCGCGACGGCGCGCTGATGGCCGTTCTGCTGTTCGAGCCCGAACGCCTGTTGCCGCTGATCGGCCAGGCCGGCCTCAACGACCTCTACATCCAGCTGGCGCGCCGCATGCAGCGCCATACCGGCGCCGTCAACCCGGCCGGCCGTTATTACGACCGGTGTTTTGTGGTGCTGCTGGAAACCATGCATTCACCGCGCTGGATACGCACACTGGGCCTGCGCGTGGCCTCCAGCCTGCGCCGGCCACTGGACTTGCGCTCGCTGAACGGGCGGCGCATACGGGTCACACCCGACATCGCCGTCGGCATTGTCCACCTGTCGGCTGCGGGCAAGGACGTGGACCAGCTGCTGCATGAGGCGCAGTCGGTGGCGCAAGCCGCGCGCGCGATGCGCTCCCGGGCGGCAATGCTGGACCCGGAGAGCCACACCGCCGTACCGGTCGAGCACGCGGACCTGGGCTCCAGCTGGCATGCCCTGCGCAACTCCGTGCCTGCAGAACCCTCGCAGCCCAAAAATCCGAAGTCCCCGAAAAGCGCCGGCAAAACGCCTCGTACGGGCAGGCCGCGCCACAAGCCGGCTTGAACCGGGGAGGCCCGCCAGGCCAGGCCAGTCTCAGGCCGGGTTGTCGATGTCGATGAATTCGTGGGCCAGGCCCAGTTGGGCCGCAACCTGCCCCGCCACCGCCGGCGCGCCGTAGCGTTCGGAGGCATGGTGACCGCAGGCGATAAAGGCCACGCCCATCTCGCGCGCGTAATGGGCTTGCGGCTCGGAAATCTCACCCGTGATGAAGGCATCGGCGCCCGCGGCGATCGCCGACTCGAAGTAGCCCTGCGCGCCTCCCGTGCACCAGGCGATGTTCCGGATGTTTTTTTGCGACGGCCCGGCCTGGACCACGGGCCGCTTCAGGATCTGCTGCACATGGGCCGCCAGCGCGCCGCTGTCGACAAAGTGGCCGCCATCGCCGCGCCCGCCGATAAAGCCCAGATCCTGCTCACCGAAGCGCGCGCTGGCAGCCAGGCCCAGTTGCAGGCCCAGTTGCGCGTTGTTGCCCAGTTCGGAATGCGCGTCCAGCGGCAGGTGGTAGGCAAAGAGGTTGATGTCGTGCGCCAACAGCAACGCCAGGCGCTGTTTCATCCAGCCCGTGACGCGACCGTCCTGGCCGCGCCAGAACAGGCCGTGGTGCACAAAAATGGCGTCAGCCCGCGCGGCAACAGCCGCCTCTATCAAGGCCAGGCTGGCGGTGACGCCGGAAACGATTTTGCGAACCTCGGGCCGGCCCTCGACCTGCAGGCCGTTGGGGCCGTAGTCCTTGAATCGCGCGGGCTGCAAAAGCGCGTCAAAGGCCTGCAGCAAGTCCTGTCGTGTGGTGCTCATGAGGGGATTGTCTCAGGCGAGCGCCCGGGGTAAAAGCCCTTGCCTTGGGCGCCCGCAGGAGCTGAGGGACAATAGGGGCTTGCGGCGCAAGCTCCCGCGCGGCTTTTGACATTTTTTGCTGACCTCCCTCATTCATGAAGCGTACCTGGCTCCTGTTTTCCCAAGCTGTCACCGTCCTGCTGGCGGCTTACTTCGTCGTGGCCACGCTCAAGCCCCAATGGCTGGATCGCGGCAACACGCCCGGCGTCTCCGTGATTGAGGCGCCGGCCGGCAGCGCGCCGCGCAGCCCGGGCGCCGCCGGCGGTTTTGCCTCGGCCGCCAAACTGGCTTCCGCGGCCGTCGTCAGCATCAACACCAGCAAGGCCGCCGCCACGAACCCGCACGCCGAAGACCCGTGGTTCAAGTTTTTCTTCGGCGACCAGAGCCCCAACGAACCGCAGGGCGGGCTGGGCAGCGGCGTCATCATCAGCGCCAGCGGCTACATACTGACCAACAACCATGTGGTCGAGGGCGCCGACGACATCGAGGTCATCCTCAACGACACGCGCAAGGCCAAGGCCCAGGTCATAGGCACGGACCCCGACACCGACCTGGCCATCCTCAAGATCGACCTGGACAAGCTGCCCGTCATCGTGCTGGGCAATTCCGACGCCCTGCAGGTGGGCGACCCGGTGATGGCCATCGGCAACCCCTTCGGCGTGGGCCAGACCGTCACCGGCGGCATCGTGAGCGCGCTGGGGCGCAACCAGCTGGGCATCAACACCTTTGAAAACTTCATCCAGACCGACGCGGCCATCAACCCAGGCAACTCTGGCGGCGCCCTGGTTGACGTGAACGGCCACCTGATGGGCATCAACACCGCGATCTACTCGCGCTCGGGCGGCTCCATGGGCATAGGCTTCGCGATTCCGGTGTCTACAGCCAAGCAGGTGCTTGAAGGCATCGTGAAGGACGGCCAGGTCACGCGCGGCTGGATAGGCGTGGAGCCGCAGGACCTGAATCCCGAGCTTGCCGAAACCTTCGGCCTCAAGCCTGCGGCGGCCAAGGACGGCGGCGTCATCATCACTGGCGTACTGCAAAACGGCCCGGCCGCGCAGGCCGGCATACAGCCCGGCGACGTGATCACCGCGGTGGACGGCAAGGTCGTGCGCAACGTGAGCCAGCTGCTGACCGCCGTGGCGGCCCTCAAGCCCGGCACCCCCGCACCGCTGACTGTGCTGCGAAAGGACAAGCAGACCGAGATCGCCGTCACGCCCGGCAAACGCCAGCGGCCCAAGGCGCAGCAGCGCTAGGAGCCGGGCAGCCGGGGCTCAGGGCTTGGCCGCTTCGGCCTCGCTGTCGTCTTCGGGCTTTTTGGTGTGCTTGACGAACAGCTGCGCGGCGACGATGCCCACCTCATAGAGGCCGCCGACAACGCCCAGCAGCATGATCATGGAACCCGCATCAGGCGGCGTCACCAACGCAGTGCCGACGGCTGCGGCCACCCAGAAGTAGCCGCGGTATTCGCGCAGCTGGGCGACGCTGAGCACGCCCATGCGCACCAGCAGGATCACCGCGATCGGCACCTCAAAGGCCAGCCCGAAGGCCAGGAACATGCCAAGCACGAAACTCAGGTATTCCTCGATATCCGGCGTGGCGATGATGGACTTGGGCGCAAAGCTCTGGATGAAGTGAAAGACCTGGCCGAACACCACGAAATAACAGAAGGCCACGCCGACAAAAAACAGCACGGTGCTGGAAACCACCAACGGCATGACGAGTTTTTTCTCGTGCGAATACAGGCCCGGCGCGACAAAAGCCCAGACCTGGTAAAGCACCACCGGCAACGCGACCATGAAGGCCGCCATGAACAGGATCTTGATCGGCACCACAAAGGGGGTGATCACGCTGATGGCGATCAGTTTGGAGCCCTCGGGCAGGGTTGCCACCAGCGGCGCGGCCATCAGGTCATACAGGGCGCTGGCGCCCGGATAAAAAGCCAGCACGGCTGCCGCGATGCCAATGGCGATCACCGCCTTGATCATCCGGTCGCGCAGCTCCATGAGGTGCTGCACAAAAGGCTGCTCAGTGCCCGCGAGTTCGTCGGGCTTGTCGGTGTTGGGATCGCTCATGAAAGGAGTTTGCGCTGGATGGGTGGCGCCGGGAGGTGCGCAAAGAACAGGAAATCGGCAGCAAGGCTCAAGACAGGCGGCCCGGCTGCGGACGGAAACGTGCCACACGGGCAGCCCCCGACTGCGCTCGGGTGCGCACGCCGGTACGGGCCTTGTACCACTGGGGCGTCGCGCCCTGCTTGAGGCGCCACTTCTTTTTCGGGTGCTTGTATTCGGGGAAGATTTCCATGCCGGGCAAGGCGCCAGAGGACGACTCGCCGGTGGCCTCGGCCCAGGACTTCTCGAAGTCGCTGGCGTTGGTCTGGATGGAGTTCTCGACGTCGCGGGCCGCGCCCTCGACGGTTTCCTTCATCTTCTTGAGCTCGTCCAGCTCCATGGAGCGGTTGACCTCATTTTTGACATCGGCCACATAGCGCTGCGCCTTGCCCAGCAGCGTGCCCACGGTGCGCGCCACGCGCGGCAGCTTTTCCGGGCCGATCACGATCAGCGCCACGGCGCCTATCAGCGCCATTTTGGAAATGCCGAGGTCAATCACTGAGTCAGGCCTGAATTACGACTTCTGGCGGGCTTCGACGTCGATCGTCGTTTTGTCCGAGGCCTGCGCATTCGTGACACTGGCTGGCGGCACGGGAGTGTCAGCGGGAGGCTGTCCGCCGTCCTTCATGCCGTCCTTGAAGCCTTTGACCGCGCTGCCGAGGTCGCTGCCCATGTTTTTGAGCTTTTTGGTGCCGAACACCATGACCACAATCAACAGCACGATCAACCAGTGCCAAATGGAAAGTCCACCCATGATTTACTCCTAGTCTGGAATTGAGATGTGTAAGTGCAGGTAAATGCGGAATTGCCGGTTTGCACGGAACTGGCTTGATTCTAAAGGCCTGGCCTGCCGGGATACCAATTACACACATTGGCCTACCGGGTTAGTGTGCCAGCCCGGCCCGGGGTTCCCGGCGCCTTCCTAGCCTTTCAACCAGGGCCGCGGCCCGCCGATCACGTGAAAGTGCAGGTGATGCACCTCCTGCCCGCCTTCCGCGCCGGTGTTGGTCACGATGCGGTAGCCGCCCGCCGGGTAGGGGTTGCAGCCCTGCTCCATCGCCAGCTTGGGCGCCAGCACCATCATGCGGCCCATCAGCGCGGCGTGCTCGGGGCCCACCTGCGCCATCGACGGGATATGCGCCTTGGGGATGATCAAAAAATGCACCGGCGCCCAGGGATTGATGTCGTGGAAAGCGAACAATTCGTCGTCCTCGTACACCTTGCGGCTCGGAATGGCGCCCGCGGCGATCTTGCAGAAAATGCAGTTGTCGGAATGGCTCATGGCTTGGTCGGTTTTAGGGCTTAAGTCGGGCGGTGGCTGTTAAAACGCATCCAGCCCCGCACGCAGCGGTACAGGTACCAGAGCCACACGAGACCGTAGGCGACGAAGCCCGGGAGCACAAACAGCAGCCACAGCGGCGACAGCAGTACCAGCCAGCCCAGCGTCCACCAGAAGGTGCGAATCATGTAGTTGTGGTGGTCGATGTAAAGCGCGTCGGATTCGTCGGCGCGGCGTATGTAGTTGACGATCACGGCAATCACCGCGAACACGCCGCCGCTGAACCAGGCCAGCGTGTGCAAGCCGTACAGCACGTGCATCACAAGACGGTCGTTGGGGTTTTTACCCTCGAATTCGGCCAGATCGGTTTCCATGGGGAGTCAGCTTCCTGTCACAGTCAAGTCAAAATGAAATCGATGGCCGGCGCGCTCACGGTTTTTCGGCCGCGTCGCGGTGCTGGGCCTTGCGCAGCGCTTTTTCCTCGATGCCGCTGGTGCCTTCGCGACGCTCCAGTTCGGCAATCACGTCGGCCGGGCTCAGGCCGTAATGCGCCAGCGCGATCAGGCTGTGGAACCACAGGTCGGCGACCTCCCCGACCAGCTTGCCTTTGAGCTCGGCTGTCGCGCCGCCCTGGGCCAGCGCGCAATCAATGTCCTTGGCGGCCATCACGGTTTCGGTGGCTTCCTCGCCGATTTTTTTCAGGAAGGCGTCCGGGCCCTTGTGCAGCAGGCGCGCCACATAACTTTTGTCCGGGTCGCCGCCGTTGGCCGCCTTGCGGCTTTCGATAATTTGCGCCAGGCGCTGGAGGGAATCATTCGTGGTCATGTTTGCCGGGCGTCTGTTTGTACATGCTTGTCGGGTCTTTCAGGACCGGCTCGGTCACCACCCACCGGCCGTCTTTATACACACTGAAAAAGCAGCTGTGGCGACCCGTGTGGCAGGCGATGCCCGGCGTGTGGCCCAACTGCGTCACCTTGAGCAGGATCACGTCGTTGTCGCAGTCCAGGCGAATTTCATGCACTGTTTGCTGGTTTCCGGATTCCTCGCCCTTGTGCCAGAGGCGGCCGCGCGAGCGGCTGTAGTAAACCGCCTGGCCCAGCTCTGCGGTTTTTTGCAACGCCTCGCGGTTCATCCAGGCAAACATGAGCACATCGCCGCTGGAGGCTTCCTGCGCGATGACGGGGATCAGGCCCTTGTCGTCCCAGCTGATCTCGTCTAACCAGTTCATGGTGTGTATTGTCCGGGATTTGGGTTCGGTTACAGAAGCTCTTAAAACCAAGGGTATCGCGGAACCGGCTTTGCCGGGCCGCAGATGCCGCCCCAGCAGGGGGGAAGGCGTAGCGCAGCGAAGCCGAAGGGGGTTACGTCATTCGAACGGGGATGCCCCGTTCGGCCATATGCTGCTTGGCCTGCTGCACCGTGTATTCGCCGTAATGGAAGATGCTGGCGGCCAGCACCGCGTCGGCGCCGCCGGTCTGGATGCCGTCTGCCAGGTGCTCAAGATTGCCGACGCCGCCCGAAGCGATCACCGGCACGCTGACGGCATCGCTCACCGCGCGGGTCAGGGCCAGGTCGAAACCCGACTTGGTGCCGTCGCGGTCCATGCTGGTCAGCAAAATCTCCCCGGCGCCGCGCCGCGCCATCTCGGCGGCCCAGGCCACGGCGTCCATGCCGGTGTTTTTGCGCCCGCCATGGCTATAGACGTCCCAGCCCGGACCGCGGGTTTTGGCATCCTCCTCGCTGCGGCGCTTGGCGTCTATCGCCACCACGATGCACTGCGAGCCGTATTTGGCCGAGGCGTCTTCAATCACCTGCGGGTTGGCAATGGCGGCCGAGTTGAAGCTGGTCTTGTCGGCTCCCGAATTGAGCAATCTGCGCACGTCTTCGACAGTGCGCACGCCACCACCCACCGTCAGCGGAATAAAGACCTGCGAGGCTACAGCTTCGATGATGGGCAGGATCAGGTCGCGACCGTCGCTGGTGGCGGTAATGTCGAGGAAGGTGAGTTCGTCGGCGCCCTGCTCGTTGTAGCGCGCCGCGATTTCCACGGGGTCGCCCGCGTCACGCAGCTGGGTGAAGTTGACGCCTTTGACGACACGTCCGCCGGTGACATCAAGGCAAGGGATGATTCTTTTAGCGAGCATTGGGGCTTCAGTGGACCTGGCGATGGTTGGAAATGCCTCCGGGCATTCCTAGCCGTTGAGTTCGTCGGCTCTGGCTTGGGCTTTCTCGAAATCCAGATCGCCGCTGTAAATCGAGCGGCCGCAGATCACGCCTTCCACGCCCTCTTCCTCGACTTCGCAGAGCTTTTCGATGTCGGCCATATTCGAGAGGCCGCCGGAGGCGATCACGGGAATGGTCAGCGCCTGGGCCAGCTTGACGGTGGCGTCAATGTTGATGCCGGTCAGCATGCCGTCGCGGCCTATGTCGGTGTAGATGATGGATTCGACGCCGTAGTCCTGGAATTTCTTGCCCAGGTCTATGACCTCGTGCCCCGTCATCTTGCTCCAGCCGTCGGTGGCGACCTTGCCGTCCTTGGCGTCCAGGCCGACGATGATGTGGCCGCCGAAGGCCGTGCAGGCATCCTGCAGGAAGCCGGGGTTCTTCACCGCGGCCGTGCCGATGATGACGTAGCGCAGGCCGGCGTCCAGGTAGCGCTCAATCGTGTCCAGGTCGCGGATGCCGCCGCCCAGCTGCACGTCGATTTCACTGCCGACCTCGGCCAGGATCTGCTTGATGGCCTGCTCGTTACGGGGCTTGCCCGCGAAAGCGCCGTTCAGGTCCACCAGGTGCAGGCGGCGCGCGCCCTTGTCGACCCAGTTGCGCGCCATGGCGGCCGGGTCTTCGCTGAAGATGGTGGATTGATCCATGTCGCCCTGTTTGAGGCGAACGCAGTGACCGTCTTTCAGGTCAATCGCGGGGATAAGTAGCATGTGGCGGTAAAAAGACGGTAAAAAAAGAAGACGGGTGCTCAGGGTAACAAAAAGTCCGGCGTCCCGGTACCGGGTCTGACCCAAGGCGCTGCCGGGGGCTAGGGATTCCAGTGCAGGAAGTTGCGGTACAGGGCCAGTCCGTGGTCGGCGCTTTTCTCGGGATGGAACTGGGTGGCAAAAATATTATCGCGTGCAATCGCCGCCGCAAAGCGCGCGCCGTAATCGGCTTCGCCGGCGATGTGGCGCGCGTCCGACGGGTGGGCATAAAAGCTGTGCACAAAATAAAAGTACGCGCCGTCAGGCACGCCGGCCCAGACCGGGTGGGCTTTCTCCGTGCCCGCACCATTTTGGTAAACCTGGTTCCAGCCCATCTGCGGCACCTTGTAGCGGCTGCCGTCGGGCTGCGTCCTGCCCGCCAGTTCGAACCGGACGACCTCGCCGGGAATCAGCCCCAGGCCGTCGGTGCCGGCGCCGCCGTCGCCGGGCTGGCCTTCGTCGCTGTGGCTCAGCAGCATCTGCATCCCCACGCAAACGCCGAACAGCGGCTTGTGGGCCGCCGCGTGCAGCACCGACTCCAGCATGCCGGAATCGGCCAGCTCGCGCATGCAGTCCGCAATCGCGCCCTGACCGGGCAACACGATGCGTTCGGCCTGCATGACGTCTTCGGCCTTCGAGGTCACGAGGACTTCAAAGCCGCTGCCTGCCGCCACATGGCGCACGGCCTGCGACACGGAATGCAGGTTGCCCATGCCGTAGTCGACCACGGCCACTGTTTTGGGTTTTGCCATCAGGGGTTCAAGAAGGGTTGGCTTTGAATTTAGGGGTTGCCGCCGCCCATTTGTAGGGGGCCAGGCCAAAAACAAGGATGGAATTGGGCGCGGCAGCTTTGGGATGTGGCTTAGAGCGAGCCCTTGGTCGAAGGGATCACGCCGGCCGCGCGCGGGTCTATTTCCAGCGCCATGCGCAGCGCGCGGGCAAAGGCCTTGAACACGGTCTCGGCCTGGTGGTGGGCGTTTTCACCCTTGAGGTTGTCGATGTGCAAAGTCACGAAAGCGTGATTTACAAAGCCCTGAAAGAATTCATAGGCCAGCTGGCTGTCGAAAGTGCCAATCATGCCGCTCTTGAAGGGCACATGCATTTCCAGCCCCGGGCGGCCCGAAAAATCGACCACTACGCGCGACAGCGCCTCGTCCAGCGGCACATAGGCATGGCCGTAGCGGCGCAGGCCTTTTTTGTCGCCCACGGCCTTGGCTACGGCCTGGCCCAGCGTGATGCCCACGTCTTCCACCGTGTGGTGGCCGTCGATGTGCAGGTCGCCCTTGGCCTGGATGTCCAGGTCTATCAGCCCGTGGCGGGCAATCTGGTCCAGCATATGGTCGAAAAAACCTATGCCCGTCGACAGGCTGGCCTTGCCGGTGCCGTCGAGGTTGAGTTTGACGGTGATCTGGGTTTCGGCGGTATTGCGCGAAACCTCGGCAATGCGGGGAGCGAGGGTTGGGGTGGTCATAGGGATTTTTCAAGCGCCGTCAGCATTTGCGCGTTCTCGTCCGCGGTGCCGACCGTCAGGCGCAAACAATTGGCCAGCAATGGATGCATTTTAGAAACGTTTTTGACCAGCACCTTGTGGGATTTCATGCCCTCAAAGGTTTTGGCCGCATCGGGCACGCGCACCAGGATCATGTTGGCATCGCTTTTCCAGGCTTTGACGCCCTTGGCCGCCATGCCGGCCAGCGCATCCATCAGCACGGCGCGCTGGGCCACCAGTTCGCTGGCCTGGGCGGCGAATTCGGCCTGGTGCTCCAGGGCGAACAGCGCGCACTCGTAATTGAGCACGCTGATGTTGTAGGGAGGGCGCACCTTGTCGACCTCGGCGATCAAGGCCTTGGGGCCCATCATGTAGCCGATCCGCACGCCGGCCAGGCCGAACTTGCTCATGGTGCGCATCAGCAGCACATGGCCGTGCCTGGCGATGCGGTCTATATAGCTTTTGCTTGAAAACGGCTGGTAGGCCTCGTCCATCACGACCAGCCCGGGTGCCGCCTCGATGATTTTTTCAATCACCACGTCGTCCCACAGGTTGGCCGTGGGGTTGTTGGGGTAGGCGAGGTAGATGATGGAGGGCTGGTGTTCCTTGATCGCGGCCAGCATGGCGGCTTCGTCGAGTTCAAAGTCGGCCGTCAACGGCACGCCGATGAATTTCAGGCCCTGCAGCTGCGCGCTCGTGGCGTACATCACAAAACCCGGCAGCGGCGCCAGGATGGAGCCGCCCTCCACGTCGCAGGCCATGGCCAGCAGCGAAATCAGCTCGTCCGAACCATTGCCCAGCATGATGTCGAAGCCTTCGGGCATACGCGCGTAGTCGGCCAGCGCGCGGCGCAGCTCATTGACCCGGCCGTCGGGATAGCGGTTCAGCGCCAGCGCGCCCAGGCGCTGGCCCAGCTTGGCCTGCAGCGCCGCGGGCAGACGGTGCGGGTTCTCCATGGCGTCGAGCTTGATCATGCCGGCCGAGTCCTGGATGGCATAGGCGTGCATGGACTGCACATCCTGGCGTATCAGTTTTTTGAATTTGGGGTCCAGAGAGGGAGCAGGCAGGGTCATGGAAGGTTCTCCAGCAGTTCGATGCCGGTTTTAAAAGGGTTGATCACCTGGACACCGCCGTAGTGCTGCTCATGCGCCAGGCTTTCGCTGAGCAGGTAACGACAGCCCAGGTGCTGGGCCGCCGCAACAACCAGGCTGTCGCGGTAGTGCAGGTCGTAGCGGCTTTCCACCGCCCAGGCGGATTCGACGGTCGCGTGGTCGGTTTGCCAGGGCTGCCAGAGTTCATAGCGGCGCACTTCGGCGCGCGCATCGCCGGCCGGCATGGGCGGCTGGATCTTGCGTGTGGCCAGCAGGTAAAACTCATTGAGCACCTGGGTGCTGGTGCGGCCCAGCCCGCGCCGCCATAGCACGGTCAGCCAGGCCAGGGCGGCTTGCTGTTTGGCCCGGTCGGCACCGTCTTCACTGTGGAGCAGGATGCTGGCGTCCACAAAAACGCCGCTAGATGCCTCGCTCATGCGCCGCGCTCTTCCAGCTCAAGGCGCGTGGGATAAGGCTGCCCATTGGACACCCAGAGCCTGTCCTTGTTTTGCCAGTCATGCAGAGCGCGCTGGTAGGCGTCTGTGCGCTGCATCTTCTCGGCCAGCATCTCGCCCACCAGGCGCGAGACGCTGGTATTGCGCCGTGCGGCCTCAATGCGCACCCATTCCAGGGCGGCATCGTCCACGGTGATGGTCACGTTCTTCATGGACCGAAGTTTACACGAAATTCGTGTGGCACGAAATTCGTGTAGCTCGAGACCTTATTTCAACCGCATCTCAGCCGCCCGCGCATGCGCCTGCAGTCCTTCGCCATAAGCCAGTTCGGCGGCAATCTTGCCCAGCACCTGGGCGCCGGCTTCGCTGACCTCGATCAGGCTGGAACGTTTCTGGAAGTCGTAGACGCCCAGCGGGCTCGAAAAGCGTGCCGTGCCACTGGTGGGCAGCACGTGATTCGGGCCGGCGCAGTAGTCGCCCAGTGATTCGCTGGTGTAGGCGCCCAGGAAGATGGCGCCGGCGTGCTTGAGCAGCGGCTCCCACTTGTGCGGCTCGCGGCTGGAGACCTCCAGGTGTTCGGGCGCGATACGGTTGCTGATCTCGCAGGCTTCTTCCATGCTGCGCGTGTGGATCAACGCGCCGCGGCCGGTCAGGGACTTGGCGATGATCTCGGCGCGCGGCATCTCGGGCAGCAGGCGGTCTATGGCGGCCTGCACCTGGTCCAGATACGCGGCGTCGGGGCACAGCAGGATGCTTTGGGCGAGCTCGTCGTGCTCGGCCTGGCTGAACAAGTCCATGGCGACCCAGTCGGCCGGCGTGCTGCCGTCGGCCAGCACCAGGATTTCCGAAGGGCCGGCGATCATGTCTATGCCCACCGTGCCGAAGACGCGCTTTTTGGCGCTGGCCACATAGGCATTACCGGGGCCGGTGATCTTGTCGACCTTGGGCACGGTCTGCGTGCCATAGGCCAGCGCGGCCACAGCCTGCGCGCCGCCAATGGTGAAGGCGCGGGTCACGCCGGCCACATAGGCGGCGGCCAGCACCAAGGCGTTTTTTTCGCCTTTGGGCGTGGGCACGACCATGATGATTTCGCCGACACCGGCCACATGGGCGGGGATGGCGTTCATCAGCACTGAAGATGGGTAAGCCGCCTTGCCGCCGGGCACATAGATGCCGACGCGGTCCAGCGGCGTGACCTTCTGGCCCAGCAAGGTGCCGTCCTCGTCGCGGTAGCTCCAGCTTTCGCCGCTGGCCTTCTTCTGGGCCTCGTGGTAGCTGCGCACGCGGCGCGCGGCAGCTTCGAGCGCGCTGCGCTGGGCCGCGGGAATGGTGTCAAACGCGGCCTTCAATTCGGCCTGCGTGAGCTCCAGCTCGCCCATGGCGGCAACGTTGAGCCCGTCAAAGCGTGCCGTGTATTCGAGCACCGCCGCATCGCCGCGCTGCTGCACATCGGCCAGGATGTCGGCCACGCGCTGCTCGATGGCCGCGTCGGTGTCGGCGGACCAATGCAGGCGCGCCTTGAATTCGGCCTCGAAGGTGGCGGAAACCGTGGATAGGCGGGCGGGCTCGGCGGTCAGTTTCATGGCTCAGGATTTTTGCGAGGAGGCCGTGGCGGCCGAAAGGGCATCTATCAATTGGCGTATCGGCGCCTGCTTGAGCTTGAGCGCGGTCTGGTTCACCACCAGGTGCGAGCTGATGTCCATAATGCGCTCGACCTCGACCAAGTGATTGGCCCTGAGCGTGCTGCCGGTGGACACCAGGTCAACGATGGCGTCGGCCAGGCCCGTGAGCGGCGCCAGCTCCATGCTGCCGTAGAGCTTGATCAGGTCGACGTGCACGCCCTTGGTGGCGAAGAAATCGCGTGCGATGGCCACGTACTTGGTGGCGACCTTCAGGCGCGAGCCCTGGCGCACGGCCGCGGCGTAGTCAAAGCCTTCGCGCACGGCCACGCTGATACGGCACTTGGCGATCTGCAAATCGAGCGGCTGGTACAGGCCCTGGCTGCCGGATTCAAGCAGGGTGTCCTTGCCGACCACGCCGAGGTCGGCGCCGCCGTACTGCACATAGGTGGGCACATCGGTGGCGCGCACCAGCACCACGCGTACGCCGGGCTGGTTGGTGTCCAGGATCAGCTTGCGGGATTTTTCGGGATCGTCCAGCACCTCGATGCCGGCGCTTTTGAGCAGCGGCAGGATGTCGTCGAATATGCGGCCTTTGGAGAGTGCGAGCGTGATCATGCTTTCACCCGTTCTATGTCGGCGCCGATTCCGCGCAACTTGGCTTCCATCTGGTCGTAGCCGCGGTCCAGGTGGTAGATACGGTCCACCAGGGTTTCGCCTTCGGCCACCAGGCCGGCGATCACCAGGCTGGCAGAGGCGCGCAAATCGGTGGCCATGACGGTGGCGCCCGAAAGCTTTTCAACGCCCTCCATCACCGCGACCTTGCCCTCGATCTGGATCTTGGCGCCCAGGCGCACCATCTCGTTGACGTGCATGAAGCGGTTTTCGAAAATCGTTTCGGTCACCGTGCTGCTGCCCTGCGCGATGGCGTTGAGCGCCATGAACTGGGCTTGCATGTCGGTCGGGAAACCGGGGTACTCGGTGGTGCGGAAGGACTGCGCCTTCATGCGGCCGCTGGCCTGGATGCGGATAAAGTCCTCGCCCGCCGTCACCACCGCGCCGGCTTCGCGCAACTTGTCGATCACGGCATCGAGGTGGTCGGCCCGGCCGTGCTTGAGCACCACGTCGCCGCCGGCGGCAGCGACCGCACACAAAAAGGTGCCGGTCTCGATGCGGTCGGCCACCACCTGGTGGGTGCAGCCGTGCAGGCGGTCCACGCCCTGGATACGGATGCGGCGCGTGCCGTGGCCTTCAATTTTCGCGCCCATCTTGATGAGCATTTCGGCCAGATCGCCGATCTCGGGCTCTTGCGCGGCGTTTTCCAGGATGGTCTCGCCTTCGGCCAGGCTGGCGGCCATCAGGAAGTTTTCGGTGCCGGTGACGGTCACCATGTCGGTGGTGATACTGGCGCCCTTGAGCCGCTTCTGGCCGGCCGGCAGCTTGGCGATCATGTAGCCGTGCTCGACCACGATCTCGGCGCCCATGGCCTGCAGTCCCTTGATGTGCTGGTCCACCGGGCGCGAACCGATGGCGCAGCCGCCCGGCAGCGACACAGTAGCCTCACCGAAGCGCGCCAGCAACGGGCCCAGGGCCAGTACGGAAGCTCGCATGGTCTTGACCAGCTCATAAGGCGCCTCGGGCGAGCTCAGTGGCCCGGCATTGATACGCACCGTGCCGTCATCGCCGCGCTCGGCCTGCACCCCCATGTTGCGGATCAGCTTGAGCATGGTGGCCACGTCCTGCAGGCGTGGCACGTTGCGCAGCGTCACGTCGTCGGCCGTCAGCAGCGCGGCGCACAGCTCGGGCAGCGCGGCGTTCTTGGCGCCGGAAATTTCGACCGTGCCGGCCAGCGGCTTGCCGCCCTTGATGAGTAATTTGTCCATGTTCTTTTCAGTTCGCGTTGCCGTTGTTGGTATTGGCCCATTCGGTGGGCGTGTAGGTTTTCATGGACAGCGCATGCACCTCGTCGGTCTGCATGCGGCCGCCCAGCGTGGCGTAGACCTTCTGGTGGCGCTGGATCAGGCGCTGGCCTTCAAAGGCGCTGGACACCACGGTGGCATACCAGTGCCGGCCGTCGCCCGACAGCTCGATGTGCTCGCAGGGCAGGCCCGCGGCGATGATGGATTGCAATTCTTCGCTGGTCATGTCTAGTGTCTTATTTTGTAGCCGGTGCGCAGCAGGTTGACGGCCACGGCGCTGACGGCCAGCAAAGCGGCCGCCACGATGCCCAGGCTCAGCCAGGGCGAGACGTCGCTGACGCCGAAAAAGCCGTAACGAAAACCGTCGATCATGTAGAAGAAGGGATTCAGGTGGCTGACCTTCTGCCAGAAGGGCGGCAGCGAGTGGATGGAATAAAACACGCCGCTCAGGAAAGTCATGGGCATGATGACGAAGTTCTGGAAGGCCGCCATCTGGTCGAACTTCTCGGACCACAGCCCGGCGATCACACCCAGGGCGCCCAGCATGGCGGCGCCCAGCACCGCGAACAGCACGATCCACAGCGGCGCCACAAAAGCCGGCTGGCCGAAAAACACGGTGACGGCGAACACGCCCACGCCGACCAGCAGGCCGCGCGCGACCGAGGAGCCCACATAGGCGAAAAACCAGTGCCAGTGCGACAGCGGCGTGAGCAGCACAAACACCAGGCTGCCCATGATCTTGCTCTGGATCAGCGAGGAGGAGCTGTTGGCAAAAGCGTTTTGCAGCACGCTCATCATCACCAGGCCGGGCACCAGGAAAGCGGTGTAGCTGACCTGGTCGTAGACCTTCACCTGGCCCTGCAGCACATGGCCGAAGATCAGCATGTAGAGCACCGCGGTCAGCACCGGCGCACCCACGGTCTGGAAGCCTACCTTCCAGAAGCGCAGGGTTTCCTTGTACAAAAGGGTTTGCCAGCCTGTCATGTTGCTACTTTCGCGAGATCTACCGCCATGGCCGGGGTTTCGCCGGCGGGCTTTTTGTTCATGACGTCGAGGAACACATCTTCCAGGTCGGCCTTACGGATTTCAACGTCTTCGGCCACCAGGCCCGCCTCGCGGATCGCCGCGAGGTACTGCTCGATCTCGTGGGCGTTGTGCGCCGGGAACTGCACGATGCGGCCGGTGATGCGGGCCTGCACCGCCAGGTGCGTGGGCAGTTCGCTGTCGATCTTGAAGCGCAGCACGTTGGAAGAGGCCGCCTTGAGCAGTTCGGAAGTCTGCGCCAGCGCCACCACCCGCCCCTGCTTGAGCATGGCGATGCGGCTGCACAGGGCTTCGGCTTCTTCGAGGTAATGCGTGGTCAGCAGCACGGTGCTGCCCTGCTTGTTGAGTTTGGCGATGAACTGCCAGAGGGTCTGGCGCAACTCCACGTCGACACCGGCGGTGGGCTCGTCCAGCACGATGACCTGCGGCTTGTGCACCAGGGCCTGCGCCACCAGCACGCGGCGCTTCATGCCCCCGGAGAGCTGGCGCATGTTGGCGTTGGCCTTGTCGGCCAGGCCCAGGCTGACCAGCAGTTCGTCTATCCAGTCGTCGTTGCGCTTGATGCCGAAATAGCCGGACTGGATGCGCAGCGCCTCGCGCACCGAGAAAAAGGGGTCGAACACCAGTTCCTGCGGCACCACGCCGAGCTTTCGGCGGGCGCTGGCGTAGTCGGCCAGCACGTCGCTGCCGTGGACCTTGACGGTACCGCTGCTGGCGCGCGAGAGGCCGGCCAGTATGCTGATGAGGGAGGTTTTCCCGGCGCCGTTGGGGCCCAGCAAGCCAAAAAATTCGCCCTGCCGGATATCGAAACTGACGTCGTCAAGCGCCTTGACGACCGGACCCGTTTGATTTCGCGCGGAGGAGTAGGTTTTGGAGACGGACTGGAATGAGATCGCTGGCATGAGCCCGCCATTTTAAGGGCGGATGCCGTTTTGGCCGGGCCGGGCCGTGGAATGTCCCGCAGCGGCGGCTCAGACCGCGGCGGCCGGAATCAATTCCGCCACGCCGTACAGGCCCGCCAGCTGGCGCAGGCGGGGCGGCAAGCCCGCCACGGCAAACTTCTTGCCGGCGGCAAGCGCTTCGCGCCGGCACTCCAGCAGCACGGCCAGGGCGGAGGAGTCAAACTCTTTGAGTGCGCCGGCGTCCGCCACCACCGCGGCGGGCTGGGACAGCACGGCCTGCTTCAGGCCGAGCGCAAAACCTGCGGCCTCGGCATGCGTGAGAACGGGGGGAAGCGTGAGCACCGAGGGATCCGCTCAGGAGGACTTCTTGGCAACCGCGCCGCTGTTGGACTGGTTGCGCTGCACCAGCGAGGCGATCAGGCCATCCACACCCTTGGTGCTGATTTCCTGGGCGAACTGGGTGCGGTAGGTTTCCACCAGCCACACGCCCAGCACGTTCAGGTCATAGATCTTCCAGCCCGTGGGGGTTTTTTCCATGCGGTAGTCGAGCTGGACGGGGTCGCCCCGGCCCAGGACTTCGGTGCGTACCACCACTTCGGTGTCGGCGGCCTCCGCGCGCAGCGGCTTGACGCTGACGGTCTGATCGCTGACCTGCGCCAGCGCGCCGGAATAGGTGCGGATCAGCAGGATCTTGAACTCCTCCTGCAGCTTCTTTTGCTGCTCGGGCGTGGCTTGGCGCCAGTTGCGGCCCACGGCGGCGGCCGTCATGCGCGTGAAGTTCACGTTGGGCATGATCTTGCTGTCGACCAGGGACAGCACTTTGGTCAGGTCGCCGGCTTTTACGGCCTTGTCGGTCTTGATGTTGTCCAGCACTTCGGCCGACACGCGTTTGATCAGGGCGTCGGGGGCCTCATCGGCGGCGCGAACAAAAGGCGCGGCGCCCAGCAAGGCCAGGCTGAGAGTGGCGGTCAACAAATGCCCAAGAGTTCTGCGTTTCATGGTGTTCCTTCGGTGGCGAGACATGCGGTTGCCAGTTTGCGGCATCACTGTCGATGCATTACGTACTGGAAACCGATGGTTCGATAGGGGGATTCTGCGGGATTGCTTGCGGACTGGGGATGAAGTTATTCGGCAGTCTTGTAAATATTGTCTGAATACCGCTTGAACAAGGCCTTGCCCGGCCTTGTTCATGCCTGTTTCATCTTCTTACTTGGCCGCAGGGGCGGGCGTAGCCGGCGCGCCTTCAGGCAAATCGAAGCGTTCTTCCTTTTCAGCCGGCACATTGCCGATCAGGCTGTTGCGGCGTTGCTGGTAGATATCGCGGGTAAAGCTGTATTTGTCCAGCGCCGCCTGGTCCAGCACATCGCCGGCGCCCAGCAGGTTGGCGCGCACATTGACCGCGCGCAACGTCGTCAGGGTATTGCGGACACGCACGTTCTTGGCCTGGCTGACCGCGTCCAGCTGGTAATCCACCACCAGGCCGGCGGTGTCGCGCACCGAGGAAGGGCCCAGCACAGGCAGCACCAGGTAAGGACCCGAGCCCACGCCCCAGACACCCAGGGTCTGGCCGAAGTCTTCCGAGTGTTTCGGAATTTTCATTTCGCTGGCCACATCAAAAATACCGCCCAGGCCCCAGAGGGTATTGGTGGTGACGCGGAACAGGCTGTCGGCAGCGGCTTCGCCCTTGCCCTGCAGCAGGTTGTTAACCATGGACCAGACATCGGAAATGTTGCCGAAGAAGCTGGTGACGCCGGTGCGCACAGGCTGGGGCGTGACGTCGCGGTAGGCGGTGGCCACGGGCTTGAGGACTGCCCGGTCCAGCCCCTCGTTGAAGCCGAACATGGCCCGGTTAAACGGCTCCAGCGGATCGGACGGATTGGCGCCCGGGCCGGTTGCGCATCCCTGAAGCAGCGCCACTGCGAGAACGGCGCCGGCCCACCCTGTTGATTTTTTCATTGTGTTGTTGCTTGTCATTTTTTTTGAGTCGTCGCTGGTGGCGGCGCAGACCCTGATCCGGAACTGCTGTCCGCCGCTTTACTGTATAAAAACTGGCTGATCAGATTCTCAAGCACCACGGCGGACTGCGTGTTTTTGGTCACATCCCCCGCGGCGAAATTTTTCTCGTCCCCGCCGGCCTCCACGCCGATGTACTGCTCACCGAGCAGGCCGCTGGTCAAAATCTTCAGCGAGCTGTCCTTGGGAAACACATAACGGCTTTCCATGGCCAGGGTCACGCTGGCCTGGTAGGACTTGTCGTCGAAACTGATATTTTCAACCCGCCCGACCACCACCCCCGCGCTTTTGACCGCGGCGCGTGGCTTCAGGCCGCCAATATTGTCGAATTTCGCCGTGATCTTGTAAGAAGTGTCGAAATTCAGTGAGAGAAGGTTGGCGGACTTCAGTGCCAGGAACAGGATGGCCAGGCCCCCGATCAGGACAAACAGGCCAACCCAGAGATCATTTTTGGAGCGTTGCATCGTTTTCTTTCAGTGGCCCGACAAGGCGGCCCGGCTTGCACCCGCGACCTGGGTCTTGCGCCATCCCTTCGAGGCAGACACTGGAGTGGCGGATTTTCTCATGGACAAATTAAAAATGTTTGAAGGCGGTTATACGGCTACAGGCTGAACATGGACGCGGTCAGCAGGAAGTCCAGCCCCAGCACGGCCAGCGAGGCCACCACCACGGTGCGCGTGGTGGCCCGGGAGACGCCCTCGGGCGTAGGCTGGGCTTCAAATCCCTGGTGCAGGGCGACAAAGGTGACGGTCACGCCGAACACAAAACTCTTGATGATGCCGTTGCCCACGTCGCGCCAGACATCCACGCCGGACTGCATCTGGCTCCAGAAGGAGCCGGCGTCTATGCCTATCATGACCACGCCGACCAGCCAGCCGCCCAGGATGCCGACGGCGCTGAACACGGCGGCCAGCAGCGGCATGGCGATGATGCCGCCCCAGAAACGCGGCGCCAGGATGCGGCGTATCGGGTCCACCGCCATCATTTCCATGGCCGACAGCTGCTCGCCGGCCTTCATCAGGCCGATTTCGGCGGTCAGCGCCGTGCCGGCGCGGCCAGCGAACAGCAGCGCCGTGACCACCGGCCCGAGCTCGCGCACCAGGCTGAGCGCTACCAGCAGGCCCAGCGCCTCGGCCGAACCGTAGCGCTGCAGCGTGTAGTAACCCTGCAGGCCCAGCACAAAGCCCACAAAGAGGCCGGACACCGCGATGATGGCCAGCGAATAGTTGCCCAAAAAGAAGATCTGGTCGCGCACCAGGCCGAAACGGGCCAGGGCCGGCCCGCTCAGGGCAACCAGGCGCGACATCAGCCGCGCGGCATAGCCCATGTCGGCCAATTGCCTGCGCACCGCAAAACCAAGGTCGGACACCAGGGCGACGGGACTGTAGCGGCTCATGCGCGCTCCTTTTTGGCGGCGTCGGCGTTGCCGAAGTCCGCCTCCACGCCCGGCCCGGGGTAATGGAATTTCACCGGGCCCTCGCTCTCGGCATTGACGAACTGGTGCACCAGCGGATCGGTGGAGCGCCTGACTTCATCGGGCGTGCCCTGGGCCGCGATGCTGCCGTTGGCCAGGATGACGACCTTGTCGGCAATGCGGAAGGTTTCTTCCAGGTCGTGGGAGACGACGATGCTGGTGATGCCCAGGGTGTCGTTGAGCTGGCGTATGAGCTGCGCAGCGGTGCCCAGCGAGATAGGGTCCAGCCCGGAGAAGGGCTCGTCGTACATGATGAGTTCGGGGTCCAGCACGATGGCGCGCGCCAACGCCACGCGCCTGGCCATGCCGCCGGAGATTTCGCTGGGCATCAGGTCGCGCGCGCCGCGCAGGCCCACGGCGTTGAGCTTCATCAGCACGATGTCGCGGATCAGGCGTTCATTCAGCGCGGTGTGCTCGCGCAGCGGGAAGGCCACGTTGTCGAACACACTCAAATCGGTGAACAGCGCGCCGAACTGGAACAGCATGCCCATGCGCCGGCGTGCGGTGTACAGCTCTTGCTGCACCAGTTGGCCGACGTCCTTGCCGTCAAACAGGACGGCGCCGCGGGTGGCCTTCTGCTGGCCGCCGATCAGGCGCAGCACCGTCGTTTTGCCGCCGCCCGACGCGCCCATCAGCGCGGTGACCTTGCCCCTGGGCACGGACAGGGTGACCCCGTCCAGAATGACGCGGTCACCCGCGGAACCCGGGTAGGAGAAGGTCACATCCTTGAATTCAACCAGTGAAGAAGCGAGGGTGTCGGCCATGGAGAAAAAGAAGGGCCGACGAGCGCGCCGGCGAACTAGGGAATGCCCTAATGATACGGGGTTTGGTCGCCCCCATCCCGGGAAGTAATACCAGACAGTAATACCGTGGGGTTTCCACCCTGCTCTATTTGCGGCGCAGGCCGTCGCGCGCCCCAAACGCAAGCTTTGGGCCCTCCTCAGTCGCGCGGCTCAGCAAGGCAGGTTGCTGTAGCCCATCAGGAACTCATCCACCGTGCGCGCAGCCTGGCGGCCTTCGCACACCCCTAGCGCAAGTTTGGGGTTTATTAAACCGCCCCTTGGGGCGATTTGCAAAGGCCGTGGCGCGGCGTTTAACGAGGCAGGTCGCTGTAACCCATCAAGAATTCGTCCACGGCGCGCGCGGCCTGACGGCCTTCACGAATCGCCCAGACAACCAGGCTCTGGCCGCGACGGATGTCGCCGGCGGCAAACACCTTGGGCACGTTGGTGGCATAGCCGCCGGTGAAATCCGTGCTGGCCTTGGCGTTGCCACGGTTGTCTTTTTCGACACCGAAAGCTTCCAGCACGGAAGCCACCGGCGAGACAAAGCCCATGGCCAGCAGCACCAGGTCGGCCTTGAGGGTCTGCTCGGAGCCGGGCACCTCGGCCATCTTGCCGTCTTTCCACTCGACGCGCACGGTCTTGAGGCCCGTGACCTTGCCTTTTTCGCCGATCAGCTCCTTGGTGGAGATGGCGAACTCGCGCTCGCAGCCTTCCTCGTGCGAGGACGAGGTGCGCAGCTTGATGGGCCAGTAGGGCCAGGTCAGGGGGCGGTTTTCCTCTTCGGGCGGCTGGGGCATCAGTTCAAACTGCGTGACGCTCACGGCGCCGTGGCGGTTGCTGGTGCCCACGCAGTCGGAGCCGGTGTCGCCGCCGCCGATCACGATGACGTGTTTGCCGGAGGCAGACAGCTGGCCCTTGACCTTGTCGCCGGCATTGACCTTGTTCTGCTGGGGCAAAAATTCCATCGCGAAATGCACGCCGTCCAGGTCGCGGCCGGGCACGGGCAGGTCGCGCGACTGCTCAGCTCCGCCGGTCAGCATCACGGCGTCAAAGTTCTTTTGCAGCTGCTCGGGGCTGATGCTTTCCTTGGCCCAGTTGGTGACCTTGGAGTCCTTGGGCAGGCTGCCCACCATCACGCCGGTACGGAATATCACGCCTTCGGCCTTCATCTGCTCGACGCGGCGATCGATATGGACTTTCTCCATCTTGAAGTCGGGAATGCCGTAACGCAGCAGGCCGCCGATGCGGTCGTTCTTCTCGAACAGGGTGACTTCGTGGCCGGCGCGCGCCAGCTGCTGGGCCGCGGCCATGCCGGCGGGGCCGGAGCCGACGACGGCGACCTTCTTGCCGGTCTTGTGTTTGGGCATCACGGGCTTGACCCAGCCTTCGGACCAGGCGCGGTCAATGATGGCGTGCTCGATGGACTTGATGCCGACGGCGTCGTCGTTCACGTTCAGCGTGCAGGCGGCCTCACAGGGCGCCGGGCAGATACGGCCGGTGAACTCGGGGAAGTTGTTGGTGCTGTGCAGCGTGTCGATCGCGTTTTTCCAATCGGCGCGAAACACCATGTCGTTGAAGTCGGGAATGATGTTGTTGACCGGGCAACCGTTGTTGCAAAACGGCGTGCCGCAGTCCATGCAGCGCGCCGCCTGCTTGTTGGCCTGCGCGTCGTCCAGCCCGATGACAAATTCGCGGTAGTTCTTCAGGCGCTCCGGCACGGGCTTGTAGCCCTCCTCGATGCGCTCGTATTCCATGAAGCCGGTGATTTTTCCCATGATGAGATCCTGTGCGATTCTTTTTTAAGCTTTTCCGGCTGCCGGCCCGTCTCCACAAGGCGAGGGGCGCTGGCAGTTCCGGTTTTATTGCATGCGTGGGGTGAGGCGGCCTACTTGGCGGCCACCGCTTCCTGGTTGGTGGCGACCTGGGCCCGGGTGGTCTCCGTCGCAGCCTCCAGCCGGCGCTCCTTGCGCTCGATCAGGGCCCGCTTGTACTCGTTCGGGAAGACCTTGACGAACTTCAGGCGCGACTCGCTCCAGTTGTCCAGCAATTCGCGCGCGCGCTTGCTGCCGGTCCAGCGGTTGTGGTCCTGCAGCAGGCGCTTGAGCAGTTCCTCATCGCTTTCGCCGGCATGCCAGTCGGCCTTGTCGTGGGTGTGCTGTTCGGTCGTGGTGACGATGCGGTCCATGGAGACCATGGAGGTGTTGCATCGCGTGGCGAAGAGGCCGTCTTCGTCGTACACATAGGCCACGCCGCCGCTCATGCCGGCGGCGAAATTGCGGCCGGTCTTGCCCAGTACCGCGACGGTGCCGCCCGTCATGTATTCGCAGCCGTGGTCGCCCGTGCCTTCAACGACCGCTGTGGCGCCCGAAAGCCGCACGGCAAAACGTTCGCCGGCCACGCCGCTGAAGAAGGCCTCGCCTGTGGTCGCGCCGTAGAGCACGGTGTTGCCGACGATGGTGTTCTTCACCGCGTCGCCGCGGAAGTCTATGCTGGGGCGCACCACGATGCGCCCGCCCGACAGGCCCTTGCCGGTGTAGTCGTTGGCGTCGCCAATCAGGTACATGGTGATGCCCTTGGCCAGGAAGGCGCCGAAGGACTGGCCGCCCGTGCCTTCAAGCTGTATGCGCAAGGTGTCGTCGGGCAGACCCTGCGGGTGGTGGCGCGTGAGCTCGCCCGACAGCATGGCGCCGACGGTGCGGTTGACGTTGCGCGCGACTTCGATGAATTGGACTTTTTCCCCCTTTTCAATCGCGGCCTTGGATTTTTCGATGAGGCGCACGTCCAGCGCTTTTTCCAGCGCGTGGTCCTGCTCCATCACGTGCAGGCGCGGAACGTCGGCGGGCACATTCGGCTGGTAGAACAGGCGGCTGAAATCCAGGCCGCGGGCCTTCCAGTGTTCAATGCCTTTTTGCGTGTCCAGCAGGTCGGCGCGGCCGATGAGGTCGTCAAACTTGCGCACGCCGAGCTGCGCCATCAGCTGGCGCGCCTCTTCGGCGACGAAGAAGAAGTAGTTGACGACATGCTCGGGCTTGCCGCTGAATTTCTGGCGCAGCACCGGGTCCTGCGTGGCCACGCCGACAGGGCAGGTGTTGAGGTGGCATTTGCGCATCATGATGCAGCCTTCGACCACCAGCGGCGCGGTGGCGAAGCCGAACTCGTCGGCGCCCAGCAGCGCGCCGATGATGACGTCGCGGCCGGTTTTCATCTGGCCGTCGGCCTGCACACGAATGCGGCCGCGCAGGCGGTTGAGCACCAGGGTCTGCTGGGTCTCGGCCAAGCCGATTTCCCAGGGCGAACCGGCATGCTTGATGGACGACCAGGGCGAAGCGCCCGTGCCGCCGTCATGGCCGGCGATCACCACGTGGTCGGATTTGGCCTTGGCCACACCGGCCGCGATGGTGCCGACGCCGACTTCGCTGACCAGCTTGACGCTGATGCTGGCGCGCGGGTTCACATTCTTCAGGTCGTGGATCAGCTGGGCCAGGTCCTCGATCGAATAGATGTCGTGGTGCGGCGGCGGCGAGATCAAGCCCACGCCGGGCACGGAGTAGCGCAGCTGGCCGATGTATTCGCTAACCTTGCCGCCCGGCAGTTGGCCGCCTTCACCGGGCTTGGCGCCCTGGGCCATCTTGATCTGGATCTGGTCGGCCGACACCAGGTATTCGGCCGTGACGCCGAAGCGGCCCGAGGCGACCTGCTTGATGCGCGAACGCAGCGAGTCGCCGTCCTGCAGCGGCAGGTCGACCTCGACCTGTTTCGGGCCGATGACGCTCTTGAGCGTCTCGCCCTTCTTGATCGGGATACCTTTGAGTTCTTGCCGGTAGCGGTTCGGGTCTTCGCCGCCCTCGCCCGTGTTGCTCTTTCCGCCTATGCGGTTCATGGCCACGGCCAGCGTGGCGTGGGCTTCGGTGCTGATGGAGCCCAGCGACATGGCGCCAGTGGCGAAGCGCTTGACGATTTCCTTGGCCGGCTCGACCTCGTCGATCGGGATCGCTTTGGACGGGTCGATCTTGAACTCGAACAGGCCGCGCAGCGTCATGTGGCGGCGGTTCTGGTCGTTGATCAGTTGGGCGTATTCCTTGTAGGTGTTCCAGTTGTTGGAGCGCGTGGAATGCTGCAACTTGGCGATCGCGTCGGGCGTCCACATATGGTCTTCGCCGCGCACGCGCCAGGCGTACTCGCCGCCGGCGTCCAGCATGTTGGCCAGCACCGGGTCATTGCCGAAGGCGGCGCGATGCATGCGCAGCGCTTCCTCGGCGATCTCGAACACGCCCATGCCCTCGACCTGGCTGGCCGTGCCGGTAAAGAACTTGGCCACGGTGTCGCGGTTCAGGCCTATGGCCTCGAACAGCTGGGCGCCGCAGTAGCTCATGTAAGTGGACACGCCCATCTTGGACATGATCTTGGACAGGCCCTTGCCGATGGCCTTGGTGTAGTTGTACACAGCCTTGTCGGTGCTGAGCTCGCCCGGCAGGCCCTTGGACAGCTCGGCCAGGGTTTCCATGGCGAGGTAAGGATGGACGGCTTCGGCGCCGTAACCGGCCAGCACGGCGAAGTGGTGCACCTCGCGCGCGGAGCCGGTCTCCACCACCAGGCCGGCCGTGGTGCGCAGGCCTTCCTTGACCAGGTGCTGGTGGATGGCCGACAGGGCCAGCAGGGCCGGGATGGCGACCTGCGTGGCGCTGATGCCGCGGTCGCTGACGATCAGGATGTTCTTGCCGTCCTTGATCGCGTCAACCGCCTCGGCACACAGCGAAGCCAGCTTGGCCTCCACGCCTT
Organism: Polaromonas sp. CT11-55; assembly: GCF_047303325.1. NCBI lineage: Bacteria > Pseudomonadati > Pseudomonadota > Betaproteobacteria > Burkholderiales > Comamonadaceae > Polaromonas > Polaromonas sp. CT11-55. The sequence continues at coordinate 201,190 of NZ_JBKBEX010000004.1, read as the reverse complement.
CGTGGCCCCAGGCCAGCGGGTAGGTGATGTCCAGGGTGTAGCTCTTGAACTTGCCCTGGGTGTGCGCCTCGATGTCGCGCAGCTTCTGCATGTCGGCCACGTTGAGCACCGGCTGGCTGACTTCCAGCCGCATGGGCGGGTTGACCTGGTTGATGTCCAGCAGGTTGGGCTTGGGGCCGATGAAGGACACCAGCGACATCACGATGGCTTCGCGTATCGGATCGATGGGCGGGTTAGTCACCTGCGCGAACAGCTGCTTGAAGTAGTTATAGAGCGGCTTGTCCTTGTTGGACAGCACGGCCAGCGGGCTGTCGTTGCCCATGGAGCCGGTGGCCTCTTCGCCGTTGGCGGCCATGGGGGACATCAGGAACTTGATGTCTTCCTGGGTGTAGCCGAAGGCCTGCTGGCGGTCCAGCAGGGGAATGTCGGAGACAGGCGCGGCGGCCGCGGCAGGCTTGCTTGCCTTGCCGGCCACGTCGTCGAGCTTGATGCGCAGGTTTTCGATCCACTGCTTGTAGGGCTTGCTGTGCGCCAGCGTGGCCTTGATTTCCTCGTCATCGACCATTCGGCCCTGTTCCAGGTCGATCAGGAACATCTTGCCGGGCTGCAAACGCCATTTGCGTACGATCTTGTGCTCGGGAATAGGCAGCACGCCCGATTCCGAGGCCATGATGACCAGGTCGTCGTCGGTCACGCAGTAGCGCGAGGGGCGCAGGCCGTTGCGGTCCAGCGTGGCGCCTATCTGGCGGCCGTCGGTGAAGACGATGGAAGCCGGGCCGTCCCAGGGCTCCAGCATGGCGGCATGGTATTCATAAAAGGCCTTGCGGCGCTCGTCCATGGTGGTGTGCTGTTCCCAAGGCTCGGGAATCATCATCATCACGGCCTGGCTGATGGGGTAGCCGGCCATGGTCAGCAGTTCCAGGCAGTTGTCGAAGGTGGCGGTGTCGGACTGGCTGGCAAAGCTGATCGGGTAGAGCTTTTGCAGGTCGGCACCCAGCACCGGCGAGGACATGACGCCCTCGCGCGCCTTCATCCAGTTGTAGTTGCCCTTGACAGTGTTGATTTCGCCGTTGTGCGCGACGTAGCGATAGGGATGGGCCAGCGGCCACTCGGGGAAGGTGTTGGTGGAAAAACGCTGGTGCACCAGGCCTAGCGCCGAGACGCAGCGCGTGTCGGTCAGGTCGCGGTAGTAAGTGCCCACCTGGTCGGCCAGCAACAGGCCTTTGTAAACCACCGTGCGGCTGGACATGCTGGGCACGTAATATTCTTTGCTGTGCGTCAGGCGCAGGTTCTGGATGGCCGCGCTGGCGGTCTTGCGGATGACGTAGAGCTTGCGCTCCAGCGCGTCCTGCACGATCACATCGTTGCCGCGGCCGATAAAAATCTGCCGCAGGATGGGTTCTTTTTTGCGCACGGTGGGCGACATGGGCATGTCGCGGTTGACCGGCACGTCGCGCCAGCCCAGCAGCACTTGGCCCTCGGCCTTGACGGCGCGTTCCAGCGCCTGTTCGCAAGCCAGGCGGGAGGCGTGCTCTTTGGGCAGGAACACCATGCCAACGCCGTATTCGCCGGGCGGCGGCAGCTGCACGCCCTGCGCGGCCATTTCTTCACGGTACAGCGCGTCGGGCAGCTGGATCAGGATGCCGGCGCCGTCGCCCATGAGCTTGTCGGCCCCCACAGCGCCCCGGTGGTCGAGGTTTTCGAGGATCTTGAGGCCTTGCTGGACGATGGCGTGGCTTTTGTGCCCTTTGATGTGCGCCACAAAACCGACGCCGCAGGCATCGTGTTCGTTCGCACCGGAGTACAAACCGTTTTCTTCAAAATGCTTGATTTCAGCAGCCGTGGTCATGGCAATTCCTCATCGGGTGGGAGGGGTGCTGAAACCTGTCCTGTTCAAAGCAAAGGACCGCAACGCACCCATCCGCAGTTTCATAATTTTTCGCAGGGAATGGGGAGCATAGTGCAGTGCAACAACAATGCCAAGAAGTTTAAATAGGGTCAGATTCCAATTAAAAATCGATAAATTTAATCAACATTTAATTGGGGACATATTAAATTCAAACACAAAAAGCCACGAACAGGCGTTGTTTAAGCAGGTGGCAGATCCTCGTTGGGCGTCGTGGCCGGCCGCCCCGCCTGATTTTTGGTCACGCGGCGCTCGGTACGCTTTTGCAGTTCGGCCAGGAATTCATCCCCACCCAGCGCCCAGCCGCTGAGGGCCGAACGGGTCAGCAGCTCCTGCTGCTCCAGTGTGATGCCGGCACGCACCAATGAGGCGTAGGCCGCCTCGCGGGCAAAGGGGGTGTTGCCCAGCGCCCAGACCAGAGGGTGCGGCGTCAGCAGGCTGTCGACCCGCAAGCCCGCATAGTGGCCGTGGCTGGACCAGGGATAGTCCCTGGCCTCGGCCACCAGCCCCGCACGAACCGGGTTCAGGTCGATATAGGCCATGCAGGCCAGCAAATAGCGTTCCGCCTCGATCACCGTGGCGCGGTAACGCCCCTCCCACAGGGTGCCGGAGCGCCCCTGGCTGTCGTTGAAGTAGCGGACATAGCGCCGTCCCGCGGCCTGCATCATCTGCGGCAGGCCGTCCGCCGTGCTGGGCGTGGCCAGCAGGTGGAAATGGTTGTCCATCAGCACATAGGCATGCAGGGCCACACCGAATTTGCGCGCGCTTTCGTCGAGCAGTCGCAGCAGCATCTGGTGATCGGCAGCGCTAGAAAAGACGGCTTGCCGGTTATTGCCGCGCTGGATGATGTGATGGGGGAAACCGGGAAGCGTCAGACGGGGAAGACGGGCCATGAAATGCAATACCTGGAGTTGGCACCATGATATTGGAATCTGACCCTAATTCCCGACACTCCCTCGCCTCTTTCAAGAGGCATGGAGCCGCTGTCGCTCAGCGAACGACTTTGCCGTCAGGCGTGATGGTCACGAGGTCGATCGCACGCACCGATTCGTATTTCTTGGCGCGCAGGTTGACGCGAAAGCCGCCCACGTCGTAGTCCGTCATGGCTTCAAAGGCTTTTTGCAGGCCGGCCCGGTCGGGCTTTCCGCTGCCCGCCGTGCTGCGGCGCACGCCTTCGGCAAAGGTTTTGGCGGCGATATAGCCTTCCACGCTTTCATAGCTGGGCGTCTGGTCGGTCTGGTTCAGCACATCGAGGTATTCCTTGATCAAGGGCGTGCCGGTGCTGCGCGGCGAGGGCACAACCTGGGATATCACGACTCCCCCGATTTCCTTGCCCAGCGCGCTGAAGAGCGGGTCGATGCCGACCACGGAAAAATTCAGAAACTGCCCTCCATAGCCGGCCTGGCGCATTTTGCGGATGAAGGCAGCCGATGAATTGAACAGGCTGACCTGGATGACCGCCTGGGGCTGCACCTTCATCAGGGAGGCCACGGCCGCGTCAACCTTGTCGCTGTTGACCGGCGACAAAGCGCTGCCGACGATGGCCGGCCGCTTCAGGTCGACCAGCGCCTGGTTGACGGCCGCCAGACCGCCGCGCCCCATGGCGTCGTCTTCGGCGAACACCGCGATGCGGTCCTGGTTCAGCGTCGCGCAGTGGCGCGCGATTTTGTAGGCTTCATCGGCCAGCGCGGGGCGCACATGGAATACGTTGGTGTGTGAGGGATCATGCAGCGCGTCGGACGCGGCAAAGGGCGCGAAGAAAAGGGTGTTGGAAGCCTTTGCCGCGGCGAAGGCGGCGTCGCAGCTGGCGGTGCCCGTGAAGCCGAAAAGCGCGTCCACATCGTCATCGATCAGCTGCTTGGCGTTGCCGGCGGCCTTGGCCGGGACATAGCCGTCATCGAGGGCCTTGACTTCGATCTTGTAGCCGCCTGCGCCGTTTTTCGCGTTGATCGCATCAAAATAAATCTTGGCGCCGTTGAGGTAGGCCAGGCCGATCTGGTCGGCGGCGCCGGTCAGCGGAACGGATTGCCCGACGACGATTTTCCGTCCGGCCCGGCCCTGCGCCCACAGCGCGGGGCTTGCCACCACGGCGCCTGCGGATACACCACCGAGAATTAACTGACGCCGATTGAAGCCCATGACAACACCTTTTGAGATACGAATAGCCAAAGCAGGTTTGATGCCCGCAACTGCAGCATGCGCTTACTGTTCCAAAAAAATGTCACAAAGTGTGCGCAAGCCCTTAGCGTAATCCGTGCGGGACCGAAAAGACAGCAGGAAAAATGCCGACACGTCATAAGCCTATGCGCCGTCATGTGGCGGCCTGATAACCGCTTCGCCTGTTTGTGTGCCTCCAGCTAGGGCCGGGGCGCGCGCAAAATGAGCAAACGGTGCAACCGTAGCGCCAAAACCAGGCCCAGGGCGGAACTGGCCGCCGTGACCCAGCCCGTCCATTGCCAGCCCCCTGCCTCGGCAGCCACCCACGCCACCAGTGGAGGACCCGCGAACTGGCCCAGCGCCGACCACTGCTGCATCCAGCCCACCGTGGTGGACACCGTATCGGCACTGGGCGCCAGCCGGATGGCAAGGCTGAACAGGGTGGCGGGAACCAGGCCGCCCAGCATGGAGAAACCCAGGATAGCCGCGTATTGCAGCGCGGGCGGCACGCCCGAAAACGCCAGCAAGGCGCCGCCCGCCATCACCAGAAAACCCGCTGCCAGCAAGGCCCGCGGCGGCAGGCCGCGCCTCAGCAACCGACCGGCGGCGACGTTGCCGATGATGTTGACGGCCGCGGCCAGCGCCGTGAGCGGCCCGGCCCAGCCGCCGGCCACGCCGGCCTGCGCATAGATGGACGGCAAAAAACCCACCACGGCCAGCCATTGCCCGGAATAGGTCGCAAAGGCCAGGGCCATGAGCCAGACGGCGCGCGAACGCAAAGTCGCCGCGATGAGCTGTCGGTTGCGCGGCCGGTCCGCGGACGCAGCCGCCTCGGGCGGCCCCGCCGGCACGCGCCACGCGAGCAGCAGGGCCAGCGCGGCAGCCAGCGCGGCCAGCAGCCACCACAGGACGCGCCAGCCCCACTGCGGGCCGCCCCAGGCGATGACAAGAGGCCCGGCCAACAGGGCCAGCGATGCACCCAAAGGCATGTAGCCCCCCCACATGCCGAGCGTGCCGCTCAACTTTTCCGGCGGCACCAGGCGACGCACCAGGGCCGGCGCCGGCAGCACCACCCACAAAAATCCCAGGCCTTCCAGGACGCGTGTCGCCAGCAAGGCATGAACGCCGGGCGCCATGGCGCCCAGGGCGCTGGCCGATGCCAGCACCCACAGGCCCGCCAGCATGCTGCGCTTGAGCCCCACACGCTGCACGGCCAGCCCGGTCACCAGGCCCAGGGTCATGCCGGCCAACTGAACGAGCGAGAGCAGGAAGCCGGCCTGCAACAGCGAAACACCCAGAACCTGGCCCAGCACGGGCAAGGCGGGCGGCAGCTTGCCCACATGCAGCGCGGCCACCACGCCGGCCGCGACCACGTACCAGGCGGCGCGCGCGCTGGCGGCGGTATCCGGCTTGGCTTCAGTCACACGGCAAGAAGCAAAGGGGCGGGTTCAAGCCGCGAAGGCGGCCCGTCCCTTGAGGCGCTCGTGCTCTTTGGCGGCAAAGCGGTCGGTCATGCCGGCAATGTAGTCGGCCACAACCCGCTCGGGCTTGGCGCCCGCGGCATGCGGCGCATCGACGCCGTCAAAGCGCTCGCTGTGCGCCTGCGGCATCTGCGCCGGGTCGGACATATAGGCCTCGAACAGTTCGCCGACCACCTGCTTGGCAGCCTGCGTGGTCTCCACCACCTTGGGGTGGCGGTAGAGGTTTTTCAGCAGGAAGCGCTTGAGCGACGCGGACTGCCGCGCCATCTCCGGCGTGAAGCAGACCAGCGCCGCTTGCTGGCGCACCTCGTCGGCACTCGCGGGCGCCGCCTTGTGGATGGCCGCCCATGTCGCGTCCATCACGTTGTAGACCTGGGCGCTGAGCATGCGGCGTATGGTTTCAAACAGCAGCCGGCGCCCCTGCAGGCCGGGATGGGCCAGCCGCGTCTCGCGGCAGTACTGGCTGAAGAGCTCCACGTCCTCGAGCTGCTCCAGCGTCAGCAAGCCCGAGCGCACTCCGTCGTCGATGTCGTGCGCGTTGTAGGCGATCTCGTCGGCCAGGTTGGCAAGCTGCGCTTCCAGACTGGGCTGCTGCCAGCGCGGGCCTTCGGCGGGCTGGTCGACAAAACGGCGCGCCACCCCGCCCGGCTCGCGCGACTCGATGCGCTGCGCATTGCGCTTTGAGCAATGCTTGAGGATGCCCTCGCGTGTCTCGAAGCTGAGGTTCAGGCCGTTGTAGGCCGGGTAGCGCTCTTCCAGCGCATCCACGACGCGCAGGCTTTGCAGGTTGTGCTCGAAGCCCGCGCTCTCGGAGTGGCCGGCCTTGAGGCAGGCGTTCAGGGCATCCTGGCCGGCATGGCCGAAAGGCGTGTGGCCCAGGTCGTGCGCCAGCGCGATGGCCTCCACGAGGTCTTCATTGAGTTGCAGCGTGCGGGCGATGGAGCGCCCCAACTGCGCGACTTCCAGCGAATGGGTCAGGCGGGTGCGGAACAGGTCGCCCTCGTGGTTGAGGAAAACCTGGGTCTTGTAGACCAGGCGGCGAAAGGCCGTTGAATGCACGATGCGATCGCGGTCGCGCTGGAAGTCGGAACGCGTGGGCGCCACCGGTTCGGTGTAGCGGCGGCCGCGCGACAGCGCGGGATCACAAGCATAGGGCGCCAGGGTCATGATTCACGGTCTCCAGGCGTTAGGCACAGCACAGGTCGATCACCTCGCGCACCAGCGCTTCGGGCGCGCTGCGAAGCGCCGCTTTGCCCGGGCCGTCGATCACGATAAAACGGATTTCGCCGGCCTCGGATTTTTTGTCGACACGCATCAATTCGAGGTAACGGCCCGCATTGTCCACGGCCGACAGCACCGGAGCTTTGACCGGCAAACCGGCACGTTTGATGAGCCGCGTCAGCCTTTGGACAAAAGCGGTGTCAACCAGACCCAGGCGCCCAGACAGGTGAGCGGCCATCACCATGCCGCAGCCCACGCCCTCGCCGTGCAGCCATTCGCCATAACCGAGGCCGGATTCAATCGCGTGGCCGAAGGTGTGGCCGAAATTCAGGATGGCCCGCAGGCCGGCTTCACGTTCGTCCTGCCCCACCACCCAGGCCTTGATCTCACAGCTGCGCTTGATCGCGTGGGCCATGGCCGCGGGCTCCCTGGCCAACAGGCCTTCGAGATTAGCCTCTATCCATTCAAGGAAGGCCATGTCGGCGATCGGTCCGTATTTGATGATTTCGGCCAGGCCCGCGCTGAGTTCGCGCGCGGGCAAGGTCTGCAGGGCATCCAGGTCGCAGACCACCAGCAGAGGCTGGTAGAACGCACCTATCATGTTCTTGCCCAGCGGGTGGTTGATCGCCGTCTTGCCGCCCACCGAGGAATCCACCTGCGCCAGCAAGGTCGTAGGCACCTGCACAAAAGGAACGCCGCGCATATAGCTGGCGGCGGCAAAGCCGGTCATGTCACCCACCACACCGCCGCCGAGCGCGAACATCACCGTCTTGCGGTCGCAGCCGTTTTCGAGCAAGGCGTCAAAAATCAACTGCAGCGTCTGCCAGTCCTTATGCGCTTCCCCATCGGGCAATGCCACCAGCAGCACCTTGTCATAACGCTGGCGCAGCGCCTGGGTCAATTGCGCCGCATACAAGGGAGCCACCGTGGTGTTCGACACCACCAGCGCGGTGGCGGCTTTCGGGAGATCCTGGTAAGTCAGCGCATTGCCGAGAAGGCCGTTGCCGATGGCGATCGGGTAGCTGCGCTCGCCCAGGTCGATCTGGACCCGCACCGCCGCGGAAGGGAAATTTGCTTGCATAAGTGGGAGTGTAGAGGCACTCGCCCGCCTTGGGGGCTGCGGCTTGCAAGGCAAAACGCAGGCGCTCAGGGCGCGGGCAGCAATCCCGCCAGCTCCAGCTGCATGAGGATCATGTTGACCAGGGTAGACACCGAGGGGCGCCCGGTCTCGATGACGAAGTGAGCGGTTTCGCGGTAGAGAGGGTCGCGGGCCGCATAGAGGTCTCGCAACCTGGCCAGCGGATCGGCGACCTGGAGCAGGGGCCGGTTCTGGTCGTGCCGCAGGCGGCGAAACACCTCCTCGGGAATGGAATGCAGGTACACCACTTGCGCGCGCTCGCGAAGGCGCTGGCGGTTGGCGGGACGCAGCACGGTCCCTCCGCCGGTGGACAACACGCAGGATTGGCCCTGGGTCAGCTCGTCGATGACCTGCTGCTCGATATCGCGGAAAGCGTTCTCACCCTCGCGCTCGAAAAACTCGCGGATGGAGCAACCAATGCGCTGTTCGATCACCTGGTCCGAATCAATAAAGCGCAACCCCATCTTGCGGGCCAAATGCCGGCCGACGGTGGACTTCCCCGAACCCGGCAGGCCCACGCAGGCGATTCTCAAGGGGTTTGCATTCAATGGAGTCTGGAGGCATTCGCCCCGAGGATGCGTGAATGGAGTCAAGGTGGAAATAGGCCGGTTTCACAAACGCGACAGGCCCCAAAGGGCCCGCCGTTACCTGCATTTTCCCACCAAACCGGCCCCGCCTCGCGGCGATGTCGGTCCCGCGGGGCTCAGCGCAGTGCCGAGCCGTTGGTCAGCATCTTGGGGGTGATAAACACCAGCAGTTCGGATTTCGTGGCCGAGCGCGTCTTCTGCTTGAAGAGATTGCCGACACCGGGCAGGTCACCCAGGAACGGAACCTTGGTTTCGTTGTCACGGTCATTCTGCTCAAAAATACCACCGATCACCACGGTTCCGCCGTTTTCCACCAGCACTTGTGTCTGGATGTGCTTCGTGTCGATCGCAAAGCCGTTGGCCGTTTCGCGGCCCACGCTGTCCTTGTTCACGTCGACGTTCAGGATGATGTTGCCCTCGGGCGTGATCTGCGGCGTGACCTCGAGCTTCAGGTTGGCCTTGCGGAAGCTGATGGACGTGGCGCCGCTGGAGGTCGCCTGCTGGTACGGCAGTTCCGTACCCTGTTCAATCAGCGCCTTCACTTGATCCGCCGTGATGATGCGCGGGCTGGAAACGATCTTGGACTTACCGTCGGCTTCAGATGCCGAAATTTCAAGATTCAACAGCCGGGTCATGGACGAGTTGAAAAGCGACAAGGCAAAGGTGGACGCACCGAAACCATTCTGCCCCACGGCCGGCATATTCACGAAATCCCCCGCATTGGTGCCTATATTGATGCCCAGATTCGGAAACGAACCCTGCGGCACATTCGGCGCTATATAGGTATTGCCGACCATGACGTTGTTGGTGGTGTTAAACGGGCGGCCACCCAGCCTGACGCCGAGAGATTTCCCAAACGAATCCGAAGCCTCCACAATCCGCGCTTCGATCAGCACCTGCCGAACAGGGATGTCGAGTTTGGCAATCAAGGCCTGAACCTGCTCAAGTCTGGAGGGGATATCCGTCACGAACAACTGGTTGGTGCGGGCTTCGGCAATCACGCTACCGCGCTGGGACAGGATGCGGGCACTCGTCGGGCCAGTGCCGCCGGCCGTGATTTGCGTTGCAATATCACCCGCTTTTGCATAGTTGAGCTTGAAGTCCTGGGTACGCACCGATTCCAGACCCTGAATAGAGTTTTTAGCCTCCAGTTCCAGCTTGTCCTTGGCTGCCAATTCATCCTTGGGCGCGATGACGAGAACATTGCCGTTCTTACGCATGCCCAGTCCCTTGGATTGCAGGATGATATCCAGGGCCTGATCCCATGGAACATCTTTGAGCCTCAAGGTAACGCTGCCCGCCACCGAATCGGAGGTGACGATATTGAAGTTCGTGAAGTCGGCGATCACCTGCAACAGGGAGCGAATTTCAATGTTCTGGAAGTTCAGGGACAGTTTTTCGCCAGTGAAGCCCGGGCCCTGCGTCAATTTGGTCGGGTCGACCTTCTGGGGACGCACCTCCAGCACAAACTGGTTGTCGCTTTGGTAAGCGCTGTGCTCCCAGACACCTTTGGGCTCAACCACCATACGGACCTTGTCGCCGGTCTGGAAGGTCGTGACGGTTTGCACCGGCGTGCCGAAATCGGCTACGTCCAGCTTGCGGCGCAAGCCCTCGGGCAAAGACGTTTTCAGGAATTCAACCACCAGGGTCTGTCCCTGCTGGCGTATGTCCACGCCCACTTCGTTATTGGACAGTCCCACGACGACGCGCCCGGCGCTGTCGGTTCCACGGCGGAAGTCCACGTCCTTGAGAGGAAGAACGTCACGGTTGCGGCTTTCCGCGAACACCTGGACTGGTGCAGATGCCGTTGCCGCACCGGCGGCGGAAGAGTCCAGGGTGATGATCAGTGATTTACCCTGGATATCAGCCTTGTAGGTCGACGGTGCCTTGAGGTTGAGCACCACGCGAGTCCGCTCGCCGGCCTGCACCACGTTCGCCGAACGCAGGTTTCCCAGGTTCATATCCACCGCGGAGCGGCCCATGGCATTGCTGACGCCGGGAAAGTCCAGCGCGATACGCGCGGGCGACTGAATGGCAAAACCGGTGGGAACGGCGGCCAAGGGCTCGGCCAACTCGATGCGGATGACCTCGGAGCCGCCCTGAACCGAACCTGTCACCGATTGAATTGAATTCTGCGCCTGTGCGGCTTGCGGCAGCATTGCCACCATCAACGACAACGCCATGCCGAACGAAGCGCCGCGCAACACACGTTCAAGCAAACGTTTCAGGCCGCCTCCCATACCTTCTGCCTCTGATGCCCATGTTTGCTTGTTCATTTTGATCCCTCTAATAGCTGTAAAGTCGCCGTCCGCTCAATCCATTCACCCGCAGCGTCCTGCACGATCTCACGCAGGGAAAGGCTTGTTTCACCCACTTGCGTGATACGGCCGTAGTTCTGCCCAAGGTAGTTGCCAACCCGCACCTGGTAAATCAGGTTGTCGACCTTGACCAGGGCCACCGGCTGGCCCACCTTGATCAGGCTTCCGACCATGGAGGTCGCATCCAGAGGGTAGGCCTCCAGAGGTTCCTTGCGCCGGCTCAGTTCCGGCGCGATCAGGCCCACATTGGCCGTCGCCTGATTGGAGTCGCGCTTGAGCGCCTGCGTCAATTTCTGGTTGCTGAAGGGCTCGATGGCGCCCTCCTGGTTATAGGCTTGCGGCGAGAATTTGGTGGGCTCGGGCAACGGATCGACCTTGGGCCGGGTCGCGTTGCGCTGCTCCGTCATCCATTGCTGGAGCTCTTCCTGCTCGGACGAGCCGCAACCAGCCAGCACCAGCAACGTCATTGCCAGACTGCCCGTCAGCACATAGTTGTTAAGTCTCATTTTTTGGCTCCCGGGGCGCTCTTGCGCTGCAGGGCCACCTCCTCGGGATCGAGGTAGCGGAAGGTTTTGGCCGTGGTGTCCATGACGAGATTGCCGTCCTTGGCGGGCACCAGATTCAGGTTGTTCAAAGTCACGATACGCGAGAGATTGGCGATGTCCGCAGCAAAAGCACCGATATCGTGGTAACGGCCCGTGACGCGCACCGCGATGGGCAATTCGGCGTAATACTCTTTGACACTTACCTGTCCCGGACGGAACAGCTCAAACTGCAGGCTGCGACCCAGACCGGCCTGGTTGATGTCGGACAGCAGGGCATCCATTTCAGCCTTGCTGGGCAGTTGTTTCTCCAGCTGGGTCACATACTGCTGGACCTGTTCGCGCTGCTTTTTCAGTGCGTCAAGATTCACCGCCTGCACCAGCTTCTTCTTGTAGTCTTCCCTGAGCTGGACTTCTTTGGCCTGCTCGGCCGTCAGTTCCTCGTCCGAGGAACTCAGCCAGACAAACCACAGCGCGACCACCACGAGGACCGTGACACCGACGCACAGAAGATAGCGCGGTAGCGCCGGCCACGAGGGCGGGTCATTGGGGTCAAGCCCGGAGAACTGCGCCTTCAGGCTGTTTTGGATCGCCGAGAAATCGACGGAGATTTTTGGAGTTTTTGCCATGATCGTTCAACCTGCCTCAGGCCTTGGCCGGGATCTTTGCAGCCGTCGGCGCGGCACCAGGCGCCGAACTGGCAGGCGCGGAGCCGGGTGCCTTGGGCGCGGAGGCGCGCTGGAGCCCGACACGCATGGAGAAATTGGACACACGCCGCTGGTCGCGCGGGGTCAGCGCCACTGTGCTGGCGGTGATTTCGACCAGTTCCGGCCGGGTCAGCCAGGGGCTGTTGTTGGCCAGGTTGCGCAGCAGCTCGGAAACCCGCTCGTTGGACTGGGCCACGCCGGTGATGAACACTGCCTGGTTGTCCTGCTTCATGCTGTTGATGTAGACGCCGTCAGGCAGCTGCTTAACCAGCTCGCTGAGCAGGTAGACCGGCATGTTGCGGTTGCCTTGCAGGTCTTCCACCGCGTTCTGACGCGCCCTCAGCGCGGCGATTTCCGCCTGCAGGGTGGAAATTTCCTTGATCTGGTTTTCCAGGCGTGTGATCTCGGTTTTCAGGAAGTTGTTCTTGCTGCGCTGGCTTTCGATCTGGGCCAGGTACCAGGAGTAAACCGCGCCGCAAATCAGGCCGCCGACCAGGGCAGCGACGCCGAGGGTTGCAAAAAAGGTTTCGCGCCGGCGCTTGCGCGCAGCTTCGCGGTGCGGGAGCAGATTGACCAGAATCACTGCAGGAACCTCCGCAAAGCCAGACCGCAGGAGGTCAGGTAAGACGATGCCTCACGGCGCATTTTCTTTTCCCGCACGCCTTCACCGAGTTCCATGCCCTCGAAAGGGTTGGCCAGGAGGCAGGCAAACGAGGTCTGCTGCGTGACGGAATCGGTCAACCCGGGCAGGGCGGACGAGCCGCCGGCCAGCATGACGTAATCCACCTTGTTGTGCGGGGTGCTGGTAAAGAAGAACTGCAGGGCGCGGCCGATTTCCTGGGCCATGCTTTCCACAAAGGGCTTGAGGACGCCGGAGCCGTAGTCTTCGGGCAAATCGCCGCTGCGCTTCTTGCTTTCGGCCTCTTCAGGCGAAAACCCGTACTGGCGCACGATCAGCTGCGTCAGCTGGGCGCCGCCAAAGGCCTGGTCGCGCTCGTACAGGACTTCGTCGTTCTTGATGACCTGCATGCTGGTGGTCAGGGCGCCGACCTCAAACAGGGCGACCATGGTGTCCACTCCCTTGTTGGGCAGGTTTTCGATCAGGCGGGCAGTTGCCAGGCGCGAGGCGTAGGACTCCACATCGACCACTATGGGCTTGAGGCCCGCGGCTTCCGCCAGGCCCTCCCGGTCCTGGACCTTTTCCTTGCGGGAGGCGGCAATCAGCACCTCGACGTCACCGGTGGAGGTGGCGCTGGGGCCCACCACGCAGAAGTCAAGGCTGACTTCGTCCAGGGAGAAGGGAATATATTGGTTGGCTTCGGACTCGACCTGGGTTTCAAGTTCGGCGTCCGTCATGCCTCCAGGGAGGATGATTTTTTTGGTGATGACCGCGGAAGCGGGCAGCGCCATGGCGACGTTTTTGGTGCGGGTTCCGCTCTTTTTGACCAGGCGGCGCACGGCGTCGGCGACCTCGTCGAATTTCTCGACGTTGCCGTCCGTGATCCAGCCGCGCTCCAGGGGCTCGATCGCACAGCGATCCAGCACCAGATTGCCGGCCTTGTCACGGCTCAACTCCACCAGCTTGACGCTGGACGAACTGATATCCAAACCCAGCAAAGCGGGTTGTTGGCGGTTGAATAACGATCCCAGAGAGATCAAGGCAGTCCCCAAATGACGGCTAATATGTAGCCCTGCATACTTAAGAAATCACTTGAATAGTAGCAGTAAGCTCTTTGTGCAGTAAGGATTTTTCCTGTTCTGCACATCCAGAACGTTGTCAAAAGCCGACGCTTGTAACTGAGTGCAAGCAGTCCGGCAGGGCTAAAACGATGTCTGCAAACGTAAAAGTGTGACGCATCGCAAGCAGCCCGATATCTCCCGGTTTCCAGGATTTTTATAATAGTGACGCGACTTTACGATTGCCTACATGCCCTCCACGCCCACCCCTCCTGATTCAAACTCCAGCCCGGCCAAGCCAAGCTCTTCCGGCAAGTCCTGGCTACCGCGCTGGCTGGTCAAGTTCCTTTTGTGGAGCACGGGCCTGTTGCTGGCGGGCGTCGTCAGCGTCCTGCTGTTCGTGGCCGTGGCCCTGTCGGTCGCCTACCCCAACCTGCCCGACATTTCGGACCTGGTGGACTACCGGCCCAAGCTGCCGCTGCGCGTTTACTCCGCGGACGGCGTGGTGATCGGCGAGTTCGGCGAGGAGCGGCGCAGCCTGACCCCCATCCAGGACATCCCCCAGGTCATGAAGGACGCCGTTCTGGCCATTGAGGACGCGCGCTTCTTCTCCCACGGCGGCGTCGACTACCTGGGCGTGATCCGGGCAGGACTTGCGAACGTCGGCCGTGCTAAAGCCCAAGGCGCCTCCACCATCACCATGCAGGTGGCCCGCAATGTCTACCTCTCAGCGGAAAAAAGCTATACCCGCAAGATCTATGAAATCCTGCTGACCTTCAAGCTGGAGCACATGCTGACCAAGGACCAGATCCTTGAGATCTATATGAACCAGATCTTTCTGGGCAACCGGGCCTACGGTTTTGCCGCTGCCTCGGAAGCCTATTTCGGCAAACCGCTCAAGAACATCTCCATTTCCGAGGCGGCCATGCTGGCCGGCCTGCCCAAGGCGCCGTCGGCCTACAACCCCATCATCAACCCCAAGCGCGCCCGGGCGCGCCAGCTCTACATCATCGAGCGCATGGAGGAAAACGGCTTCATCACGGCCGAGCAGGCCAAAGCCGCCAAGGAAGAGCCCCTGAAGGTCAGGACCGGGCCCGACGCCGGCCGGGTGCATGCCGAGTACGTGGCAGAGACGGTGCGCCAGCTGGTCTACAACCAGTACGGCGACGAAACCTACACCCGCGGCCTGAACGTCTACACCACGCTGCGTGCCACCGACCAGACCGTGGCCTATAAGGCGTTGCGCAAAGGCATCATGGACTACGAGCGCCGCCAGATTTACCGCGGCCCCGAGAAATTCATAGACCTGCCCGTCAACCCGCAGGAAACCGAGGATGCCATTGACGACGCGCTGACCGACAACCCCGACAACGGCGACGTGATGTCGGCCGTGGTGCTGGAGGCCAATCCCAAGCGCATCCTGGCCATGCGCCAGAACAGCGAAACCGTCGAAATCACCGGCGACGGCCTCAAACCCGCGCAGTCGGGCCTGGCCGAGAAGGCGGGCCCTAATATCAAGATACGCCGCGGCGCCCTGATCCGCGTGGCGAAAACGCCCAAAAACACCTGGGAGATCACCCAGTTGCCCGAAGTCGAGGGCGCATTCGTGGCCCTGGACCCACGCGACGGCTCGATACGCGCACTGGTGGGCGGCTTTGACTTCGAGAAAAACAAGTTCAACCACGTCACCCAGGCTTGGCGCCAGCCGGGTTCCAGCTTCAAGCCCTTTATCTACTCGGCCGCGCTGGAAAAGGGCTTCACCCCGGCCACTGTCATCAACGATGCCCCCCTGTTCTTCGATGCCGGCGTGACCGGCGGCCAGCCCTGGGAGCCGAAAAACTACGACGGCACCTTCGACGGTCCCATGAGCCTGCGGACCGGCCTGAAGAAATCCAAGAACATGATTTCCATCCGCATCCTGCAGGCCATAGGCGCGCCCTACGCCCAGGACTGGATCACCCATTTCGGCTTTGAAGCGGAAAAACACCCGGCCTACCTGACCATGGCGCTGGGCGCCGGCTCGGTCACGCCCATGCAGATGGTGACCGCCTATTCCGTGTTCGCCAACGGCGGCTACCGCATCAACCCCTACCTGGTCACCAAAATCACCGACCAGCGCGGCAAGGTCCTGCTGGAGACCAAGCCCCCCGCGTTGGACGAGTCGGTCCGGGGTATAGAGGCACGCAATGCCTTCATCATGGACAGCCTGCTGCAGGAAGTCGCGCGATCGGGCACTGCGGCCAAGGCGCAGGCCACACTCAAGCGGCCCGACCTCTACGGCAAAACCGGCACGACCAACGACTCCATAGACACTTGGTTCGTGGGTTTCCAGCCCACGCTGGCAGCGGCGGTCTGGATGGGCTATGACACGCCTAAAAAGCTGGGCGACCGGGAAACCGGCGGCGGCCTGAGCCTGCCGATCTGGATCAATTACATGGAATACGCCCTCAAGGGGATACCGGTCGCCGAATATCCGCCGCCCGAGGGTGTCGTGAATGTGGGTGGCGAGTGGTACTACAGCGAATACGCCCGGGGCTCGGGCGTCAGCACCGTGGGTGTCCAACAGGATCCGGCGGCGGCCAATGCCGCCAATGCCGGCCAGCCGGCCGCCCCGGGCGCGCCGGGCGGCGCGATCCAGGTCCTCCCGCCTTCGGACGAGAAAAAACGCATCCTTGATTTGTTCAAGAACTGAACAGGCAGCGCGGCGCACAAATAAAAACGGCCCTCACGGGCCGTTTTTATTTCCGGCGAAATTCCCGAGACCTCAGTCCTGCGCCTTGAACACCAGCGGCTGGCCGGCCTGCTCGCTGGCATAACGCGACAAATTGGCGAAGAACTCGCTGGAATCCTTGGTGTCGGCCCAGCGCCCTTCCCTGTATTTATAGTGAAACCCGCCGGCCTTGGCCGCCATCCAGATTTCCTGCAAGGGCTTTTGCAGGTTGATCACGATCTGGCTGCGGTTGGAAAAGGTCAAGGTGACCATGCCGCCGGTGCGCTGGTTATCGATGTCCGCATTGGTTTCATCGTTGATCCGGTCGCAGCCCGCTTCCACCGCCTGGAGCGCGCGTTCGGCCAGATCCTGGTATTCAAGGTCCGTCATTACAATCCCGTCATGGTTTCTTCAGCTCAAATTCTAGGTCGCCGCCGCAATCCCGCCTTGCGGTATGGCCTTGCCGCGATTGTGGCCGGTGCCGCCCTGCTGGCCGGTTGCGGCCAGAAAGGCCCGCTCTACCTTCCGGTGCCACCCAAAGTCCCGGGCGTGACGGCCCGCACTGCCCCTGCGGCAACCCCTCGCAGCACCACGCTCCCGGCGGCGCCGGAAGATGCGGCCGTGGTACCGGCCTTGCCCGCCTCCGCTGCCCGTTAATCCTGCCGGCAACACCCGTCCTTCCCGACCTGAACCTTCAAATCCAAGGCGCAGGCCGGCAGTCACCTTGAATCGACCATGGCGCGCGGCGCGCGCGCTCCTTAAGATACCCCGAACCCCAGCCTGCCCTGACAGCCCAAGCAATACCATGACCCGTCCATCCCTGCCCGGCCATCCGCATTTCGCCTACCGTGAGGGTGAGCTCTTTGTTGAAAACCTCAGCCTGCGCGAACTCGCCACCGCGCACGGCACACCGCTCTTCGTTTATTCCAAGGCCGCCATGCTGTCGGCGCTGGCCGCCTACCAGCGCGGTTTTGCCGGCCGCGATGCGCAGATCTGCTACGCCATGAAGGCCAACTCCTCGCTGGGCGTGCTGCAGGTGTTCGCCCGGGCCGGCTGCGGCTTTGACATCGTCTCGGGCGGCGAGCTGGACCGCGTGCTGGCGGCCGGCGGCGAGGCCGGCAAGATCATCTTCTCGGGCGTGGGCAAAACCCGCGCCGAAATGCGCCAGGCGCTGGCCGCCGGCATAGGCTGCTTCAACGTCGAGAGCGAGGCCGAGCTGGACGTGCTGTCCGAAGTCGCGCTGGCCCAGGGCCTGCGCGCGCCCGTCAGCATACGCGTCAATCCCAATGTGGACCCCAAGACCCACCCCTATATTTCCACCGGCCTGAAGGACAACAAGTTCGGTGTGGCGCATGAGGACGCGCTGCGCATCTACCGGCATGCGGCTTCGCTCAAGGGCCTGCGCGTGGTCGGCATCGACTGCCATATCGGCTCACAGATCACCGAGGCCACGCCCTATCTCGATGCCATGGACCGGGTGCTGGATCTGGTGGCCTCCATCGAGGCCGCCGGCATCTCGCTGGAACACATCGATTTCGGCGGCGGCCTGGGCATCAACTACAACAACGACACCCCGCCCGAAGCCGACGCCTTGTGGCAGCAGTTGCTGGCCCGGCTTGATGCGCGCGGCTACGGCGGCAAAAAACTCATGATCGAACCCGGCCGTTCGCTGGTCGGCAATGCCGGCGTGTGCCTGACGCAAGTGCTTTACGTCAAGCCCGGCGAGCACAAGAATTTCTGCATCATCGATGCGGCCATGAACGACCTGCCGCGCCCCGCCATGTACCAAGCCTTCCACGCCATCGTCCCGCTATCGGCAGCTGCCACTCGAGGCGCGTCCGAAATGACTTACGACGTGGTCGGGCCGGTCTGCGAAAGCGGCGACTGGATAGGCCGGGACCGGGCCCTCGCTGTGGTGGCGGGCGACCCGCTGGCCGTGATGTCGGCCGGCGCCTATTGCATGAGCATGGCCAGCAACTACAACACGCGCGGCCGCGCGGCTGAAGTGCTGGTTGACGGCGACAAGGCGCACCTGATTCGTCGGCGGGAAAGCACGGAAGACCAGATGCGGCAGGAACAGCTGGTGGCCGGCTGAAGGCCATAGCTAGGGCAGCTGTCGCTAGGACAGCTTGCCGCGCACGCCGTAGGCGGGCTGCGGCTTCTTTTTCTTGAGGAACTGCTGCACGCGCCAGCCCAGCAACACGGCGATGATCGCGGCGTAGACAAACACTTCAGCGAAATTGTTCTTGCCCGCGCGCATCCAGAAGAAATGCAGCAGCCCCAGGCCGGCAATCAGGTAAACCAGCTTATGCAGCCACTGCCAGCGCTTGGCGCCCATGGCCTTGATCGCGGCGTTGAAAGACGTGGCCGCCAGCGGGGTCAGCAGCACAAAGGCCGAAAAACCCACCAGGATGAAAGGCCGCTTGGCGATGTCCTTGGCAATGTCGGCAAAGTCAAAGCCCATGTCGAACCAGCTGTAGCTCAGCAGGTGGACGACCACATAGAAGTACGCGAACAGCCCCAGCATGCGCCGAAAGCGCGCCAGCGCCGGCGTGCCGCTGATCACCCGAAGCGGCGTGACTGCCAGGACTATGCAGATAAACCGCAGCGTCCAGTCGCCGGTGGCGCGTATCAGGGCCTCGGCCGGGTTGGCGCCCAGTTGGTTGGTAAAGGCGCCGTAGAACAGCCACGCAAAGGGCAACAGGCAGGCGACAAAGAGGATGGGTTTTGCGGCAGGATGCAGCAACCATTTTTGCCGCGATGCCAACAGGGTGGCCATCAGAAGTTCTTCTTGAGGTCCATGCCGGCATACAGCTGGCCCACCTGGGCTTCGTAGCCGTTGAACATCAGGGTTTTGCGCTTTTTTGCAAAGAGGCCGTCTTCACCGATGCGGCGCTCGGTGGCCTGGCTCCAGCGCGGGTGATCCACGTCAGGATTCACATTCGAATAAAACCCGTACTCCTGCGCCGCGGCCTTGTTCCAGGCCGTGCGCGGCTCCTTGTCGGTGAAGCGGATCTTGACGATGCTCTTGCCGCTCTTGAAGCCGTACTTCCAGGGCAGCACCATGCGCACCGGCGCGCCGTTCTGGTTGGGCAGCACTTCGCCATACATGCCGAAGGCCAGCAGCGCCAGCGGGTGCATGGCTTCATCCATGCGCAGGGCTTCCACATAAGGCCAGTCGAGCACGCGCGAACCGACAAAAGGCATGGTCTTGGGATCGGCCAGGGTGATGAACTCGACGTATTTGGCGCTGCCCATCGGTTCGACCTTCTTGATCAGCTCGGACAGCGAATAGCCGACCCAGGGAATCACCATGGACCAGCCTTCCACGCAGCGCAGGCGGTAAATACGCTCTTCCTGCGGGGCCAGCTTTATCAGGTCTTCCAGCGTGAAGGTCTTGGGCTGCTTGACCAGGCCCTCGACGGCCACCGACCAGGGTTTGGTCACCAGCGTATGGGCGTTCCGGGCCGGGTCGGCCTTGTCGGTGCCGAACTCATAGTAATTGTTGTAGCTGGAGGCGTCTTTGTAGTCGGTGATTTTTTCCAGGGTCACCGCGCCGGCCACCGCCGATTTGCCGCCGGGCAAGGCCGCGAGCTTGCCGGGTTTTTGCACCGTCTGCGCCATCGCCTGGCGCCCCGCCCAGCTGGCCATGGCCGCGCCCGCGGCGCCCGTGGCCATCAGCTTGATCAGGTCGCGGCGGCCGTGGTAAATGCCCTGCGGCGTGATCTCGCTGGGAACAGGGTGGTCGAAGCCGCTGGCGTGGGTTTTGATGAGCATGGGGGCGTCCTTGATAAATCCGTTATGGCTTAGTCTGAATACGCGTCAGGTTCTTACACGGATTCAGCCGGGGCTTTAACAAAGACCCCCGGCCGGCTACAAGGTTCCGTAGCTGTGCAGGCCCGAGAGGAACATGTTGACGCCCAGGAAGGCAAACGAGGTGACCGCCAGCCCCACCAGGGCCCACCAGGCGGCGACCGTGCCGCGCAGGCCCTTCATGAGCCGCATGTGCAGCCAGGCCGCGTAGTTGAGCCAGACGATCAGCGCCCAGGTCTCCTTGGGATCCCAGCTCCAGTAGCCGCCCCAGGCCTCGGCGGCCCAGAGGGCACCCAGCACCGTGGCGATGGTGAAGAAGGCAAAGCCGACGGCAATCGCCTTGTACATCACGTCGTCCAGCACCTCAAAGCTGGGCAGGCGCGCCGCGATGCGCTTGCGGCCCAGCAGGATGCCGGCGGCGATCAGCCCCGATACCGCGAGGTAGCCGACCCAGTAGTAGCTGCCGCCCACTTCGGCCGGCGACTTGCTGCGAAACACGATGGGCACAAAACACAGTACCACGCCCAGCAGCCACAGCGGCGTGAGCCGGTACCACTGCTTTTCATCGGCCTGCTGCTTGATCAGGTAGGACAGCGAGACCATGGCGGCCAGCGAGAACATGCCGTAGCCGATGAAGTTGGCCGGTACATGCAGCTTCATCCACCAGCTTTTGAGGGCGGGCACCAGCGGCTGGATTTCATGGGCTTCGCGTACCACGGTGTACCAGAGCAGAAAGCCGACCGCAGCGCTGACGACCAGCATCACGAACGCGCCCAGCGCGCGTGTGTTGTACTGCGATTCAAAGTACAGATAGAAGGCCGCCGTCATCCAGCAAAACAGGACGAAAACTTCATACAGGTTGCTCACGGGGATATGCCCGACGTCGGCGCCTATCAGGTAGCTTTCATACCAGCGCACCAGCGTGCCGATCAACGCCATGCCGACGGCGACCCAGGCTATTTTGGAACCCAGCGACTCGAGCGTGCCGCTCTGGCCTTTGGCGAACATCCCCAGCCAGTAAAAAATCGTGCTCATGAAAAACAGCACGCTCATCCACAAGATGGCCGATTGACTGGAGAGGAAGTACTTGAGCCAGAACACCTGATCGGCCCGCCCGAGATCGCCCTGGTAGGACGCAATGCCCAGCAGGGCAAAGGCACTCACCACCACCATGAGCACCCGCAGCGGCCGCCAGAACCAGCCCATTGCGATGGCCGCCGGAATGGCCGCCAGCAGGATGCCTTTTTCGTAGACGTCCATGAACGCGCCGTAGCGAGCGAAGGCGTAGAGAAAGCCGCCGGCGACCAGCGCGGCGAACACCCAGTCCAGCACATTGCGCCGGACGAAATAGCCTTCGTTCAGGCTTAGCGTGCTGTCGCCGCCGGCCTTCAGCGTGGTGGTGTTCACCGCCGTGGTGTTGATGGTGGAGGTATTCATAGGGGCGCCTGCAACAGTTTCGTTTTCAACATCTCGAACTCCTTGTCGCCATCCAGCGTTTTGCGGTTGGTGGACAAGGCCATGGTGGCCTGGCTGCTTCCAGCTGATTCTGGCACTGAACCCACGCCATTGCCACCCTCGGCCCGGGCACCGTCTTTGCCGCGCGGCGCCAGCCAGACCCAGACGCGGCGCTCGCGCACGTAAAGCATGGCGAAGACGCCCAGGATCAGGAAAGCGCAGCCCAGGTACACAATGGTTTTGCCCGGGGCGCGCGCCACCTGGAACACGCTGGCCTGAACCTGGGTGAAATCCTTGAGCTCAAAAGCCATGGGCGCGGGGTAAAAATGGGCGTCCGACAGGCTCAGCACCATCTGCGACATAAAGCCCAGGGTTTTTTCGTCCTGCGCCATGGGCTTGAGCCCGGCCTGCTCGCGCGTCATCTGGGCCAGCTCGAACAGCGCGCCGTTGAGGATGCGCACCAGCACTTCACCGGCGCGGTTGCGCTCGGCTTCGGGCACGTTGGCCTCCATGAAATCGGAAATCGCCTGCAGGCCGGCGGTCTTGCCGTTGCCGGTTGCCGCCGCGTCAGGGCCGCTGCCGGCGAACAGCGCCAGCGCGCGCGAGGCCGAGGCTGCGAGTTGCTGCGCCAGTTCGGGACGGTCGCGGCCTATGGCCTGGCTGGCGTAGCGCTTGACGGCAAGCTCGCGCTGGGCCGGGTTGGCCAGCGCGGCGCGCAGGCGCAAAAAGGTGTCCATGCCGCCTTCGGCGTCGACCGGAATGCGCAGGTACTGGAAGGGGGCCGAGGGTGTCTCGCGCACGCCCAGCAGGTAGACAGCCGGGCTGTTTTCGCCGGGGTCGGTCTTGACCGGCAACATGTAGTTGTGGAACTCGCGGGCCTGGCCGGCGGAGTCGCGCAGTTTGTAGCTCACGCTGGGCCCGACGTTGCGCAACTCTTTTTGCGTGACCGTCTTGTTGGCCGCGCCCAGGCGCGAATCGATGGCCTGGTGCAGGTCGACCTTGCGCACGTCAGCGCCGGAGCCACCCATGTTGCCGCCGCCCGAGGCAAAGTTTTCGACATTGATGACGCGCAACGCCGTGTATTCGAGCGTCAGCTTTTCAGCCCCTTCGCCCTGGCCATTGCTCAGGCTGCTGGTGCCGCCTATCGTGCCCTGGATTTCAAACGGCTTGGTGGCCGCCGCCATGGGAATGGCCTTGAGCGTGACGCTGGAGCCGCCGTCGTCAAAGCTGGACTGGTAAATCTCGATGCCCCGGTGGCGCGCTGGGTGGTTGACTTCCACGCGCGCCGGAATCTTCTCGCCGGTTTCCTTGTCGTGGATGATGATGTCGCTGGCGAACAGCTTGGGCATGCCGGTCGAGTAGTACTCGACGATGAATTTTTTCAGCTCGATGGAAAACGGCAGCTCCTGCAGCAGCACGCCGCCGGGCTGGTTCAGGATGGCGGTGCCGGACTGCGTGCCCTCGGCCACCAGCAGGTTGGCGCGAAAGGTCGGGTTGCTGTCGCTCAGGCGGTATTTCGCCGGCACGTCGGCGATCAGGCCGCCGCCGGTGTAGATGGACTTTCCGTTGAGCCACATCTGCGCGCGCACGATCATGTCGCCGTCCAGCAGGCCGCCCACGCACACCAGCACGATGGCGCTGTGCGCCGCTATGTAGCCGAGCTTGTTGGCAGCGCCCTTCTTGGCGGCCACCATCCAGCCGCCGCCTTCGGGCGTCTGGCGCTGCTGCAGCTTGACCTTCCAGCCGCTTTGCACCAGCGTCTGGCCGATGCGGCGCGCGGCGGCTTCGGGCGCTTCGGCCAGCGCGGCCTCGGCGCGGTGGCCGAAGGCCTTGAGGCTTTGCTCGCGGACGTTCTCCTTGAGCTGGCTCAGGTCCGCCAGGATTTTGGGCGTGTTGCGCGCGATGCACAGCGAGGTGGAAATGACCAGAAAGGCCAAGATCAGCAAAAACCACCAGGCGCTGTAGACCGTGTTCAGGCTCAGCAGGCTGAAGGCCTGCGCCCAGAACGGGCCGAACTGGTTCACGTAGTTGCCCAGCGGCTCCGCCTGCTTGAGCACCGTGCCGATGACGGACGCGATGCAGATCACCGTCAGCAGCGAAATGGAAAACCGCATGGACGACAGCAGTTCCACCGACGCCCGCAAGCTGCGGGAGCCCCAATTGACCTTCAAACCCTGGGTGGAAACTGTCATGCTTTAAGTGGAACCGGATCGGCTGGCGGCTGCCGGCAAGGGAAAAAGAAAAAGGCGGGCCTTCATCAGAAAGACCCGCCTTGGTGTGATTGGTTTTAGCGGCTTGGGTTCAATACTGCAGTCGGCCTGCGTGTATTTTCGGCAAAAAAGCCCGCCTAGGCGGGCAGCGGCTCAGCGCAAGCCGGCAATGTAGTCGGCCAGGGCGCGGATTTCGCGGTCGTTGAGCTTGGCGGCAACCTGGGTCATGGGGATGCTGTTCTTGCGGCCGCCGTCACGGAAAGCCGTTAGCTGCGTCACGGTGTAGTCGGCATGCTGGCCGCTCAGGCGCGGGTACTGGGAGGGAATGCCGGCGCCGGTCGGGCTGTGGCAGCCCGCGCAGGCGGCGATCTGGCGGTCCTGCACGCCGCCGCGGTAGATGCGCTCACCGAGGGCGACCAGTTCCTTGTCCTTGGCAAAGCCGGTTTTGGCTTTTTTCGAGGTGGCCCAGTAGGCGATGTTTTTCATGTCATCGTCGGAGAGCGCCGAAGCGAAGCCCTGCATGATGGGGTTTTTGCGCTTGCCGGATTTGAACTCCTGCAGCTGCTTGACCAGGTATTCGGGGTGCTGCTGCGCCAGCTTGGGGTTGGCCGGAGTGCCGGAATTGCCGTCGGCGCCGTGGCAGCTCGCGCACACGGCGGTGAAGCTGGCTTCGCCCTTGACCAGGTCGGGTTTGGCAACCTTGGCCGGAGCCGCTGCGGCGGCCGGGGCGGCATCGTGCGCGGGTGCGGCTGCTTCGCCGGCGGCGAAGGACGATACGGCGGGCACGGCCAGCAAAGCGGCCAGGAGGGAAGTAACGAACAGCTTCATATCGGGGGTTTTAATTGGTTGGCGCACAAAACGTATAACTTTCTGATTTTACAATGGCTTCAGGGCACCCCCGATTATTCGGGGTCTTGCCGCGGCAAGCCGCCAGGAGCTTTCTGCCGGTTCGCGGCCTCCCAAGCCCCGCCCACAGGGGCTTTGGCCCCTTTCAACGCATGCCGCCGGCATGCAAACGACCTTCAGGGACCGCCCGACCATGACCTCCGCACCGCCGCCCAAACAAGCTTCCGCCACACCCGACCCCAAGATCGCCATGGGCTGGCTGCACACGGCCAAGTTTTTGACCACAGCGCCCGAACTCAAGCACCTGCCGCGCGTCGACGTGCCGGAAATCGCCTTCGTGGGCCGCTCCAACGCGGGCAAATCCACCTGCATCAATACGCTGACGCAGCAGCACAGGCTGGCTTTTGCCTCCAAAACGCCCGGCCGCACACAAAGCATCAACCTGTTCAGCCTGGGCAAACAGGGCGTGATGGATGCGGTGCTGGCCGACCTGCCGGGCTACGGTTATGCGGCGGTGCCCAAGGAAGCCAAATACCGCTGGCAACAGGTGATGGGCAATTATTTGCAGACGCGAGACAACCTCAAGGCCGTGGTGCTGCTGTGCGACCCGCGCCTGGGCCTGACGGAGCTCGACGAAATCCTGCTCGACGTGATCCGGCCGCGCGTCGAGGAAGGTCTGAAATTCCTGGTGCTGCTGACCAAATCGGACAAGCTCAACAAGACAGAAGCGGCCAAGGCGCTGTCCATTGTGCGACTGCAGGCCGGCGGCGGAGACGTCAAACTCTTTTCTTCGCTGAAGCGCCAGGGCGTCGAGGAAGTCGCCCAGCATTTATGGGACTGGGCGCACCCGGCTGACAATGAAAAGCCCGGCAGGCCCGCCCAGGCTGCGCCCGACGACTTGCCTGAAATCAACGATTGAGGCCGGCCGGCGCTTTCGGCCCCGGATAGAAAGCGTAGCGCCATGATTGAAACCTGTTTGCAGGCCCTGCCCCACGGCATCAGCCTGTCCTGCCGCACCAGCGGCGCCAAAGGCCGGCCCGTGCTGATGTTTTTGCACGGCTTTCCCGAAGCCGCTTTTGTCTGGGATGGCCTGCTCGAGCACTTTGCCCGGCCTGAAAACGGCGGCTTTCGCTGCATTGCGCCCAACCTGCGCGGCTTTGAACAGTCCAGCGCGCCCGCCGAGGCCGCCGCCTACCGGCCCAAGCACCTGGTGCAGGACATCGCGGCGCTGATCGCGCTGGAGGGCGGCCAGCTCGAATGCCTGGTGGCCCATGACTGGGGTGGCGCGGTGGCCTGGAACCTGGCGGCCGGCCAGCCGGCCCTGATGAAAAAACTGGCCATCATCAACTCGCCGCATCCCGGCACTTTTTTGCGCGAGCTGCAGCAGTCGCCGGCGCAGCAGGCCGCCAGTGCCTATATGAATTTCCTGATCCGCCCCGACGCCGAGGCGCTGCTGGCCGAGGACGACTTTCGCCGCCTCTGGGAGTTTTTCACTCACATGGGCGCGGCCGACGGCCCGCACGCCTGGCTCACCGACACGGTGCGCGAACAATACCGCGAAGTTTGGCGCCGAGGCCTGACCGGCCCCTGCAACTACTACCGCGCCTCGCCGCTGCGCCCTCCCCGGCCGGGCCCGCCGCACAACGACCCGGCCGCGGCCGCCGTGACGATTCCGCGCGAGATGCTGGAAATCCATCTTCCTACCCTGGTGCTCTGGGCCATGGACGACATTGCCCTGCCGGCGGCCCTGCTGGACGGCCTCGAAGACTACGTACCGCAAATGACATTGCAGCGCATTGCCGGCGCGACCCACTGGATAGTCCATGAGCAACCGGCCTTGGTGGCGGCATACCTGCGGGATTTTCTGCGCTAGCGGCCGCAGGCCCGCGCCGGCTCAATACATCGACGGGTCGCCTTCAGGTCGGGTCTTGAAGCGCTTGTGCACCCAGTAGTACTGCGCCGGCATGGTTTCAATGTAGTCGCGCAGCCGCGCATTCATGAGCGCGGTGTCGGCCACCGGGTCTTCGCTGGGGAAATCGCCCCAGGCCGGCAACACCTGCACCTCGTAACCGGTGGCGGTGACGCGCGGCAGCAGCGGCAACACCTTGGCGCGGCCCAGCCTGGCAAAGCGCGAGAGCGAGGGCACGGTGGCTGTCGGCACGCCGAAAAACGGCACAAACACCGAATCGTCGGGACCGAAATCCATGTCCGGCAGCAAATACAGCGGCTGGCCTTCGCGCAGCGCCGCGACGATGGGTTTGACGCCGGCCGCGCGGCCGAACAGGCGCAGGTTGCCGAAGCGCCGGCGCCCGCGCAGTATCCAGCGGTCCACCAGCTTGTTGGACTGGTCGGTGTAAATCGTGGTGGAAGGCCGCGGCATTTGCAGTGCCACCGCGGTCCAGGCCGCATCCAGGCCCACAAAATGCGGCAGGAAAATCACCGTGGGCGCGTTGCCCGCGAGTTCCTCAACCGCGCCCGTCAGGTGCACGCGCCGCTGCACCCAGGCTTTGGGTGCGTGCCACAGCCAGGCGCGGTCCAGCCAGGCCTGGGCGAAATACACAAAGGTCTGCACATTCAGGCGGCGCCGCTCTTCGGCGGAAAGTGCCGGGAAACACAGGGCCAGGTTGGTGTCCACCACACGCCGGCGCGCACTCACCACGGCATACAACACCCAGCCGAGCAGCACGCCCAGGGCGCGTGTCCAGGAAAGCGGCACCAGAGCCAGCAGTTGCATGAAAAGAATGCCGCCGCGGGTTACGAGCCGGCTGGCCATCTGGCGGGCAGTCTTCAAAGCGGTGCTTCCTTGCGTGGTGTCTTGTAGCGGGCGTAGCCCCACAAGTACTGGCCGGGCTGGCTCAGTACGATGGCTTCAATCGCGCGGTTGATCTGCGTCACGGCCTGCAGCAGTTCGGCTCGCGGCTTGCCGGCATCGTCGGGTTGGACCCCTTGGACCGCCGGCCATATCTTGAGGAAGTAGCCGCTGCCATGCGGGAGGCGCTCGCAGCTCACCGGCAGCAGCACCGCCCCGCTTTGCAGTGCCAGCCGCGCCGCCAGGGTCATGGTGTAAGCCGGTTTGCCGAAGAATGGCGCCCAGACACCCAATCCTTCCGGCGGCACCTGGTCGGTCAGCAGGGCCACAGCCTGGTTCGCCTTCAAGGTTTTGTGCATCAGGCGGATGCCGCTCAGGGAGGCCGGTACCACGGTGAGGTTGGCGCGGTCGCGCGCCAGGCGCTCCAGCCGCGCCAGCCAGGCCTTTCGCGCGGGCCGGTAGATCGCGGTGATGGGCCCGTACAGCTCAGCCAGCGCCTGCGGGCCCAGCTCAAAACTGCCGCAATGCGGGCCGAAAAAAATCACGCCACGGCCTTGCGCAAACGCCTGCTCCGCATGGGCCTGGCCCTCGACGCGAACATTGCCCAGGCAGGATTCCGTGGCGGGCCGCATCCACAGCTTGGGCAGTTCGGCGATAAAACGCCCGGCCTCGGCGATCGCCGGGCGGGCCAGCTCAAAGGGCAGGCCGGCCTGCGCCACATGGGCCCGGAATTGCGCGCGGTAGCGCGGGCTCAAGGCCCAGACCAGCCAGCCCAGACCGGCGCCCAGCGCATGCAGGGCGGACAGCGGCCAGAGGGCGAAAAATCGGAACAACCAGGGCATTGATCAGGCAAAAGGGGTATTGAGGGGCCAATCCAGCCGAAAATGGGCTGTCTTATAATGAGGGCTGTCGCCGAGTTATTGAACAACTTGCAGGGCGACATTAAACCAAACTGCTAAAGCGTTCGCCGAAGCACCCCAGCCGGCAACGCGCCGACAAACTTTATGGAGTGTACGCAATGGCGAACGATTTTCTCTTTACTTCCGAATCCGTCTCCGAGGGCCATCCCGACAAGGTCGCCGACCAGATTTCCGACGCGATTCTCGACGCGATCTTCAAGCAGGACCCGCGCAGCCGCGTCGCCGCCGAGACCCTGACCAACACCGGCCTGGTCGTGCTGGCCGGTGAGATCACCACCAACGCCCACGTCGACTACATCCAGGTCGCGCGCGACACCATCAAGCGCATCGGCTACGACAACACCGAATACGGCATCGACTACAAGGGTTGCGCTGTCATGGTCTGCTACGACAAGCAGTCCAACGACATCGCCCAGGGCGTGGACCACGCTTCCGACGACCACCTGAACATAGGCGCCGGCGACCAGGGCCTGATGTTCGGTTACGCCTGCGACGAAACGCCGGACCTGATGCCCGCGCCTATCTATTACGCGCACCGCCTGGTCGAGCGCCAGGCCCAGTTGCGCAAGGACGGCCGCCTGCCTTTCCTGCGCCCCGACGCAAAAAGCCAGGTCACCATGCGCTACGTGGACGGCAAGCCGCACAGCATTGACACCGTGGTGCTGTCCACCCAGCACAGCCCCGACCAGAGCGAAACCCCGCACAAGATGAAGGCCTCTTTCAACGAAGCCATCATCGAGGAAATCATCAAGCCGGTGCTGCCCAAGGGCATGCTGACCAAGGACACTCGTTACCTGATCAATCCGACCGGCCGCTTCGTCATCGGCGGCCCTCAGGGCGACTGCGGCCTGACCGGCCGCAAGATCATCGTCGACACCTACGGCGGCGCCTGCCCGCACGGTGGCGGAGCCTTCAGCGGCAAGGACCCCAGCAAGGTGGACCGCTCGGCCGCCTACGCCGCCCGCTACGTCGCCAAGAACATCGTGGCGGCCGGCCTGGCCCGGCAGTGCCAGATCCAGGTGGCTTACGCCATCGGTGTGGCCAAGCCCATGAACGTCACGGTCTATACCGAAGGCACGGGCGTGATCTCCGACGAAAAGCTCTCGGCCCTGGTCAACGAACACTTCGACCTGCGCCCCAAGGGCATCATCCAGATGCTGGACCTGCTGCGCCCCATCTACGAAAAGACGGCAGCCTACGGCCACTTCGGCCGCGACGAACCGGAATTCACGTGGGAAAGAACTGATAAAGCTGCTGCGCTTCGCGCTGCAGCCGGTCTGTAAGGCCGCCGGGCGAAAGCCCGGTATCAGTTCTTCAGCGCAGGCTCACTTCGCGCAGCGAAGTTAAGGGCTGAAAGCCCGTGCCGGAGCTAAAACGACAGCCAAGGCCGTCGCAACCACATCGGCGGCAAGGCGGCGTCCTACGCCGCAGCCCGCGAAATGCCAGCAACATAGAGCCACCTTCGGGTGGCTTTTTTCATGCTTTGACTTAAGACAGGCCTGCGCCCGGCCGGCGGCGCCATTTCAAGAACTCCAGGAAAGCTCCCATGCGAAGCACCCCCCGCAAAATGGCCGTCAATGTTGCCTGCGCCTTGATCGCCGTGCTCACCCTGATCGGCATCAGCGAACTGTCGTACGACAAATCCATGGATGCGATGGATGAGGTGGCGCATGCCCACCTCACACGCAGCCATGTCCAGCGGCTGCTGCGCGATGTGCTCGACGCGGAGACCGGTCAGCGAGGCTACCTGCTGACGGGCGACACCATGTACCTGGAGCCCTACAAAGCCGCCATCGCGGACATAGGCCAGACGCAGGACCAGCTGCGCGAGCTGCTCGCCGCCCGCCCGGACCAGGCCAGCACGCTGTCGCTGCTGGGACGGACGGTGCAGCGCAAGCTGGCTGAAATGGATTTGTCCATCCGCATGAAGAACGAAGGCAAGGACGAGGCCTGGCGTTTTGTTCTGACCACGGAGGTGGGCAAGGAGCAAATGGACGCCATACGCGACAGCGCCGGCCGGCTCATCGAAGAAACCAACCAGGACACCGCCAGGGGCTACGCGGAAGTCCGGCGCTCGCTGCTGCTCACGCGCATAGGCATCACCCTGGTGGCGACCGTCGCCTTTGTGGCCTTCTGGCTGTATTTGCGCCAGACCGCCGCCCTGGACCAGGCCGGGCAGCGCCAGCAGCTGGCATTGCAGGCCGAGCGCGACCAGTTGAACGTCCAGGTCAAGGAGCGCACCAGCCGCCTGGCCGAACTGGCCACCCACCTGCAGCAGGTCCGGGAACAGGAAAGAGAGCACCTGGCGCGCGAACTCCACGACGAACTCGGCGCGCTGCTCACGGCCGCAAAGCTCGATATCACGCGCATCAAAGCCAAGCTGTCCGGCGAAAACGGCGACTTGCCGGCCCGCATCGAGCACCTGATTGAAACGCTCAACAGCGGCATCGCCCTGAAGCGGCGCATCATCGAAGACCTTCGCCCTTCCTCGCTGTCCAACCTCGGGCTGCTGCCGGCCCTGGAGATCCTGACGCGAGAGTTCGCCCAGCGTTCGGGCTTGAGCATTGTCACCAACCTTGAACCAGCGGAATTGGACGAAACCATACAGCTGACGGTCTACCGGCTGGCCCAGGAGGCCCTGACCAATATTGCCCGCTATGCGCAGGCGCAGAACGTGGAAATCAACCTGCTGAGCTACAAGGACTACATCATCGTGACCGTGCACGACGACGGCCGGGGCTTCGATCCGCAGGCCGTGCAGGCATCCAGCCACGGCCTGCAGGGCATGCGCCACCGGGTGGAGGCCTCGGGCGGCCACCTGGAGATCAGTTCCACGGAAAAGGGTACGACCGTCTCGGCCACCCTGCCCCTGGTGGTGCTGCGCACCGCGGCGGCTCATGTGGCGGACAACGCGGCCTAAGGCGCGCTCGCCTATCGCACAGTCTGCGGCCCACTCGGGATCGGCTTTCGCGGCCGGTTGCAGCGAAACAGGCTTAGCGCAGCAGGGCCGATGCCCGGCCGCCAGTCAGCGGGAGCGTCGACAGCGGCAATTCCAGCATCATCGCGATCGCTGAAAAAGCCTAGCCGCGCGTGTAAGGCGTCTTGCCGATATGCCGGGTATTGCCCAGTTCTTCGGAGGGCTCGTTGTCGGCTTTGGGTTCGGCAATGGTCTTGTTGGTACCCTCCCTGCCGAATTCATCGGAGAGGCTTTTGCCGGGCTTGACCACGGGCTTTTTCGGGCCGCCGGCATGGCGGCTTTGCGGCTGCGCACTGGTTTTTGCGTTCATCTCCCTCTCCTTTGCTCACGGACCGGCGGAACTCGCGCAAATCCATCAAGTGACAAAACTGCTGCCGGGTGCGCCTGATTGCGGCCCCGAGGGTGGCTTGGGCAGACCGAAATGCTTGCCGGACACCGGAAACGGCCAAGGATGGCGGGAGCGGACCGGCTCGACCACCGGCTCACGTGCCGGGCGCATGGCACGGCTATCCTGCGCCTCCTCGCGTGGAAAACTGTCTAGAAACATCTTGCTAGCCCGTTGGGGCTCGGAGTGGATGAACTTCGACTTTAGGGGCCGGCAAGGGTGACAAGCCGTCAGCAGGAGAGGAATTCCGTGTAGGACAAGCTCGAATCGGCCCCCAGCACCCATCCTGGCATCTCAGCCCGAAAGGCAGGACATCAGCCTGTCGTAATCGACAGGCTTGACCAAGTGGTGGTCAAACCCCGCCAGGCTGGCGCGGGTCTTGTCGGTCGACTGGCCCCATCCGGTGACGGCAATGAGGATGACTTTTTCATTGCCCGGCTGCTGGCGTATCAGGCGCGCCGCGTCGTAGCCGTTCATGCCGGGCATGCCGATGTCCATGACCACCACATCCGGCCGGTCGGCCCCGGCGGCGGCCACGGCGGCGACGCCGTCGTAGGCTGTGGTGACGGTGAACCCGTCCATGCCGAGCAAGACCTCCAATGTGTTGGCCGCGTCCACGTTGTCGTCCACCACGAGGATTTTTTTGGTGCCGGCGGGCGGGGTGGCGCCGTCGGCTTGCGGGGGCGCCTCAGGCCGCTCGCCCTCCAGCACCACCGGCAATGCCAGCACGAACTCACTGCCGCGGCCCAGGCCTTCGCTGGCCGCCTGCAGAGTTCCGCCGTGCATCTCGGCGAACTGCCTGGCCAGACTCAGGCCTATGCCCAGGCCGGTCGGCGCTTCGCCGGGCACGGGCGTCTGGGCAAACAGGTCGAAGATCCTCCCGAGCGAGGCCGCTTCCAGCCCTACGCCGTTGTCCTTCACGCGGAAAGTCACCACGGGCCCCGCGACGTCCGCACGCAGCACGATATGCCCGCCAGCGGGCGTGAATTTGGCGGCATTGACCAGCAGGTTGGCCACGCTTTGCACGAGGCGCGCATGGTCGGCGTCCAGGACATGGACGCCATCCGGCTCCAGCACCTCCAGCCTGTGCTGCTTGCTCTCCATGGCGGAGCCGGAAATCTCCACCGCGTGGTTGATCACCGACTGCAGCGTGATCCGCCCTTTTTTGAGCATTACCTTGCCGCTGGTGATGCGGGCCACGTCCAGCAGGTCGTCCACAAGCCGCGTAAGGTGGGAGACTTGGCGGTCCACCACATTGCGCAACTGCGTCACCTGGCCCGAATCGGGGTGCAGGTGCTTGAGAATGCCCATGGAGGTGCGGATCGGCGCGAGCGGGTTGCGCAGTTCATGCGCCAGCGTGGCAAGGAACTCGTCCTTGCGCTTGTCGGCGTCGCGCACCTGGTACTGCCTTTCACGCGCGCGCACGGCCGAACGCGTGGCCGTGATCAGCGCGATGGTGCGCACCGGCCGCTCCACCAGCGTCACGTTGCCCAGGTGCTCCACGGCCCGCTGCACGTCCAGCGAATCGGCGCCGCTGCGGGTCAGCAGCAAGATGGGAATGTCCGACCATGTGGGCTGCGAGGCCACATAGTCCGCCAGCGGCCGCATGGCCGCGCCGCTGACGACCTCCTCGACCAGCAGCAGCGCGCCGGCGCCCAGCGGCAGTTGCCGCATGAGTTCCTCACTGGTCGGGCAAACGATGCTGTGGATGCCCACGGACTGCAGCACTCTGGCGGTCAGCGCCGCATCCCGCCCGGTGGGCGCGCAGATGACGATACGCCGCTCCACTACTTCGCTCCGCGGGAGGCGCCCAGTTCAGGATCACTGCCGGTGTAGACAGGCACCCCCGTGAGGATGCCGCGGAAACCGCGCAGCGGCGCGCCCACGTGGATGCCGCCGCGGGACATGGAAAACTCGCGAATGGTGCGCTCGTGCAGGCTGCCGCGCTTTTTGAACACCGAGACGGCCTGCTTGACCTCGCCGTCGTGCTCGAAGTAGCGCAGCATCAGCACGTTGTCGGCCAGGTAGCTGGCGTCCACCATGGTGGACATCTGGCCGCCCAGCATGCCCTGCTGCACGCCCACCAGGATGGTCACGACGCCACGCTGGCCCAGGTAGGTCAGCAACTCGTGCAAATGCGTGGTCAGGAAGCGCTCGTCCGGCATGGCGTTGAGGTAGCCGTTGATGCTGTCGATGACGACGACCTTGCAGCCGCGGTCGGCGGCCTGGCACACCACCGTGGAAAATTCGCCGGGCGACAACTCGGCGGGATCGATCTGCTGAATCGTCAGCATGCCGCTCTCATAGGGCTTGCGAATGTCCATGCCCAGGCCGTCCGCGCGGTTCAGCAAGTTGTTGGCGGCTTCCTCGAACAGGAACATGGCGCTGCTCTGCCCACGCTTGGCGGCCGCCGTGACGAACTGCGCCGCCAGCGAAGACTTGCCGGTGCCAGGGGGGCCGGCGATCAGGGTGCTGGTGCCCTCCTCCAGGCCGCCACCCAGCAGTGTGTCGAGTTCGGGCAGGCCGCTGGTCAGCTGCACGCGTTTTCCCATCACGCGCGACTCTGCCGCCACCAGGCGCGGATACACGCACAGGCCCCCGTACTGGATGTCGTAGTCGTGCAGGCCGCCGCGAAAGGCGATGCCGCGGTACTTCACCACGCGCACGCGGCGGCGCTCGGCGCCGTAGTCTTTCACCGACTGGTCCAGCGTGATCACGCCGTGGGCGATGCTGCGCACCTGAAGGTCTATGCCGGCGGCCGTGCGGTCGTCCAGCAGCATCACCGTGCAGGAGCGGCTGGCAAAAAACTGCTTGAGCGCCAGCACCTGGCGGCGGTAGCGCAAGGGGGTGTCGGCCAGCAGTTGCAACTCGGACAGGGAATCGATGACCACGCGGGTCGGCTTCTGTTTTTCGATCACCGACAGGATCATCTGCGTGGTCGTGCCCATTTCCACCTCCGACGGGTGGAACATGGTGTATTCGGCCTCCGGCATCAGCAGGTTCTCGGAAGGCAGTACTTCGTGGATATGGATGCCGTCCAGCGCCCAGCCGTGGGATTCGGCGACGCCGGCGAGCTCCGCGGCGGTTTCGGCCAGCGTGATGTAGACGACGGACTCGCCGCGCTTGGCGCCGTCCACCAGGAACTGCAGGCCTGTGGTGGTCTTGCCGGTTCCCGGCTCGCCTTCGATCAGGTAGATGCGGTCCTTGATCAGGCCCCCTCCCAGGATGTTGTCCAGGCCGGGAATGCCGGTTGAGAGAAAAATTTTGTCGGACGGTTTTTGAAGCGTCATGATTACGTGCACTGAATGCGGTTGTGAAAGCCTTTTGACCTGACACGCACAATCCGCAACACCCCGTTAAAGAACGAAGCGGCTTGTAACACCTGAATAAATAGTAGCCAGAGGACCCCTGAATCGCGGGTTTTCGGCAGCGGTGTTGCGCGTAGGACCAGAGGCCATCCCGTTGTCAGCCGTCGTTGGGCCACTATTCGCGCGGGGGGAAGGGGCCGGGCGCCGAATGGCCGCCTGGAGTCTCGGCCCATGACATGGCGCGAAAAGCACCAAAACCTGAGCTTTCGGGCCCCGGCGCCTTGAAAACCGGCCTAATTGCCTCTATGATTAGCACTCGATGGTATTGAGTGCTAACAAAGCCTTATCAATCCACCAAAGTTAACGAGCACTCACTTTTACGTGGGTGTTTTTTGATTCCCAAAACCCAGTGTTCTCAAACAAGGAGCTCTCATGAAACTTCGTCCTTTGCACGACCGCGTGATCGTCAAACGCGTGGAAAACGAAACCAAAACCGCTTCCGGCATCGTCATTCCTGACAGCGCCGCTGAAAAGCCTGATCAAGGCGAAGTGCTGGCCGTTGGCCCCGGCAAGAAGAACGACAAGGGCGAATTGAGCCCCGTGGGCGTGAAAGTGGGCGACCGCGTGCTGTTCGGCAAATACAGCGGCCAGACCGTCAAGGTCGACGGCGACGAATTGCTCGTCATGAAAGAAGAAGACCTGTTTGCAGTGGTTGAAAAATAATTCGCAACGCGAATTGTTTTCGTCGAGGCTAACTTCGCGAAGCGAAGTTAAGGGCCGAAAGGCCCGGCCGGAGACAACAGTAAATCTTCACCACAAACCCCTTATTAACTGAATTCTGGAGAATTAAACATGGCAGCAAAAGACGTCATTTTCGGCGGCGAAGCCCGCGCACGCATGGTCGAGGGTGTGAACATCCTGGCCAACGCCGTCAAGGTAACCCTGGGCCCCAAAGGCCGTAACGTGGTTCTGGAGCGCTCTTTCGGCGCCCCCACGGTGACCAAGGACGGTGTGTCCGTCGCCAAGGAAATCGAACTGAAGGACAAGCTGCAGAACATGGGCGCGCAGATGGTCAAGGAAGTCGCTTCCAAGACCTCCGACAACGCCGGCGACGGTACCACCACCGCCACCGTTCTGGCACAAGCCATCGTCCGCGAAGGCATGAAGTACGTGGCCGCCGGCATGAACCCCATGGACCTGAAGCGCGGTATCGACAAGGCCGTGCTGGCCCTGACCGAAGAGCTCAAGAAGGCTTCCAAGCCCACCACCACCTCCAAGGAAATCGCCCAGGTCGGCTCGATCTCCGCCAACTCCGACGAATCCATCGGCAAGATCATCGCCGACGCGATGGACAAGGTTGGTAAGGAAGGCGTGATCACCGTGGAAGACGGCAAGTCCCTGCAAAACGAACTCGACGTCGTCGAAGGCATGCAGTTCGACCGCGGCTACCTCTCCCCTTACTTCATCAACAACCCCGAAAAGCAGTCCGCGCTGCTGGACAACCCCTTTGTGCTGCTCTACGACAAGAAGATCAGCAACATCCGTGACCTGCTGCCTACCCTGGAACAAGTTGCCAAGGCCGGCCGTCCGCTGCTGATCATTGCCGAAGAAGTCGAGGGCGAAGCCCTGGCAACCCTGGTGGTGAACACCCTGCGCGGCATCCTGAAGGTTGTGGCTGTGAAGGCCCCCGGCTTCGGCGACCGCCGCAAGGCCATGCTGGAAGACATCGCTGTCCTGACCGGCGGCAAGGTCATCGCTGAAGAAGTCGGCATGTCGCTCGAAAAAGTGACGCTGGCCGACCTCGGCCAGGCCAAGCGCATCGAAGTGGGCAAGGAAAACACCATCATCATCGACGGCGCCGGCGCCGCAGCCGACATCGAAGCACGCGTCAAGCAAGTGCGCGTCCAGATCGAGGAAGCAACCAGCGACTACGACCGTGAA
This sequence comes from Polaromonas sp. CT11-55, assembly GCF_047303325.1. NCBI lineage: Bacteria > Pseudomonadati > Pseudomonadota > Betaproteobacteria > Burkholderiales > Comamonadaceae > Polaromonas > Polaromonas sp. CT11-55. Next base: position 164,082 of record NZ_JBKBEX010000004.1, on the reverse strand, counting down.
AAACTGCAAGAGCGCGTGGCCAAGCTGGCCGGCGGTGTTGCCGTGATCAAGGTCGGCGCAGCCACCGAAGTCGAAATGAAGGAAAAGAAGGCCCGCGTGGAAGACGCGTTGCACGCGACCCGCGCTGCCGTGGAAGAAGGCATTGTGGCCGGCGGCGGCGTTGCGCTGCTGCGCGCCAAGCAGGCTGCGGGCGTCATCAAGGGCGACAACGCCGACCAGGACGCCGGTATCAAGCTGGTGCTGCGCGCTATTGAAGCCCCCCTGCGCGAAATCGTCTACAACGCAGGCGGCGAAGCCTCCGTGGTGGTCAACGCGGTTCTCGGCGGCAAGGGCAACTACGGCTTCAATGCAGCCAACGACACCTACGGCGACATGATCGAAATGGGTATCCTGGATCCAACCAAGGTCACCCGCACCGCACTGCAGAATGCCGCTTCCGTGGCATCGCTGATGCTGACGACCGAAGCCATGGTGGCCGAGTCTCCAAAGGACGAAGCACCTGCCGGCGGCGGCATGCCCGGCGGCATGGGTGGTATGGGCGGCATGGGCGACATGGGCATGTAATGCCTGCCTGAGCTCTCGCTCCATCAAAAAGGGCCGCTTTCGCGGCCCTTTTTTTATGCTTGTTTTTATTGCTCGCCCGCTGGGCAGGTGGGCACGCCAGGGCGGCGAGGCCGCGCAGGAGACTGCCGATCATCAAGGCGGCCGGATTGGCCGGCCAAAAGCGCATTGCACGCATCCGTACAAACCTTGTACGAAGAACGTTTTCAATCGATAAAACTCGTTGCGTCTGCGCTTCATCGCCCGGACAAAACCCCATGCAAGCCAGCGCGTATCAGCGCTTGCCGCTACCATGACCATTGATACCTATCCCCTGGATGAACCTCCAACACCTTAAAACAGTCACCCAGCCACATCACCGGACTCGCCCCATGCCTCTTTCCAGACAATACCTGATTGCCGCGGCCGTCACGGCTGCGTTCACACTCCCTGCTTTCGCGCAGCAAGCCGGCACCTGGTCTTTGTCGGCCGGCGTTACGCGCATCAAGCCCTCGGTGGACAGCGGCACGCTGACGGGAAACATACCCAACGTGCGTGTGGGTGTCAGCAACGACACCCGGGTGACGGGCGCGATCAACTACATGGCCACCGAGCACCTCAACCTGCACCTGCCGCTGGGCCTGGGTTTCCGGCATGACGTCACCGGCGACGGCACGCTCGCGGGTTTCGGTAAGGTGGCCGAAACCAAAGCCTTGCCGATCACTCTGATAGGCCAGTACCGCTTTTTCGAGGCCGAGGCCCGGTTCCGACCCTACCTGGGCGCCGGCCTGTCCTATGTACGGTTTTACAAAGAAAAAGGCAGTACCCTGCTGACCGCGCTGACCAACCCCGGCGGCCCGCCCACCGGCGTGTCCTTCAAATCCAAGCTGGCCCCTTCCTTCCAGGTCGGAGGCGTCTACAACCTCAATGACAAATGGTTTGTGGAAGGCAGCTATACCAAGACCCTGCTGAAAACCCGCGGCACGCTGAGTACGGGGCAGACAATTGACGTGGTGCTGGACCCCAACTGCTTCACCCTGCAACTGGGTTACAAGTTTTGAGCAAGGCCGCCGCTTCGCCGTGAGCGGGCACTGACGCGCCGCTACTTGCTCGCAACAGCCGAACCCGAAGCCGGTATGAGCTTGAGTGGCCCGTAGAAGGCCTGCAACTGGCCTTCATTCCTTTCACCTTCGGTAAATACCGCAAAGCTCAGCAAGGCACCCGGGTCTTCGCCAAAGGCCTTGCGGTAGTCGGCACGGATGTCTCGCTCGTAGCTACGCCATTCGTTATACCCGTGGTCGCCCGAGTCGACGACGATCTTGCGGATGCGGTCGGTGCGGTCGTTGACGACGACCTCACCGGGCTCCTTGACCCGCGACCACGAATAGACCAGGGTTGCGAAAGGCATCTCTTCGCCGGTCAGCAAGCGGCTCAGCTCCGACAGCATGGCATTTTTCATCGACAGCCGCGAGCGGTCGCCTTCGAAGGCGAGCACCACCCGTACCGGCACATCCTCGAGTTGCGGCAGCGCGGCGTTGGCTCCCGCACCCGCGTTGGGCACGTTCCAGGAAAAACGCACAAGGCCTAGTTGATCCGGCTCAATGCGGTGGCGATGGCGCAAGATGCTGCCGGAAGCCTCGGCCTTCGCGAGCACCGCGTCGCGGCCTTCATGGCGCACATAACTGTAGCTGGCCGGCTGCTTGCCGGGCACGCGGAATATCTCCCATCTGAGGTCGTCGGGCTTAAGGTCCCCGGCTTTGGGCGGCGCCGACATCTCGGCCCAGGCCGTGCCGGTCACGCCTTCGGCCACACCCACGGTGCCGCCCTGGCTGACGGGCTCCTCGGCGTCGGCGTCCTCGTCAACGGGCGCGCGCGTTGCGCAGCCGGCGGCCAGTGCCGCGGCAAGGAGCGCAGCGGCGAGCATGGAAAAACGGGGGAAACCTCGGCCAGACGGAGCAGGTAAAGACATGATGCGAAGTCATCGAAAAATCAGCGAAGCGGCAAGTTGACCACGAAACCGCGCGCTCCCGTCAGGGAAAAAAGCACAGTTTTGCGTAAATCAGCCGGAAATTTTGCGCAGCAGGCCTGCCGTCGAGCCGTCAAGGCCGGACAGGTCGCCGCTCTGCAGGCGCGGCTCGATATCCCTGGCCAGCACCTTGCCGAGCTCGACCCCCCACTGGTCGAAGCTGTTGATGCCCCAGATAGCGCCGCTGACGAACACACGGTGCTCCTGCAGCGCGACCAGCGCGCCCAGGCTGGCGGGCGTGAGCCGCTCCAGCAGCAAAAAGGTGCTGGGCCGGTTGCCGGGAAAATGTTTGTGGCCACCCGCATCGTCCTTGCCCTGCATCAGCGCCTGCGCCTGGGCCAGCACATTGGCCAGCAAGGTGGCGTGGTGGCCGGGCAGGCCGTGTCCGGCCTGTTTGACGGCGACAAACTCCACCGGCACCACCGAGCTGCCCTGGTGCAGCATCTGGAAATAAGCGTGTTGGCCGTTGGTGCCAGGCTCGCCCCAAAGCACGGGCGAGGTGGCGAAAGGCAAGGCCTGGCCTCCGGCGTCGACACGCTTGCCGTTGCTTTCCATTTCAAGCTGCTGCAAGTAGGCCGGCAGGCGCCGCAAGGCGCTGCTATAAGGCGCGATGCTGCGGCTGCCGAAGCCGTAGAAATTGCGGTACCAGACGTCGAGCAAGCCCAGGCGCACCGGCAGGTTGCGCGCCAGCGGCGCCGTGCGGAAGTGTTCGTCCATGGCATGCGCACCGGCCAGCAGCTCACGAAAGCCGGCCGCGCCTATGGCGATGGCAATCGGCAAACCTATGGCCGACCAGAGCGAATAGCGCCCGCCCACCCAGTCCCAGAAGCCGAAGCTTGTCTTGATGCCGAAAGCATTGGCCGCCGCGACATTGGTCGTCAGCGCCGCAAAATGCCGGCCGACATCCGTGCCGCCCTGCGCTTCGAACCAGCGCCTGGCCGAATGCGCATTGGTCATGGTCTCGGTGGTGGTGAAGGTTTTGGACGCCACCAGAAACAGCGTGTTTTGGGGCTTGAGCCCTAGCAGCACGCCGGCCAGCTCGCCGCCATCGACGTTGGAGACAAAGTGAAAACGCTTGCCGGGGATGGCGAATTCAGCCAGCGCCAGCACCGCCATCTGCGGGCCGAGGTCGGAGCCGCCTATGCCGATGTTGACGATGTCGGTGATGGCCGTGTCGGCGCGCAATTGCTCGGCATAGGCCAGCATGGCGTCCAGGGTTTCATGCACGCGCGCCAGGTCACCCGTCATGCCGCCGCCGGCCGGACTCCGCAGTAAAAAATGCATGACGGCGCGCTGCTCGGTGCCGTTGATCAGCTCGCCGGCAAACATGGCATCGCGGTGCTGCTCAACCTGGCATTGCGCGGCCAGATCCAGAAGCCGCGCCTCGCTGGGCGTGTCGATCAGGTTTTTGGAGAGATCGGCAAAAACATACGGCGCCTCCTGGCTGAAATGCGCAAAGCGCCCTGCGTCGGCCGCGAAGGCCCGGCGCAGGTCAAAGGATTTTCCCTGGGTGTCGAAGCAGGCCTGCAGCGCGGCCCATGCCGGCGTGCGGTCGCAACGGGGTCTTGGCTGCACGGCCATGGCTCAGGCCGCCAGCATCAGTTGTTCGAGCTTCACGGCGTCGGCCGCGAAGGCGCGTATGCCCTCGGCCAGCTTTTCGGTGGCCATGGCGTCTTCATTGAGCGCGTAACGGAAACCCGCTTCGTCGTAGTTGACGGCGGGCAGGTCCAGTGCGGCGGCCGCTTTGGCGTCCAGCGCGCGTACCAGCGGCGCCTCGGAAGCCGCCAACTGCCCCAGCAGCTCGGGGCTGATCGTCAGCAGGTCGCAGCCCGCCAGTGCGGTGATCTGGCCCACGTTGCGAAAACTCGCGCCCATCACCTCGGTGGCGATGCCGAAGTGCTTGTAGTGGTTGTAGATCTCGCGCACCGACTTCACACCGGGGTCATTGGCGCCGGCCATCGCGGCCTCATCCCAGGCTGCGCCGGCGGATTTCTTGTACCAGTCGTAGATGCGGCCGACAAAGGGCGAAATCAGCTGCACCTTGGCCTGGCCGCAGGCCACCGCCTGGGCGAACGAGAACAGCAGGGTGAGATTGGTGTGGATGCCGCGCTGCTCGAGCTTTTCGGCCGCCTGTATGCCTTCCCAGGTGGCGGCGACCTTGATCAGCACGCGGTCTATGTGTATGCCCTCGGCCTGGTAGAGCTCGACGATGCGTTCGCCGCGCGTATAGGTGGCGTTGGCGTCAAAGCTCAGGCGCGCATCAACTTCGGTCGAGACGCGGCCCGGGATGATGGAGAGAATTTCGCAGCCGAAGCGCACCAGCAGGCGGTCCATGGTCTCGTCGAGGGCACGGCCCTTGAAACGGGCCACGGTGTCCTTGAGCAGGGGCTGATAGTCGGCCTTCTGCACCGCCTTGAGGATCAGCGAAGGGTTGGTGGTGGCGTCCTGCGGCTTGAATTGCCCCAGCTGCTTGAAATCACCGGTGTCGGCAACCACGGTGGTGAACTGTTTGAGGGCGTCAAGTTGGGTCATGGCAGGGATGCTGGGCAAAAACGCGAAAGTGGTCCGGATGAAACACCGCGGGAGCACCTGCAGGCGTGCATCTCACGGGTTCAGGGTCGAGTTACCATTATGCCCATAGAATATGAAACTTAATTACCAAGACACTTTTTTACCATGAGTTTTGACCTCATCCTCTTTGGCGGCACCGGCGACCTGGTGTGGCGCAAGATCATGCCGGCCCTGTTCCAGGCTTTTCGCCATGGCTCGCTGCCGGCAGGCGGGCGCATCGTGGGCGTGGCGCGTGACGATTTGTCCGACGACCAGTACCGCGCCTTGATCAAGTCGCGCTTCGACAACGTCGAGCTGGCCAAGCGCCCCAGCGAGGAGGAGTTCTCGCGCTTTGCCGCGCTGCTGGGCTACCTGCGCATGGATTTGTCCAACCCGGCGGATTACGCGGGGCTGGCCGCCAGGCTGCAGCAGCGCCCGGCCGACGTGGTCGTGATGTATGTGGCGACGGCGCCCAGCCTGTTCACCACGGTGTGCGAGCAGATCGCCGCCGCCGGCCTGAACGGCCCGCAGACCCGCGTGGTGCTGGAAAAACCGCTGGGCCACGACCTGGCCTCGAACCGCGCCATCAACAAGACAGTGCGCAGCGTGCTCAGCGAGCAGCAGATCTTTCGCATCGACCACTACCTGGGCAAGCCCTCGGTGCAAAACCTGTTCGCGCTGCGTTTTGGCAATTCGCTGTTCGAACCGCTGTGGCGCCGCGAGACCATCGCCAACATCCAGATCACGATCGCCGAAGACCTTGGCGTGGAAAAACGCGGGGCCTTCTACGACAGCACCGGCGCGCTGCGCGACATGGTACAGAACCACGCGCTACAGCTGCTGTGCGCCATCGGCATGGAGCCGCCCATCAACTCGCATGCCGACGCCATCCGCGACGAAAAGCTCAAGGTGCTGCGCTCGCTCAAGCCCTGGACGCCCGAAACACTGGGCCAGCACGTGGTGCGCGGCCAGTATGCGGCCGGCAATATCGACGGCGAACCCGTGCCCGGCTACCGTGACGAAAAAGGCGTGCCCCCCGACAGCCGGACCGAAACCTTCGTCGCCCTGCGCACCGAGATCGCCAACTGGCGCTGGGCCGGCGTGCCCTTTTACATCCGCACCGGCAAGCGCCTGGCCGGCCGCGATGCGCACATCGAGGTCAACTTCCGGCCGGCGCCGCACGCGATTTTCAAGGCCTCCACCTCCGGCTCCAACGTGGCCAACCGGCTGGTGATCAACCTGCAGCCCAAGGATGGCCTGGAACTGCACCTGCTGGCCCAGGGCGCCGACCAGCGACGCGGCACATCCTCGCTGGCGCCGGTGCAGCTGGACCTGGATTTCGACAAGCGTTTCGGCTCCGAACGCGTGGGCGCCTACGAGCGGCTGCTGCTGGACGTGATCGACGGGCGCCTCAACCTCTTTGTGCGCAGCGACGAACAGGAAGAAGCCTGGCGCTGGGTGGAGCCTATTTTGGACAGCTGGAGCAACGATTCCGGCGCGCCGAGGCCTTATGCCGCCGGCAGCTGGGGGCCAAGTGCGGCGAGCGCGATGATTGCGCGCGACGGCTATTGTTGGTCGGAGGAGTGCTAAGTATGCTCGACCGGATCAAGGCGTCTCTTTCCTCCCTAGCCCCCGCCGAACAACGCGTGGGCCGCCTTGTGCTGTCCGACCCGCGGGCTTTTGCCAACCTGCCCATCACCGAGCTGGCCGGCCGTTCGCATGTGAGCAAACCCACCGTGGTGCGCTTTTGCCGCAGCATGGGTTATGACGGCCTGTCGGACTTCAAGCTCAAGCTGGCGGGCAGCGTCAGTGAGGGCGTACCTTTCATCCACCGCAGCGTGGACGCCGACGACAAGACCGGCGACGTGATGGTCAAGGTGATAGACAACACAGTGGCGGCTTTTTTGAAGTACCGCAACGATGCGAGTTCAGTGGCCGTGGAAAGAGCTGCGGACGCGCTGCTGGCAACCTACAACACCGGCAAGCGCATCGAGTTTTTCGGCGTGGGCAACTCGGGCATCGTGGCGCAGGACGCGCAGCACAAGTTCTTTCGACTGGGCATCACCAGCATTGCCTACAGCGATGGCCACATGCAGGTCATGAGCGCCTCGTTGCTGGGCCCGGGCGACTGCGTGGTGGTAATTTCCAACTCGGGACGCACACGCGACCTGATGGACGCCTGCGACATCGCGCGCAAAAACGGCGCCACCACCATCGTCATCACCGTCACTGGTTCACCGCTGGCCGCGGCCGGCAACATCCACCTGGCGGCCGACCACCCCGAGGGCTATGACCGCTACAGCCCCATGGTGTCGCGCCTCATGCACCTGATGATTGTCGACATCCTGGCGACCTGCGTGGCGCTGCGCATAGGCAGCAAGCTGCAGCCGCTGCTCAAGGAAATGAAAAACAACCTGCGCAACAAGCGCTACGCCTGAACTCAGGCCAGCGGCAGCGAGCGCTCCACAATGCCCGCGAACAGCGCCGAACCCAGCGGCAGCACGCTGTCGTTGAAGTCGTAGCAGCTGTTGTGCAAAAAGCGGCTGCCCACGCCGCCGGTGGTGCCGCCCTTGCCGTCGGGCAACTGCTCGCCCTGGCCCAGGCGCAGGTAGGCGCCCGGCTTGACGCGCAGCATGAAGGAAAAATCCTCCGAGCCCATGCTGGGTTCAAGGTTGCTCACCACGTTTTCGGCACCGACAAGCTGGTCCGCCACGGCGGTGGCCAGCGCGTATTCCGCCGGCGAATTGATGGTGGCCGGGTAAATGCGTTCGTACTTCACCGTGGCGGTGGCGCCGAAGCCCTGGGCCACGGCCGCGCACAATTCCTTGAGGCGGCGCTCGACCTGGTCCTGCACCTCGGGTTTGAAGGTGCGCACGGTGCCCACCAGCGTGGCGTTTTCTGGCACCACGCTCATAGCGCCCAGGTCGCCGGCCCGGACGGCGCAGATGCTGATCACGGCGTTGTCCATGGCCTTGACGTTGCGCGACACAATGCTTTGCACCGCGGTAATGATGTGAGCGGCCACCAGCACTGGATCCACCGTCAGGTAAGCGTGCGCACCGTGGCCGCCCTTGCCGGTGATCTCTATGGTGATGCGGTCGGCCGCAGCCATCATGGGGCCGGGGTTGATGCCTATGGTGCCGGGCCGCATTGCGGGCCAGTTGTGCATGGCATAGATCGCCTGCACCGGAAAGCGCTCGAACAGGCCGTCCTTGATCATCGCGTCGGCCCCGCCGCGCCCCTCTTCCGCCGGCTGGAACACCAGCACGGCGTCGCCGGCGAAGTTGCGCGTTTCGGCCAGGTAGCGCGCGGCGCCCACCAGCATGGTGGTGTGGCCGTCGTGGCCGCAGCCGTGCATCAGACCGGCCTTGGAGGACTTCCATCCGAATTCGTTGTGCTCGGTCATGGGCAGCGCGTCCATATCGGCGCGCAGGCCCACCATGGGCCTTGCACCAGCCTTGGCGGGCTGCTGGCCCTTGATGACGGCCACCACACCAGTCTTGCCGATACCGGTGTGCACCTCATCGACCCCGCATAGCTTGAGCGCATGCACGACGCGGCTGGAGGTGTAGACCTCCTCGAAGCCGAGTTCGGGATGGGCATGCAGGTCGCGCCGGAAGGCTGTCAGTTCGGGGTGGTACTGCACGATCTGCGCGAAGGCACGGCCGCTGGCACGCAGCTGGGGCGGCCGGTCGGAACTGTCCGCGTCTGCAGCGGTGGATGGGAGGGAGGAGGCAGCTGGAAGGCTTGGAAGAGTGGCCGGAGCGCGCATGTCAGTGAGGTTCCGAGTTCAGCAGTTGAATACTAGTCTTGAAGGGATGGCGGTGCAAACGCGGGGCTTTGCGAAACCCGGGCCGATGCGGCGCTCACGCCGGGGACGGCTGCAGCGTTCAAGGGCCTGCTCATCAATCTGACAGGGCCATACCATGCCGAGGCTTTTTGCCGTGTGTTGTCGCTGTCCGTCATGATGGCAATGCCGACCAGCGCGCCAGGTGCTTCGCCGAACGCTTTTTCATAATCGGCGCGGATGTCGCGCTCGTAGTCGAGCCAGCGGCCCAGCCGTGCGGGCCCGGATTCAAGCACCAGCTTGCGGATGCGGTCGGTGCGGGGGTTGATCACCACGCTTTCCGGCGCGCTGTGGGTGCCCCACACATACATGAGGGTCGCATAGGGCATAGGCTCGCCCGTCAGGGCCAATGCCAGCTCCGAGAGCATGGCGTTTTTGGCGGAAAACTTGGAGCGGTCGCCCTCGAAAGCGAGCAGCACGCGAACCGGAGAGTCATCGCTGTCGCGCTGCGTCATGTCGGCGCCGGAAATCATCTTGGGCACCTTCCAGGAAAAACCCAATTTGCCCAGCTCCGAAGGCTCGACCCGCAAATGCTGCCGCAACATGCTGGCGGCGCTGTCGGACTCACCGAGGACGGCATCGCGTCCGTCCAGGCGAACCGCCCGGTAGTGGGTGGATTTTTTGCCTGGAAATGCGCAATGCTGCCATTTCACCGTCTCGGGGCTTGCAAGGGGACTTGCATTGGAATTCAAGGGCGACGCCGAAGTCCACTGGACATCCTGGCCGGTTGCGGGTGCGCTTGTTTCGACTCCCGCGCAGGCCGCCAGCAAAGACAGGCAGCTGATGACCGCAAAGGTGCGCAGCGCGCTCAAGGAGAAAGAAGGCGGCAATGCGGTCATGAAGAAAATGGCGGGCATTCGGGGCAGTTGCCAGGCTTACGGCCAGTGCACGAGGGAAAACAAAGAACCAGATAACTCAACGCGGTGGGCGCGGAAAAGTTTCAAAAAAAGCACGACTTTTTCCATAAAAAAAGCCGCCTCGGGTTTCCCCGAAGCGGCTTTTGGATTCTCATAAGAAACTGGCTTACGCCAGCTTCAAATTAGAACGTGTGGCGAATGCCAGCTGCGTACGTGGTGGTACGGGTGATGTTGCTGGTAGGAGCCAGCGTCATGGTGCTGTTAGCCACGTTGTCGTAGTTCTTCGTGCTGACGGCACCCGTGTACAGGGTGGTGCGCTTGCTCAAAGAGTACAGAGCCTGGATACCCCAGCCAGTGCTGGAACCCAGATCGTCACCCTTGGAACGTGCATAGCCAGCGCTCAGGGTCGTTGCGCCCAGAGGCACTGCAACGCTCAGGCTGTACTCTTTTTGAGCTGCCAGTTCGTGGGAAACGCCGGTACGGAAGGTCGTCAGGACGTCCTTGAACTTGGCGCGGTTGGCACCGAAGCCGACTTTGGCAACGCCGAAGTCATAAGAAACGTTCAGCAGCGTGTTGACCAGGGCTGGCTTGGTCGTGGCGGTGCGAGCAGCGCCTTCGGACTGGTAGCCGCCGGAGATCAGCAGAGGGCCGTTTGCGTACTTCAGGTTTGCGGAAACCGTGTTGCTTGCGCTGACAGCGGTCGTCTTGTCTTCGCCGAAGGCGTACATGAACGAGCCGGTGAAGCCGCCGAAGTTAGGCGAAACGTACTTGACGCTGTTGTTGAAGCGGGTGTTGAAGCCAACCCAGGTCACGTGAGCGCCGGAACCTTTGCCCGAGCTCAGGACGCCTGCGCCGGTAACGCTACCGTGCGTCAACAGTGCGACATTGCCATTCAGCGTACCGATTTGGCCAGCGGTGGTCGTGCTGAAGCCGTTGTTGGTATTGGAAGGATCGAACAGCGTAGCGCCCATCATGGCGTGGTCACCAGACACGTCGTCGTAGGAGCTGGAGTTGCGACCGATGGTCACGGTACCGAAGCCGCTGGAGATACCCACGTTGGCGCGACGGCCAAACAGCAGGCCGCCTTGGCCGGAAGAACCATCGTCAAGGTTGATACCGCTTTCGAGGTTACCGATGACAGCCATGCCGCCGCCGACGTCTTCGCTGAAGCGAATGCCCCAACGCGAACCGTTCAGGCCGCCGGAGTCAATTTTGGCCTGGCTCAGGCCGGAAACTGCGGTGCCAGCAGCGTTGAGCTGGTTGGTCTTGTAGCTACCGACGTTGGCGTCGAGCAGACCGTAAATGGTCACGGTCGACTGAGCTTGTGCTGCACCAGCCATCGCGCCGAGTGCGGCCAAAGCGATAAGGGTCTTTTTCATTGAGAGTTTCTCCAAGGTTAAACATAGGGCTCCGGCACGGGGACCATTTCAGACTTGCGTCTTCTTGGCTCCACCAGAGACCCGGGCCAACCCCCTTTCGGGAAGTTGGCTCTATTGCACCAGACTGGGCTTCAATTCGCAAAGGAATGCCCGAAAAAACCGCCAACCCGTTGTGCTCAAACCACAAACAAAGGGCTGACAGTGGAAAAGAAACAACGCCCGCGCAAACAGGGGATTCCGGCTCGCCAAAACCTGGTTTTTGGCTGGTTTCGGCCGATCCAACAAAAAAACCGCTTCTAGGAAGCGGCTTTACACGCAACCCCGCACCAGGGCGGGATTGAGATTAAGACTCAGGCCAGGCCTGGATCAGAACGTGTGGCGGATGCCAACGCCGTAGGTGGTGGTCTTGCGATCAGCCACGCCAGGGTTGGTTTCCTTGCCGGTCTGCACGCCAGCGTACAGGTTCGAACGCTTGGACAGTGCATACAGGCCTGCCACACCGTAGCCGGTGCGCTTCAGGTCAGGAGCGCCTGCCAGGCGGGTGCTCTTGGAACGGGCATAACCGCCGGACAGCGTGAAGGTGCTGGAGACAGGGAAGTCCAGGCCGATCTGGTATTCCTTGGTCTTGTCCGTTGCCAGGAGGGTCACGGGGCTGACGCCGTTCTTCACGTTGCCGTAAGCGCCGAGCAGCTTGACCACGCCGAAGTCATAGGAGCCGTTCAACTGCGTGTACTTGACGGCGGTAGCGGCAGCAGTGGCCTTTTCGCTCTGGTAAGCCAGCGAAGCACCGATGGGGCCGTTTGCGTAAGCAACGTTAAAGCTGATGATTTTGCCTGCGCCGACAGCGGTGGTCTTGTTTTCACCGAAGCTGTACATACCGGCGGCGGAGAAGCCGCTGAAATCCGGGGTCTGGTAGTAGATCGAGTTGCCGGGACGGTCGTTGTAGCTGTTGCTGGCCCACACGCTGGTGGAAGGCGCAAACAGCAGCGAGTCAAAGCCAGCAGCGCCGGAACCCTTGACCATGTCGTAAGGGGTCCACATCTTGCCGAGCTTCAGTTCGCCAAAGCCGCCGGAAACGCCAACCCATGCCTGACGGCCGAAGACCGCAGTGGAGGTCGCGCCGGTGTAGGGGTTGGTGTAGTTGTTGGCTGCACCAGTGCTGGGGTCAAAGCCGGCTTCCAGCAGGAAGTTGGCTTTCAGGCCGCCACCGAGGTCTTCAGAGCCCTTCAAGCCGAAACGGCTGGTCTGCAGACCACCGCCGCTGCCGGAGAAAGGGTGTGGGACGTTCACGCCGGACTGGCTGAGGTTGTTGTCCTTCACGGTACCGATCCATGCGTCCACCAGACCGTAGATGGTCACGGTGGACTGGGCGGATGCCACGCCGGAAACGGCCAGCACTGCCAGAGCGACTAGGCTTTTCTTCATCATTAAAAATCTCCAAAAAGGTGGGAAACACATGAACACATAAAAATTGCGAACATTTAAAGGGCTTTCTGACTACCCCAGGTCGATTTAAATCGATCTGTCACAAATCACACAAAGCCCTTGCCGCTCTATTAGCAACTTTCACGCCCGATTGTTGGTCTCTCACGACACTTCGGATCTTGCGCCTCGCAGCAGAGCTTCACCTTGGCCCAATATGCCCTTTGATGCCGCGCGAACACACCAAAATGGCGCTTTTTCCGCCATATGCATCGTTTTGGTGAAAATGCGCCGCCAGCCTGAATTCGGGTTTCCCCGGCCTCCCGTGCCAATTCAGAAAAAGATGAAGGCTGAAGGCAACGCGGCAAGAGGCCCAGCCGAACTGCCATGGTCTGCCATGGTCCATCGTGTTTCGCACGAATGTGGTTCACTTACCACGGGTTGGCCAAAATAGAGCCTCCGCCCTAAGCCGGGTTGAGCCATCCGCCGAAAGGGCCTCGAACCAGTCCCCAGCCGGAAGCGGAAGCCACTGCCACAGAGGGGATGCACGGGAAAGGATGGTCTTGCCCAGCATTTTTTCGGGCTTTGCCGGGCCGGCAAAAACCTCGGGTTTTCCCCTGTCGCGAAAGTGATACCCCCCGTAGTGGCACTCTTTACGGCTCACCCCATCGCCATTAATCTTTCCTTCACAAAGACGGCCTGCAGGGTAAGGACGGGCGTCAAAACTTTCCCGCCATTCACCGCTTTTTTATCAATTAAAACTCCTGGAGACTCCATGAAAAAACTGACTCTCGTTGCAACTGCGATCATGGGACTGCTGTCCACCTCGGCCGCCATGGCGCAAAGCACCGTGACCGTCTACGGCATTCTTGACGCAGGCTATAACCACGTTAGCGGCCTGCGCCAAGGCTCCGTGAGCACCATTGCCAGCGGCATCATGGAAGGTTCGCGCTTCGGCCTTCGCGGCTCGGAAGACATAGGCGGCGGCTACAAGGCCATCTTCACCCTCGAAAACCGCCTGGAACTGGACACCGGCTCCGTCCAGAACCGCCCGAACTCCGGCACCCAGATGCCTGACCGCGTCGCCACCTCGGTGGCCGCCAGTTTGACCGGTGTTCCCATCCCCGTCGCGACCCGGGACGCATTGATTAGCGGCGTGAACACCACGCTCGCCACCGGCGGATTCGGCGTGAACCTGGCCAACAACCTGTTTGACCGCCAGGCCTATGTCGGCCTGGTGACCCCTGTCGGCGCCTTCACGGTCGGCCGCCAGTACACGCCCGGCTACCTGGTGGCCGCGCAGTTTGACGCTTCGCAGACCCAGTCCAGCCTGGCCGCCGGCCAGGTCGCCAGCCTGCCAGCCGCATTCGACATCCGCCTGAGCAACACCCTGCAGTACGCGATCCAGACCGGCGGCGTCACCGCACTGCTGATGTACGGCGCGGGTGAAGTCGCGGGCAGCAACTCCGCGAGCAGGTTCTGGGGTGGCATGGTCACTTACAAGGGCGACGGCTTCTCGGTGGGCTATGGCCACAATGGCAAGAACAATGAGCTGGGCCAGAAATCCCTGACCAACGACCTCATCGGCGCCACGGTCGACATCGGCCCCGGCACGCTGTACGGCGAGTACGCCACCATCAAGGACGACAATCCAAGCGGCATCTCCACGATCGCCTCTTCAGTCACGACCTCCACCGGCAGCGCGACCATCGGCACGGCCTTCCAGAACGCCTACAACGCCGCCTTCCGCCAGGACGCCCGCCTGATGCACATTGGCTACCGCCTCACCACCGGCCCACACACCTGGGTCGTGGCCTTCAACCGCCTGGATGACAAGCGCACGGTGAATGCCGATACCGACTCCTACGGTTTCACCTACACCTACGCGCTGTCCAAGCGCACCAACCTGAATGCCGTGCTGACCCGCTTCAACAACAAGGGCCAGGGCCAGGTCGCCCCAGGCGGCAACGGCTTCCTCGGCGGCGTGACCTCGGCGGCCGGTGTGGGCTCCACCAACATCGCCCTGGGCATCCGCCACACGTTCTAAACCGGAACCCCGCCCGGGTTCAAACCGGGCCGGTTACGCAAAAAGCCTCCTCACGGGGGCTTTTTTCATGGGCGTTCCCATGGCCGGGACCTGGCGCTAACATGGCGCCATGACCACCGCACTCGACACCGCGCTGAATGCCGCCGACGGCGCATTGCGCACCCTTTTTGCCGCCCCCCGCGCCAGCCGCCCCTGCCCCACCGTGCCCGGTGAAAAAACCGAGCTGGCGCTGCAGGACAAGGCTTTGTCCGGTGCACTGATGCGGGTCAACCATGTGGGAGAGGTCTGCGCGCAGGCCCTGTACGCGGCGCAGGCGCTGGGCACGCGCGACCCGGCCCTGCGCGAGCACTTTCTGCAGGCCAGCCGCGAAGAGGGCGATCACCTGGCCTGGACCAAGGCCCGGCTGGACGAGTTGGGTGCCCGCCCTTCGCTGCTCAATCCCCTCTGGTATGCCGGTGCCTTCGGCCTTGGGCTGGTGGCCAGCCGGCTGGGCGACCGCCTGAGCCTGGGTTTTGTCGTCGAGACCGAACGCCAGGTCGAAGCCCACCTGGCCGGCCACCTGGAACGCCTGCCGCAAGGCGACCATGAGTCCCGCGCCATCGTGGCGCAAATGAAAGACGACGAGGCTCTGCATGCGCGCGAGGCCGAGCAGGCCGGCGCCCTGCAGCTGCCCGAGCCGGTCAAGGCGCTGATGCGCTCGGCGGCGCGCGTCATGACGACGACGGCGCACTACCTCTGAAACGGCAGCGCCTCGTCTGGGTTGCCTAAACCTCCAGCACCTCGAAGCTGGTGGTGATGTCAGCGGTTTTTGCCAGCATGATGGTGGCCGAGCAGTATTTGTCGTGGCTCATCGCCACGGCGCGCTCCACCGCGCTGGAGGACAGGCCCTTGCCCGTCACGACGAAATGCATGTGGATCTTGGTGAACACCTTGGGGTCCACGGGTGCCCTTTCGGCGCTCAGCTTGACCGAGCAGCCGCGCACGTCCTGGCGGCCGCGCTTGAGGATCAGCACCACGTCATAAGCCGTGCAGCCGCCGGTGCCCGCCAGCACGGTCTCCATGGGCCGGGGTGCCAGGTTGGCGCCGCCGTTTTCGGGCTTGTCCGCGTCGGGTGCGCCGTCCATCACCAGCGTGTGGCCGCTCCCGGTTTCGGCGAGGAAACTCATGTTGGAGCGTGACCCTGTGATTGTGCTGTTGCCCGTCCAGCTCACCGTGCATTCCATAAACTCCGCTCCTTATGCATAAAATTTATAACTGAAACCGTGAAAAATGTGGAGTTTGTGCCACAAGAGATTGTGCAGCGCAACATTGCTCCGCTATACTGAAATCATCGCACCAATACCGATGCCCCGGGCATCACAAGGTATTTTGTGCACTGGTTGTCTCCTCCACCTCCTCTAAGGGTGGATTTACAGGCCCAGACCGCAAGGTCTGGGCCTTTTTTCTTGCCGATGCGGTTGCGGGCAGCTTCTTGCGGCGCTTCTTCGCTTGTTTCTCGCCCCACTATGATGTCAGGCTGCGAGAAAAACATGCCCACCCCGACCAAACCCGCCTCATCCCGCCCCAAAACCGCCCCGTCGGCCAAACCCGGCAAGCCGCTCAGCCCCGCCGACTACCTGAAAAAAATTCTCACGGCGCGTGTCTACGATGTGGCCGTGGAATCGAATCTTGAGCCCGCCAGGAACCTGAGCCTGCGGCTGAAAAACACCGTGCTGCTCAAGCGCGAAGACCAGCAGCCGGTGTTCAGCTTCAAGCTGCGCGGCGCCTACAACAAGATGGCCCACCTGAGTCCGGCGCAGCTCAAGAAAGGTGTGATCTGCGCCTCGGCCGGCAACCATGCGCAGGGAGTGGCGCTCAGCGCGCAAAAGCTGGGCACGCGCGCGGTGATCGTCATGCCCACCACCACGCCGCAGCTCAAGGTTGACGCGGTGCGCGCCTGGGGCGGCGAGGTCGTGCTGCACGGCGACAGCTACTCGGACGCCTACGGCCACGCCGTGGTGCTCGAGAAAAAACACGGGCTGACTTTTGTCCATCCCTTCGACGATCCGGACGTCATCGCCGGCCAGGGCACGATCGCCATGGAAATCCTCATGCAGCTGCAAAGCCTGGGCTCCAGCCGCCTCGACGCCGTGTTCGTGGCCATCGGCGGCGGAGGGCTGATCTCCGGCGTGGCCAACTACATCAAGGCCGTGCGGCCCGAGATCAAGGTCATCGGCGTGCAGACCAACGACTCCGACGCCATGCTGCAGTCCGTCAACGCCCAAAAACGCGTCACCCTGAGCGATGTCGGCCTGTTCGCCGACGGCACGGCCGTCAAGCTGGTGGGCGAGGAAACCTTCCGTATCAGCCGCGAGCTGGTCGATGAATTCATCACCGTCGACACCGACGCGGTCTGCGCCGCCATCAAGGACGTGTTTGTCGACACGCGCAGCATCGTCGAGCCCTCGGGCGCAATGGCGGTGGCCGCCGTCAAGCAGTACGTGGCCAAACACAAGACCAAAGGCGAGACCTACGCGGCGATCTTGTGCGGCGCCAACATGAACTTCGACCGCCTGCGCTTTGTCGCCGAGCGCGCCGAAGTCGGCGAAGAGCGTGAAGCCCTGTTCGCCGTGACCATTCCCGAAGAGCGCGGCAGCTTCCGGCGCTTTTGCGAAGTCATAGGCGAGCTGCCCGGCGGGCCGCGCAGCGTGACCGAGTTCAACTACCGCATCAGCGACGACGCCAAGGCGCATGTCTTCGTCGGCCTGACCACCTCGGCTAAGGGCGAGAGCGGCAAGATCGCCGCCAATTTCTCGCGCCACGGCTTCAAGACCCTGGACCTCACGCACGACGATCTCGCCAAGGAGCACATACGCCACATGGTGGGCGGGCACAGCGCGCTTTCCAAGGACGAGCGCCTGCTGCGCTTCATCTTCCCCGAGCGCCCCGGCGCGCTGATGAAGTTTCTATCCAGCATGCGGCCGGGCTGGAACATCAGCCTGTTCCATTACCGCAACCAGGGCGCCGACTACGGCCGCATCCTGGTGGGCCTGCAGGTGCCCAAGGCCGACAACAAGGCCTTCAAGGAATTCCTCGATACCCTGGGCTATCCCCACGTCGAAGAAACCGCCAACCCGGTTTACCGGCTCTTCCTGCAAAGCTAGGGCACATCGTCATGAATGCGCAAGGCACACCCTCGGCAAGGCCCGCATCGGCCAACACCTCGGTGTGCCCGCGCTGCGGCGCCGGCCTGCGCTGCGGCATGGTGGCGGGCGATGCCGAATGCTGGTGCGTCAAGCTGCCCCATGTCATGCCGGTCCCCGGCGAACGCGCCCCGTCACCCGAAGCCAGCACGCCATCCTGCTACTGCCCCGCCTGCCTCAAGCTGATCACCGATGAACGCACCCGACTTTCCACCTCTGCTCCTGCCCGCGATTGAGCCCATTGCCGATGCCTCGCTCGAGGCCAGGCTGCGGCACAAGATCGACCACAAAACCAAGCCGCTGGGGGCGCTGGGCCGGCTCGAAAGCCTGGCGCTGCAGCTGGGCCTCATCCAGCGCAGCGACACCATCACGCTGCGCGAGCCGCAGATGGTGGTGTTCGCAGCCGACCATGGCATTGCCGCCGAAGGCGTTTCGGCCTACCCGCAGGCCGTCACCGTGCAGATGGTCGGGAACATGCTGGCCGGCGGCGCCGCCATCAATGTCTTTGCGCGCCAACACGGTTTTGCCTTGCGTGTGGTGGACGCCGGCGTCGCGGCCGAGCTTGCACCGCACCCGCAGCTGCTGCAACGCAAGATCGCGCACGGCACACGCAACAGCCGCCACGAACCCGCCATGACGGCCGCGCAGGCGCGCGCCACCCTGCAGGCCGGCATGGACATCGTGGGCCAGTTGCCCGGCAATGTCGTCGCCTTCGGTGAGATGGGCATTGCCAACACCTCGGCCGCCGCCCTGCTGTTCGCGCGCCTGGCAGGCGTCGGCATTGATGACGCCACGGGCCGCGGCACCGGGCTTGACGACGCCCAGCTCGCGCGCAAGCGCCAGGTGCTGGCGGATGCCCTGGCTTGCCATGCCGAGGCCACCCAGCCTCTTGCCGCGCTGGCCGCCCTGGGCGGCTTCGAGATCGCCATGATGGCCGGCGCCATGCTGCGCGCCGCGGGCGAGCGCCGCGTGGTGCTGGTCGACGGCTTTATCGCCGGCGCGGCCGCGCTGGTGGCCCGGTCCCTGGCGCCCGCCGCGCAGGACTACATGGTGTTTTGCCACCGCGGGGACGAACACGGCCACCGCCTGCTGCTGGCCCACCTGAAAGCCAGCCCGCTGCTGGACCTGGGCCTGCGCCTGGGCGAAGGGACGGGCGCGCTGCTGGCCTGGCCGCTGCTGCAGTCGGCGGCCAATTTCCTGGGCGAGATGGCCAGCTTTGAGTCCGCCGGCGTGAGCGGTAAGGAAAGCGCGTAAACCACCATGGGCGCCGTATGACCGCCATCGCCCAGTTCGTGCGCGAGTATTTGCTCGCTGTACAGTTCTTCACCCGCATCCCCATCACCGGGCGGCTGGCCGAATGGGTGGGCTACAGCCCCGAGATGCTGCGCGCCAGCGCGGGGCACTTCCCGGGCATAGGCATACTCGCCGGCGCCGTGGCCGCGGCCGTTTATGCCCTGGTGCAGGCCTTGTTGCCCGACACCACCTTCACGCCGCTGGTGGCCGCCGTGCTGTCCACCGCCGTCACCGTGCTGCTGACAGGGGGCTTTCATGAAGACGGCCTGGCCGACACGGCCGACGGCCTGGGAGGCGGCCATGACAGGGAGCACGCGCTGCAGATCATGAAGGACTCGCGCGTGGGCGCTTTCGGCGCCATGGCGCTGGTGCTGGCCGTGCTCGCCAAGGTGTCCCTGCTGGCCATACTCGGCTCGGTCGAAGGCGCACCCACCGGCTGGGAGGAAGAGCCCTTTGCCGGCTGGTACATCTGCGCCGCGCTATGGACAGGCCACGTCGTCTCGCGCGGCCTGCCGCTGCTGCTGATTTACCTGCTGCCGCATGTGGGCGACACGGCCGCCTCCAAATCCAAACCCCTGGCCGACCAGATTGCGCCGGGCGCCTTGCTGATCGGCTTTGCCTGGTGTTTTGTGGCGCTGGCCCTGGCCGCCCTGGCGCTGGACGCGCTGAACCTCATCGTCGCCTGCAGCTTTGCCCTCCTGGCCCTGCTGTGGATGGGGCGGATGTTCAAGCGCCGGCTCCAGGGCTTTACCGGCGACTGCCTGGGCGCCACCCAGCAGGTCTGCGAAATCGCTTTTTATTTCGGCCTGGCCATCAGCCTGTAAATCAGCCTATGACCATGACTGCCGCTGCTGCCACAGCACGTCCAGCACATGCTGCGTCGCGCGTTCCACCGGGCCCGCCCGGTGCGCGATGCCCAGCGACCGCCACAGCGCGGGGCGCAAGGGCAGCATTCGGATGCGAGGGTCGAGCAGCGTGGTGGACGAGGCCTCGTGCGGCAGCAGCGTGGCGCCGTAGCCGGCGGCCACCAGGCTCTTGATCGCGTCGTTGTAGTTGAGCTGGATGCGCGCCTTGGGGTGCTCCCCCGCCAGCGCGAACCACTCAGCGCTCAGCCGCGACAGGCTGGTGCCCACATCATTGAGGATCAGGGGCTGGGCCGCCAGCCACTTCGGCGTCACACGCTGGGGTGCCGCCCAGGACGACGGCACGAAGGCCATCACCGGATCCCGCCGCCAGGGCTGCACCTTCACCCCTTGCACCGTTGCCTGCGGCAGCGCCACCAGGCCCACGTCGAGCGATCCATTCGCCAGGCGCGCCATGGTGTCCTGCGAAGTGAGCACGGCAACCTGCACGTCGATGCCGGGATGGTTCCGGCCCAGCACCTCCAGGGCCTGCGGCAGCAGGTGGGCAATCGCGCCCGTGGAGGCGCCCAGCCGCACCCGGCCCGCCAGCCCCTGCACCTGCCGCTGCACGACATCCATGGCCTCGTCCGCATCGGCCAGCAGGCGCCGCGCCCGCTCGATCAGGGCCTCGCCCACGCCCGAGGGGCGCACTTCACCGCGCTTGCGCACCAGCAGGGGCGCGCCGCACAGCGCTTCCAGGTCGGCGATGTGCAGGCTCACCGTGGGCGCCGCCAGGTGCAGCACGCGCGCCGCTTCGGCGAACGAGCCCAGTTCTGCGATGGTGACCAGCGTGCGCAGCCGGTCCAGGTTGAGTTCGCGCATGACGTTCAGTAAATCTGATGTTGATGTTTGTGAAATTCAACTTTTCAAATTCTACGGTGTCGCGGAAGATTCGCCCTCCTTCTTTTATTTGGCTTGAGCCACTCACCCCACCAGGAGCACCGCATGGGCGCACCCCTTGTTTTCATCGATGGCGACCAAGGCACCACCGGCCTGCAGATCCATGAACGCCTGCAGGGCCGCAAGGACCTGCGCCTGCTCACGCTGCCCGAGCAGGAGCGCAAGGACCCGGCGCGCCGTGCGCAGGCCATCAACGCCTGCGACATCGCGCTGCTGTGCCTGCCCGATGGGCCTGCGCGCGAAGCGGCGGCCTCCATCGTGAACCCGGCCGTGCGCGTGATCGATGCCAGCTCCGCGCACCGCACCGATCCGCAGTGGATCTACGGCTTCCCGGAGATGAGCACGGAGCAGTCCCGGCGCATCGCCAGCGCGCGGCGCGTCAGCAACCCCGGCTGCTATCCCACGGGCGCCATCGCCCTGCTGCTGCCGCTGGTGAAGGCCGGCCTCTTGCCCGCCGACCATCCGCTGGCGATCCATGCGGTGTCGGGCTACTCCGGCGGCGGCCGCGCGCGGGTAGATGCTCATGAAGGGGCGGGTGCATCGCATGCAGCCACGTTCCAGGTGTACGGCCTGGGGCTGGCCCACAAGCACGTCCCCGAGATCCAGGAACACGCAGGCCTGGCACAGCGGCCGTTCTTCCTGCCGGCTTACGGCTCGTTCCGCCAGGGCATCGTGCTCACCATCCCCTTGCTGCTGCGGCAATTGCCGGCGGGCGTGACGGCCGACCAGCTGCAAGCCTGCCTGCAACAGCACTACGAAGGCGCCGTGCACGTGGAAGTGATGGCGCAAAAAGACGTTCAGGCCACGCAGCACCTGGACCCGCAGGCACTCAACGGCAGCAACCAGCTGCGGCTGGCCGTTTTCGCCAACCCGCAGCATGGGCAGGTGCTGCTGGCCGCTGTGTTCGACAACCTGGGCAAAGGCGCCTCGGGTGCGGCCGTGCAAAACCTTGACCTGATGCTGCAGCACGCGGCTTAGCGCTTAAACAGCACGGCTGGTTCGGGCGAGGGATGCCCGCGGACGGCAGCTTCCCGCAGCAGTTCCAGGGCTGACCCCGCAGTGGCGCGGGGCTTGCCGTGCCAGCGCCACTCTAGAATAGGCCATGGGGCATGACAGGCCTCATGGCGGGCCCCTATCGCACGGCACGCACTCCCTCGCTCCCCAGCCTTAGCAGCAGCCCCTTTCCATGACCACCGCATCACTTCCCTCCATGATCAAGGCAGCCAGCAAGCCATGAAGCTCTGGCTGGCCCGCCACGCAACGCCGCTGGTTGACGCCGGCATCTGCTACGGCAGGCGGGACGTGGCGGCCGACGCCGCGGCGACCGCCGAATGCGCACAGGCGCTGGCACGGCTGCTTCCAGCCGGCGTCCGCGTCAGCCATTCCCCGCTCGGTCGATGCGTGCAACTGGCGCAAGCCTTGTCCGAACTGCGGCCCGACCTGGCCTGCACCAGCGACCCGCGACTGCAGGAGATGGACTTCGGCGCCTGGGAAGGTCGGGCCTGGCAAGACATCGCCCCCGCCGAGCTGCAGGCCTGGACTGACGGCTTTGCCGAATATGCCGCGGGCGGCAGCGGCGAAAGCACAAGCCAGATCATGGCACGCGTGGCTTCGGCCTTTGACGAATTGCAAGGCCGGCCCGACACGCTGTGGATCACCCACGCCGGTGTCATACGCGCTGCGGAACTGATTGCGCGCGGTGTGCGTCAGATCAGCCAGGCCGGCGACTGGCCCAGAAACGCACCAGCCTACGGCCAATGGTGCACACTCGAACTGAAAACACCCTCCTGACGAAACCGACAAGGCACAAAAAATGGCAGCAAATCTGGATGGTCAGCTCGTGGTGGCGATCTCGTCACGCGCGCTGTTTGATTTTGAGGAAGAAAACCAGGTCTTTGAAAGCGGCATGGCGGCCGCGCCACCGCCCGGCGTCAAAAAAGACGCGGCCTACATGAAGCTGCAGCTCGAACGCCTGGATGTGCCGGCCAAACCCGGCGTGGCCTTCTCGCTGGTCAAAAAGCTGCTGGCCTTCAACGACGCACCCGAAAGTGCCGGCGAGGCCGCCAGCCCGGCGGCGCCCGCGCAGCGTGTGGAAGTCGTGATCCTCTCGCGCAACGACCCGGTATCCGGCATGCGCGTGTTCCGCTCGGCCCAGCACTACGGCCTCAAGATTGAGCGCGGCACCTTCAACCGCGGCGAAGCGCCCTGGCGCTACCTCAAGCCGCTGCACGCCAACCTGTTTTTGTCGGCCCACTTGAGCGACGTGCGCGATGCGCTGGCCGCGGGCGTGCCGGCCGCGCAGGTCTACCCGCATTCGGTGCGCGCCAGCGATGCCCATCCCAACGAAGTGCGCATCGCCTTCGACGGCGACGCGGTGCTGTTCTCGGACGAAGCCGAGCGCGTGTTCCAGGCCCAGGGTCTCTCGGCCTTCCAGCAGCACGAGCGCGACAAGGCCTCGCAGCCGCTGCTGGCCGGCCCCTTCAAGCCCTTGCTCGAAGCCCTGCACCGGCTGCAGCAGGTCGGCACCTCGCACATGCGCATACGCACCGCGCTGGTCACCGCGCGCAGCGCGCCGGCGCACGAGCGCGCCATACGCACGCTGATGGAATGGAACATCGAGGTCGACGAGGCCATGTTCCTGGGCGGCCTGGCCAAAGGCGAGTTCCTGCGCGAATTCGAGCCCGACTTCTTCTTTGACGACCAGACCGGCCACGTCCATTCCGCCGCCCAGCACGTGCCCTCGGGCCATGTGGCCAGCGGCGTTTCCAACCAGCTTTCCTGAACTTCAAACAACAAAGAACGCCCGCCATGAACCAGACGCCCCCTTCCGGCCTGCTCGCCAAGTTCAGCGCTTTCAGACAATTTTGCGCAAGGGTCTGGGCGCTTTCAGCGCCCTACTTCCGATCGGAAGAAAAATGGAAGGCACGCCTGCTGTTGCTGGCCATCGTGCTGCTCAACCTGGGCACGGTTTACATGGCGGTGCAGTTCAACGACTGGTACCGCGTGTTTTACGACGCGCTCCAGAACAAGGACCAAACGGTCTTCTGGCAGCAGATGGGCCGATTCAGCTACCTCGCCTTTGGGGCGATCATCGTCGCCGTCTACAAGTTTTACCTGACCCAGTTGCTGCAGATGCGCTGGCGCGCCTGGATGACACGCGACTACCTGCGCCGCTGGCTGTCGCACCGCGCCTTCTACAAAATGGAGCTTGGCCGCTATACCGCCGCGGCCAATGCCAACGAAAGTCCGGACAATCCCGACCAGCGCATCCAGGAAGACGTGCATTCCTTCACCACGGCCACGATTTCACTGAGCATGGGGCTGCTCAACGCCGCTGTGACGCTGGTCAGCTTTGTCGGCATCCTCTGGGCGCTTTCAGGCTCCTTCGGATTCACCCTGGGCGGCAGCAGCTATACCATTCCGGGCTTTATGGTCTGGGCCGCGCTTGCCTATTGCGTGGTCGGCAGCGTGCTGGCGCACTACATCGGGCGGCCGCTGATCAAACTGAACTTCTTGCAGCAACGCTACGAGGCCAATTTTCGCCACCACATGGTTCGGGTGCGCGAATACAGCGAATCCATCGCGCTGGACAACGGCGAGGCGGTGGAACGCGGCCAGCTCGATGGGCGCTTCACGACGGTGCTCGCCAACTACCTGAACCTGATACGCGCCAACAAAAAACTCATCTGGTTCCAGAGTTTCTTCGGCCAGGCCGCCGTGATCTTCCCCTTCCTTGTGGCGGCACCGCGGTTCTTCAGCGGCGCCATCCAGCTCGGCGAACTGATCCAGATATCGCAGGCCTTCGGCAAGGTCCAGGATTCACTGAGCTGGTTTGTGGACAACTACGACACGCTCGCCAGCTGGCGCGCGACCACCGACCGACTGACCAGTTTTGAAGACAGCATGGTCGCGCAGACCCAGGACAATGAAAGCCTTGTCACCACGCCGTCCAACACGCTGGAATCCACGGGCCTCAAGCTGGCACTGCCTACGGGCGTCGTGCTGCTGGCCGATACCTCGCTGAAAGCGCACACCGGCGACCACATCCTTCTGAAGGGCCCCTCGGGCAGCGGCAAGTCCACCCTGTTCCGCGCCTTTGCCGGCATCTGGCCTTTTGCCAGCGGCAGCATCGCCAAACCGAGCAATGCGATGTTCATTCCGCAGCATCCCTATTTCCCCAATGGCTCGCTGCGCGATGCGCTGGCTTATCCGGAACCCGCCACCGCCTACAGCGATGACGCCCTCAGGCAGGCGCTGGAGGAGGCCCTGCTGCCCGACCTGGCGGCGCGGCTTGACCAGGAAGACGCCTGGAGCCAGAAGCTTTCGGGCGGCGAGCAGCAGCGCCTGGCGATCGCGCGCGTGCTGCTGAAAAAGCCCAAGTGGATATTCGCCGATGAAGCCACCAGCGCACTCGACGAAACCGCCGAAAAGACGCTGTACGAGCGTTTGCTCGCGCTCGTGAAATCGTCGGGCGGCGCCATCATCTCCATTGCCCACCGGCCCAACGTGGCGGCCTTCCACGACAGGCAGTGGACGCTTGAAAAACAGCCGCCGGGCTCCAATGCCCTGTACAAACTGACGGCCACCCAGCTCCCCCCAGGAAACGCCGCGCATGCCTGAAGAAATGTCCAGGGCTCCCGCGCCGGAGCCCGCCGACCTCTCGGCCTGGGCGCCCATCAAGCGCCCGGTGTTCCGCATGCTGTGGAGCACCTGGCTGGTCGCCAACATCTGCATGTGGATGAACGACGTGGCGGCCGCCTGGATGATGACCTCCATGACCACCTCGCCGATCTGGGTGGCGCTGGTGCAGTCGGCCTCCACCTTGCCGGTGTTCCTGCTGGGCCTGCCCAGCGGCGCGCTGGCCGACATCCTGGACAGGCGGCGCTACTTCATCATGACGCAGTTCTGGGTGGCGGTGGTGGCCACCCTGCTGTCCATCACCGTGATCTCGGGCGTGATGACGCCGCCGCTGCTGCTGGCGCTCACTTTTGCCAACGGCGTGGGCCTGGCGATGCGCTGGCCGGTGTTTGCCGCCATCGTGCCCGAACTCGTGCCGCGCGTGCAGCTGCCCGCCGCGCTGGCGCTCAACGGCGTGTCCATGAATGCCTCGCGCATCGTCGGCCCGCTGGTGGCCGGCGCGCTGATCGCCGGCGCCGGCACCGAATACGTCTTTGTGCTCAACGCCGTACTGTCGGTGATCTCGGGTTTTGTCATCATGCGCTGGCGGCGCGACCACGCGCCCAGCCCGCTGGGGCGCGAGCGCCTGGTCAGCGCCATGCGCGTGGGCCTGCAGTTCGTCAGCCAGTCGGCGCGGCTGCGCGCGGTGCTGCTGCGCATCGCCATCTTCTTTTTCCATTCCACCGCCCTGCTGGCGCTGCTGCCGCTGGTGGCGCGCGGCCTGCACGGTGGCGATGCCGGCACCTTCACGCTGCTGCTGGCCTCCATGGGCACGGGTGCCATCGTCGCCGCGCTCAACCTGCCGCGGCTGCGCCAGATGATGCCGCGCGACGTGCTGGTGATGCGCTCCACCATGCTGCAGTCGGCCTCCATGGCCGTCATGGCATTTGCCCCCAACGCCTGGGTAGCGGTGCCGGCCATGATGCTCAACGGCATGGCCTGGATCACCTGCGCGAATTCGCTCAGCGTGTCGGCCCAGCTCGCCCTGCCCGACTGGGTGCGCGCGCGCGGCATGTCCATGTACCAGATGGCCATCATGGGCGCCAGCGCCGCGGGCGCGGCGCTGTGGGGCCATGTATCCACCCTGAGCAGCGTCTCCACCGGCCTGCTGGTCGCCGCCGCCAGCGGCACGGTGGTGATGCTGGTGGCGCAGCGCCTGGTGTCCGACCTCAGCATCGAGGAGGACATGACGCCCTCGCGCCAGTTCAAGGCGCCCGTGGCCGAAGAGCCGCCCGGCGTGGGCAATGTGGTGGTGACGATTGAATACCTGATAGACCCAGCGCGCGCCGACGACTTCCGCGCCCTGATGCAGGAAAGCCGGCGCAGCCGTTTGCGCCAGGGCGCGCTCGAATGGGAACTGCTGCGCGACGTGAACAAGCCCGGCCGCTTTGTCGAGCAGATCGTCGACGAATCATGGACCGAGCACCTGCGCCGCTTCGACCGCGTCACCGCGAGCGATGTGGTGTTGCGGGAGCGCAAGCTGGCGTTTCATATCGGCGAGGAACCGCCCGTGGTCACGCGCTGCGTGATAGACAGCTTGTGAGGATTTGACTCCTTCCCCCGCTGGGGGAAGGAGCAAGAGGCTCAGCCTCCCGCCGCGTAGCGCTCGAATCCTCTGGCTCGCAACTCGCAGGCTGGACAGCTGCCGCAGCCATAGCCCCACACATGCCGGTGCACCCGGTCGCCCAGGTAGCAGGTGTGGGTGTGCTCGATGATCAGGTTCACCAGCGCCTCGCCGCCTTGCGGCTGGCCTGACTTTTCTCCGATGTCGTGCGCGAGCCGCCAGGTGTCGGCCTTGTCTATCCACATCAGCGGGGTTTCGATCAGGAAGCGCTTGTCCATGCCCAGCGACAGCGCCAGCTGCATGGCCTTGATGGTGTCGTCGCGGCAATCGGGGTAGCCCGAAAAATCGGTTTCGCAGACGCCGGTGACCAGCACCTGCAGGTCGCGCCGGTAGGCCAGCGCCGCCGCCAGCGTGAGGAACAGCAGGTTGCGCCCCGGCACAAAGGTGTTGGGCAGGCCCGAGCTTTCCATCTTGAAGGCCACATCGCGGGTCAGCGAGGTGTCGCTGACCTGGCCCAGCACCGCCAGGTCCAGCAAATGGTCTTCGCCGAGCTTGTAGGCCCATTGCGGGAACTGTGCCTTGATTTCGCGCAGCACGTTGAGGCGCGCCTCCAGCTCCACCTTATGGCGCTGGCCGTAGTCAAAGGCCACGGTTTCGACGCGTTCGTACTTGGACAGCGCCAGGGCCAGGCAGGTGGTGGAATCCTGCCCGCCGGAAAACAGCACGAGTGCGGATGTATGCATGCCGATCGCCTCCTTGCCGCGCTTAAATCAGTTTTCGCTTCGCCAGGCTGTGCATCAGCGCCGAAATGCCGAAGGTCCAGGGCGCGGCCTTGTCGGAGGTGGTCACGCGGTTGACCAGGCTACCCAGCTGCGGCGTGGCCACCGTCACCACGTCGCCCACCACGTGGGTAAAGCCCTGGCCCGGGCCGTGGCGGTCCTGCGTGGGGGCGAACATGGTGCCCAGAAAGAGCATGAAGCCATCGGGGTACTGGTGGTTGGCACCTATCGCTTGGGCCACCAGGTCCAGCGGGTCGCGGCTGATCTTGCTCAGCGAGCTGCCGCCTTTCATTTCAAAACCCTCGGTACCGGTGACCGTCATGTTCAGGTCGCTGCGGCGCACGTGCTCGATGTTGAATTTGTCGTCGAACAGGCGGATGAAAGGGCCTATGGCGCAGGAGGCGTTGTTGTCCTTGGCCTTGCCCAGCAGCAAAGCGCTGCGGCCTTCGAAGTCGCGCAGGTTGACGTCGTTGCCCAGTGCCGCGCCCACCGTCTCGCCGCGCGAATTGACGGCCAGCACGATCTCGGGTTCGGGGTTGTTCCAGTGGCTGTGCGGGTGTATGCCCACTTCGGCGCCCGTGCCCACGGCGCTCAGCGGCTGGCTCTTGGTGAAAATTTCTGCGTCGGGGCCTATGCCCACTTCCAGATACTGCGACCACACGCCCTGGGCGATCAGCACTTCCTTGAGCTTGTCGGCCTCGGGCGAGCCGGGCTTGATGCTGCTGAGGTTGTCGCCGATCACGCCGACCACCGCCTTGCGCACCGCCTCGGCCTTGCTGGCGTCACCGCGCGCCTGCTCCTCGATCACGCGCTCCAGCATGGAAGCCACAAAGGTCACGCCGGCCGCCTTGAGCGCTTGCAGGTCGCAGGGCGCCAGCAGCCAGGGCAGCGCGGGCTTGCGCGCATCGGCCGCGGAATTGGCCAGCACCTCGGCCGTGCCCGCCAGGCGTGGCAGTGAGGGCGCGGCGGCGCGCACAGCCTTGGCCACGCCGGGCAGCTCGAGCAACTGGCTGGCCGTCGGCGCCACGCTGGAGAGGTCGAACACGCTCTCAGGCGTGACCAGTGCGAGCACCGGCCCGCTGCCCTGCACCCATACGCGCCCGACCAGCAGGGCGTCGGCGGCATCAACAGGCAGGGCGGAAGCAAGGCTCAGGGAGTTTTTCATGATGAGGAATGGGTTGCTGGATGAAACAGTGCGCCAAAATCGGCTCAGGCCGCCAATACTACAGGGGTCGGGCCGCCGCCGGCGCCGCTACACTGAAATGCCCACCCGCCTTCGCAGGCAGCCCCACCTTCTCCCCGACACCCATGCCACTCACCCCCGAACAGATCACGCAAGCCGCCACGGAACTCGCCGCCCGGCGAAACAGCGCCAAGCCCGGCCCGCGCCTGCCCGAAAGCTGCCGCCCGCTGGAGCTCGAGGACGCCTGGCAGGTGCAGCTTGCCGTCATGCGCAGCCTGGGCCAGGCCGTGGGCGGCTGGAAGGCCTCGCCGCCCAGCCCCGGCAAACTCGTGGTGGCGCCGATTTACCAGCCTGCCATCAGCCGCGCCGCGGTGTGCAGCGTGGCTTTTCCGGCGGACAGGGACCTGGACGGCGTCAAGGTCGAACCGGAGCTGGCCTTTGTGCTGGCGAAGGATTTGCCCGTGCGGGAGCAGCCCTACACCGAGGCCGAGATTAACGCGGCTGTAGGCTGCGTGCATGCGGCACTCGAAATCTGCGCGAGCCGCTATGCCGATCCCATGGGCCTGCCCTTTCCCGAGATGCTGGCCGACGGCCTGGTCAACAACGGCCTGTGGCTGGGGCCTGAGTTGGCGGCACCTGAAGCCGCGGCTTTTGAACTGCGCTGGCAGGCCGGCGACCAGCCCACCCAAAGCGCCGAAGCCAGGCACCCCAACGGCCACCCGCGCGCGCCGCTCTACTGGCTCGCAAATTTCCTGCGCGAGCGCGGCCTGGGCCTGAAGACCGGCCAGGCGGTCATCACCGGTTCCTATGCCGGCGTGCTCACGGTGCCGACCGGCCAGCCCCTCAAATTCGACTACGCGGGCTTGGCCGGTTTTGAAGTGGAATTCCGCAGGGGCTAAACGCTTCCCCGCGAAGTGCCGCGTATATAGGGCGAGAAATGGCCGGTGATGGCACCGCGCCTTGCTAAGCTGGTGGCTTCCTCTTTTTCCAGCGGAGACACCCCATGCGCGCCCTTCACCACCAGCAATTCCTGAACCTCCACCAGGCCGGCAGCATGCTGCTATTGCCCAATGCCTGGGATGCCGCCAGTGCCAGGATTTTTGAAGCCGCGGGCGCCAGCGCCGTCGCGACCAGCAGCGCCTCCCTGGCCTGGGCCTGCGGTTATGCCGACGGCGGCGCGCTGCCGCCTGAAGAACTGCTGCACGCCGTCGGCAACATCACACGTGTCCTGAAATTGCCGCTGACCGTGGACATGGAAGACGGCTACAGCGCCGACCCGGCTGAAGTCGGCCGGCTGGCCGCCGAACTTGCGGGCAAAGGCGCCGTGGGCATCAACATCGAAGACGGCAGCGATGCACCCGCGCTGCTGGCGGGCAAGATAGGCGCCATACGTGCCGCGCTCAAAGGCAAGCCGCTCTTCATCAACGCGCGCACCGACGTCTACCTGCGACGGCTCAAGGTCGAAGGCAGCCCGGCCCAGGCCAGTGTGGAGCGCCTCAAGCTTTACCAGGCGGCCGGCGCCGACGGCGCTTTTGTGCCCGGCCTCACGGCCCTGCCCGAAGCGCAGGAAATCAGCGCGGCCGTCAATATGCCGCTCAACCTGATGGCCATGCCTGGACTGCCCGCCATCGCCGCGCTGCAGGCGGCCGGCGTGCGGCGCCTCAGCGTGGGGCCGGCCCCCTTCCAGGTGGCGTATGAACACGCCAAAACCAGCGTCGAGGCCTTGCTCAAACAAGACCTGTCGCCGCTGCTGGGCCCCAAGCTCGACTATTCGGCGATGAACGCCCTGCTGGCGACCGACCGCTGACTCCAGCCATCGCCCCCACTGCCATCGCCTGAATCCTTCCGGGGTTCAGGCGATTTTTTCATGGATGAGGGTCTTTTTTGGGGCCAGGCGTCACAAACGGCAAGGCAGGATCGTCAATACGGTGTGACACCCAACTTTTAACGTTTTTAAAGGAAAACACCATGACTGCCACCACGGCAACCACCACCGCCAACACCGCCCCCGTCCGCATCGACCTCGCCATTCCCGAAGTCTTCCCCGCCCTGCTCAAGGCCAGTGAAACCATAGGCGGCCTGGGCCTGGACAAAAAACTGCACCACCTGATCCACCTGCGCGCCTCACAAATCAACGGCTGCGCCTTCTGCGTCAAGATGCACCTGCGCGAAGCCCGTGAAGACGGCGAAACCCAGGACAGGCTGGACCGCCTCGTCGTCTGGGCCCATGTGAACGACTTCAGCGAAGCCGAAAAAGCCGCGCTGGCCTGGACCGAAGCGCTGACCGAACTCGACCACAAGACCGACTACGCAAGCCTGCGCGGCCGCTTGCGCGCCTTCTTCAGCGACAGGGAAATCGGCGCGCTGACCGCTACCATAGGCATGATCAACCTCTGGAACCGCATCCAGGTTTCGGCACACTGAGCGAAGCTAAGGCGCACCATGAGCACCATCGACCCAACCGCCGTGTTTGAAGAAAGGCGCAAGCATTTGTTCGGCTTGGCCTACCGCATCCTCGGTTCGCGGGCCGATGCCGAAGACGCCGTGCAGGACGTGTTCATCAAGTGGCTGGCGGCAGACCACGCGAGTATCGCAACGCCTGCCGCCTGGCTCACCACCCTCTGTACGCGGCATTGCATAGACATGCTGCGCGATGCCCAACGCAGCCGGGTCGACTATGTCGGCACCTGGCTGCCCGAACCTATCCAAACCAGCACCGACGAAACACCGGAAACGCATGCGCTGCTGGCCTCGTCCCTGAGCATGGCTTTTTTGCTGCTGCTGGAGCGGCTCACGCCCAAGGAGCGCGCCGCCTACCTGCTCTATGAGATTTTTGACACGCCCTATCCCCAGATAGCCGAGATGCTGGACATGGAAGAGGCCGCCTGCCGCAAGCTGGTCTCGCGCGCCAGCGTCAACATCGCCCAGGGCAAGGTGCGGCACGTGACGCCGCCCCAGGTGCAGGACGGCCTGCTCAACGCCTTCCGTGAAGCCATCACCGCCGGCAGTACCGACGCGCTCGCCAGCCTGCTGTCGGACGACATCGCCGTCTGCGCCGACAGCGGCGGCAAGGTCAGTTCCATCGAAGGCGTTTTTCAGGGCAAGGGCAGCGTGCTCACGCTCATCAGCACCCAGCTGGCGCGCTACTGGGCCGCCTACGAATGGCTGCCCTGCGAGATCAACGGCGGCCACGCCATCCTGCTGCGCGCGAACAACGGCGAGATCGCCGCGGCCATTACCTTCGCCTACAACGAAGAAGGCAAGGCCACCAACATCTACATCATGCGCAACCCCGACAAGCTCGACGGCCTGGCCTTCGGGCCCGAGGCCGTGGCCTAGGGCGCCTATGGCCGGTCGCGTCAGACCAGCCCCAGGTCCCTGGACTTGATGCCGGCAAAGATCTGCTCGGTCTGCGCCGGACCCAGTCCGTACAGGCGCGCCATCAGCCCTCCCAGCACCGCGCGGTAGTCGTTCAGCACCTGGAAGTCGCGGTTCTGAAACAGCGAAGGCGCGTCAACCTTGAGCTGTTCGCCGGCGACCTTGCCGCCGCGCAGGCCGCCGCCCAGAACCCAGTACACCGTGCCGTGGCCGTGGTCGGTGCCGCGGTTGCCGTTCTGGCGGAAGGTGCGGCCAAACTCGCTGAGCACCACCACCGTCGTGTCTTTCCACATTGCCCCCATTTCACTGGCATAGGCCGCCAGGCCGCGGCCGAGTTCGTCAAAACGCCCGGCCAGGTAACCGGTGCCCGCGCCCTGGTTCACATGCGTATCCCAGCCGCCCACGTCGACAAAGCCGATGCTGTAGCGCTCTTTCATCAGCCGCGCGATGCGCCGGGACTCCAGCTCAAACCCCTTGGCGGAAATTGCGTTGCGGTTGGCCGCATCCATTTCAGCGGACATCTCGCGCATCACCTCGTCGCGCACGGTGAATCCTTCGTTCACCGCCGAGGCCAGCGCGGTGTTCTGGTACATGGCGGAAATGATCTGGCTCTGGCGCACATCGAGCGAGGGCTTGGCGATTGACTTGAGCGCCGTATTGGGCACGCGTGCCGTGCCCTGGAACACCAGCGGCAACTGGTCGGTGAAAGCCATGGGCTCGGCGCCGCGCAAGGTGGCGGCCAGCCGGTTGAGGAAACCCGAGCGGTAGTTCCTGCTCTGGTCCAGCGGCTGGCCCAGCTCTATGCTGTCCTGTGTTTCAAAGTGGCTGCGCGAGGTGTCGGGCGTGCCGGCAAACGGGATGAACGCCGCCTCGCCTTTCTGGAACATCGGGTAAATGCTTTCCCGCAAGGCCGGATGCAGGCCCCAGTCGACGTCAAGGGGGAGCGCGGTGTTCTGGTCCGCCGATGGCCTGGGGATCGCGATGTCACGCCGAGCCTCGTAATAAAAGCTGCTGCCCACCGGCACCAGCAGACTGGCCGCGTCATAGCCGCCGCGCAAAAACACCAACAGAAAGCGCGGCTGGCCGCTGCCCGCGGCAAACAAGCGGCCGCCCGCCAGCGACATGGCGCCGGCGCCTGCGGCTTTGACAAGATCGCGTCTGTTCATGGGGCAATTCCTTTCAGCGGTTCATCATCTCGGGTGACGACAGCAAAAAAGTGTTCCATTCCTGCGGCGAAGCGGCCTGCTCCAGCGCCCGGCGTGTGGCCGGGCTCAGGGTTCTGGCCACCGACTGGTAGTACAGAGCATTGGCGAGCTGCGGAAAGGCCGCGCGCTCCACCGGCTGCGGCCCCTCGGTCTTGAAGAGCCCGGCGTTGCCCGAGCCGATCGCCTTGGCAATCTCAAAGCGCGTGGCCATCTGGCCCGGGCTGGCCCAGGCCGACTCAGCGATGGGATAGCCGTCGGGGGTCTGGCGGCCATACAGCGGCTCGCCCATGCGATTGAGCCAGTTCATGATGGGCCCGGCATTGAGGATGGGCTTGTCGTCATAGGCCATGCGCACGGCGGAAATCACGTAATGCATGGGGTCCTTGAACTTGCGGCCGGCGCCCTGCGCGAATTCGCTGGAGCCCAGCAGCGTTTTGAGCGTGGCGGCAATGTCGCCGTCGCTGCGCTGAAAAGTCTGGCTCATGCGATCCACCAGCGCCGGCGGCGGTGCATCCGCCAACCAGTACTGCGCCAGCTTGCGGCTGATGTAGCGGGCCGTGGCCGGGCTGCGGGCGAGGCGGTCGATGGCTTCGTCCACCTCAGGCAGGCCTTTGGCGGTGATGGGTTTTCCCAGCAACTGCTTGGCGCCGAAATCATGCCTTGCCGGGTTGAACTCGAACAGGCCGCGGCGCACATACAACGCCTGCAGTTCGGGTTTCAGCGTTGGGTTGCCTGCCTGCAGGTTGACGCCCACACCCGTCAGCACGCGGGCCAGTTCCTGCACATCGTGCTGGCTGTACCCCCCGTCCACACCCAGTGTGTGCAGCTCCATCAGCTCGCGCGCGAAGTTTTCGTTGATGCGGCCGGCCGCGTTCTGCTCATTGTCCAGGTAGCGCAGCATCACCGGGTGGTAAACCACCGCGCGCAGCAGCTCGCTGAACTTGCCCAGCGCCCTGGGCCGCACCGCCGTCTCCTCGTAGTCGCCCAGCATGGGACGGATGTTGCTTTTGTAAAGGTGAACGCTGAAGTGATTCATCCAGAACCAGGTCATCTGCTCCTGAACCTGGTTGCTCGAATACAGGGCCCGCAGCACATGCCGCGTGGCGGCCTCACGCCCCAGGCGGTTCATCTCGGCCTGAAAGCTCTGCTGAGCCGCTTTTTTTTCGTCATCGTTGGCCAGCGCATTGGCCTCCTTGTTGCGCTGCTCCAGTTCCTGCACCAGCGCCACCATGGGCCGCTGGCTGATCGTCATCGCGCTGATCTGCGCCGCCACCGCCTCAGGCAGTTTCGCCGCGCCGGGGTGAAGCTGCTCAGCCAGGTAGGCGTCAAACCCTTTGGGGGCGATCTGCTCCACCGACGAAGGAGAGGCGCCCCAGGTCACGCGGTTGACCCACAGGTAGCCATCGGCTGGCGCAGCCTGCCGGCCTCTATCCGATGTATCCGCGCCGGGCGCCGCACAACCCGCCAGCGTCAGGGCCAGAGCCAGGCAGGCCAGGCTGCGGGGGGAAAATCGGGGAATGGGGTGTTGGGTCATAGATCACGAATCTTGTCACAGCAGCCAACAACGGCAGCCCATCCATGAACAACGCCTCAGCAGGCCACGGCGACTACGCCGGGCTCAGCCCGGCGCTGTAACAACACGTGCCGCAGCCGCTTACTTTTTGGCGCGCAGCGCGTCAATGCCCCATGCGCCGCCGCCCGCGGCGGCCATGAACAGGAAGACAAAGCAGAACAACACAGCCGACTCGCCGCCGTTGAGCATGGGCGAGAGCACAAAACCCTTGGAGGCATGGCCGATGAAATACGCAAATGCCAGCAGGCCCGACAGCATAAAAGCCACGGGTCGCGTGAACAAGCCCAGCAACAGCAGCGCGCCGCCAAAGAGTTCAAGGATGCCGGCAAAGCCGATCAGCGACAGCACCTGCAACCCGTCGAAATACGCCACGTGGGGAAAGCCCAGCAGCTTGGCCGTGCCATGCTGGATCAGCAAATAGGCCGAAACAATGCGAAGCACCGACAGCGCGCGCGACGTGAGTTGTGGGTTGTTGCTGGCAAACGCCATGGGAATCCTCCGTTAAAAGGATGTGTGACGGGGGCGGCGCCGAAAAGTTCAGCGGGCACGGCGGAAAGTTGCCAATGCGTACCTCAGCGTGCGGCAGGCGCCGCGCTTTTTTCGGCCAGCAGCTGCACCAGGTGCTGGCGTATCACCGAGGTGATGTGCTCGCGCTTGCCCTGCTCCAGCATGCCGATCAGCCGCGTCGGCGGCCGGCCCGGCAGCGGCAGCACGCGCAGCAGCGCGTCATTGGCCCAGTCGGCGTTCTTGACATGCGGCACGATGGTGACGCCCACGTTCTGGCGCACCAGCTCGATGATGGCCGACAGCGAGCTGAGCTCCAGGAAATCCTGCGGGGCCAGGCCCAGCTTGCGCAGGGTCTGCTCTATGCGTATGCCGCTGGGCGTGCGCCTGTCGAAGCGCAAAAAAGGCTGCTCGCGCAGCAGTTTTTTGAAGTCGCTGCCCGGCGGCGCGACCTGCGAACTCGCGACCACCGTCAGCGGCTCGGTGTACAGCGGCGTCCAGCGCATACCCTTGCGCTCCAGCGGCGAGTCGTCGACAAAGATGGCGGCGTCGAGTTCGCCGCTTTGCACGCTGCGCGCCAGGCCGCTGGATTCCTGCATGACCAGGCGCACATTGAGGCGCGGGTAGAGCGGCTTCATGCGCACCACGGTGTTCGAGAGCAACCCCATGGCCGTGACGATGGAGCCCACCGTCACGGTGCCGGCGATCTCGCCCTCGCCTTCCAGGCCCTCGCGCATCTGGTCGTAGTAGCCGATGATTTTTTCGGCATGCGCGACCAGCGCGCGGCCGGCGTCCGAGAGCACCACGCCGCGCCCGGAACGCTCGAAAAGCACGGTCTTGAGCTCGGTCTCCAGCGCGCGCATTTGCACCCCGACCGCCGCCTGCGTCAGGGCGACCCGGTCGGCCGCCGCGGCGAAAGAGCCGCCGTGCGCCACGACCAGAAAGGTCCTCAGGAAACGTATGGTGCTCACGTGGGATGGACCTCAATACAAAAGAATAACTTTAGCATCTCAAAACATAATATAGATATATTTTTTAAACTGGATGGAGAACAATCCGCCTTAACAGGCTTGTGTGACGGTCAGATGTCTTGCCCACCCACGCTTGCAGCGCGGCCCAGAACCGGCCGCTTTCGAGTCTTATTTGTGGGTGATGATGTGTATGCCTGAAGTGCTCCCAGCGAATGCCGCAACGGCTTCAACCCTGTCTTTCGGTGAAAAACGGGCAGCGGCGATTTACGACCTGGGCCACAGCACGATTTTTGCGTCGCGTACCGACCCGCGCTTTTCCTATTGCACCTATGCGCCGCCGCATTTGCACGAATCCACGCAGCCCATGCAGCTGGTGGTCGTGGTGCACGGCACGGGCCGCGCCTTCACCGAGTACCGCGACGCCTTTGCCGCCTTCGCCAAGTGGAACGACTGCATCGTGCTGTGCCCGCTGTTCCCGGCCGGCCCGCAGGGCGACGGCAACCGCGACGGCTTCAAGCACCTGCGCGAGGCCGACATCCGCTACGACCAGATCCTGCTGAGCATGGTCGACGAGGTGGCGGTCAAGTTCGGCTGTGATTTTTCCAAATTCGCACTCTTTGGTTATTCCGGCGGCGGCCAATTCGTCAACCGCTTCGGCCTGCTGCATCCCGAGCGCCTCTGGGCCCTGTCCATAGGCGCGCCGGGTTCGGTCACGCTGCTCGACTTCGAGCAGGATTGGTGGGTGGGCGTGCGTGATTTTGAAAAGCGCTTCGGCAAGGCCCTCAACCTGCCAGCGCTCAAGGCATTGCCGGTGCACATGGTGGTCGGCAAGGCCGACATGGAGACCTGGGAGATCACCCACCGCGAAGGCGGCAAGTTCTTCATGCCCGGTGCCAACGACGCCGGGCGCACGCGGCCCGAGCGGCTGGAAACCCTGCGACAGTCCTTTGCCAAGGCCGGCGTCCAGGTCACCCTGGACCTGGTCGACAACGTTCCCCACAACGGCCTGGCCTGCGTGGACACGGTGCAGGACTTCTTCGCGGGCGTGCTCAGCAACATGCGCAGCAAGGCGCCCAAGGCCTGACCATGCTACGTTTCGCGCTGGCCCGCCTGGTGATGGCGATACCGACCCTGCTGATCGTGGCGGTCGCGGTGTTTGTGCTGATACGGCTGATTCCCGGCGACCCTGCCCAACTGCTGCTGGGCGACCTGGCCGACCCGGTGCGCCTGGCCGACCTGCGCGCCCAGCTCGGCCTGGACAAAAGCTGGCCGGTGCAGTTCGGCATCTGGGGCCGCCATGTGCTGGGCGGCGACCTGGGCGTGTCCATCACCACCGGCGAGCCGGTGCTGCAGCTGGTGCTGAGCCGCTTTGCAGTCAGCGCGCAAATCGTGCTGGTGGCGGTGTTTTTCGCCACCCTGGTCGCGGTGCCCGCCGGCATGATCGCCGCCTGGAAGCAAAACCGCCTGCCCGACCTGATGCTGGTCGGCGCGGCCACCTTGCTGGTCTCGATTCCCACCTTCTGGCTGGGCCTGTTGCTGCTGCTGTTCTTCGGCCTCAAGCTCGAATGGCTGCCGGTGGTCGGTTATGTCTCGGTCATGAGCGACTGGAAGTCCGGCCTGCTTTACCTCTTGATGCCGATACTCACGCTGTTCCTGCATGAAATCGGCGTGCTGATCCGCATGGCCAGGGCCAGCACGCTGGAGGTGCTGCGGCTGGACTACATCACCCATGCGCGCGCCAAGGGACTTTCCGAGCGCGCCGTGCTGGTGCACCACGCCTTTCGCAACTCCTTCGGCCCGACCTGGACCCTGATAGGCCTGGTGCTGGGCAACCTGCTGGGTGGCGTGGCCGTGGTCGAGACCGTGTTCACGATTCCCGGCCTGGGCCGCCTGCTGGTCGACGCCATCTTCGCGCGCGACTACCCGGTGATCCAGGGCTGCCTGCTGCTGGTGGGCGTGATCTATGTGGTCACCAACCTGGTAATTGACCTCTGCTATCCGATCTTCGACCCCAGGGTGCTCGCGGAATGAAAAAGTTTTTAAGCCCGCAGGCGCTGATAGGCCTGGCCATCGTGGGCATCATCCTCGCGGCGGCCGTCCTGGCCTTCTTCTGGACGCCGCATGAGCCGCTGAAGATCAACTTCATGGCGCGCCTGAAGCCGCCCAGCGCCACTTACTGGCTGGGCACCGACGAGTTCGGCCGCGACGAACTTTCGCGACTGATGGCGGGCGCCTCCAACAGCATGTGGATCAGCTTCCTCACGGTGCTGTTTTCCATCACCGTGGGCACGGCCATCGGCGTTTTGACCGGCTTTGTGCGCGGCTGGACCGACCGCGTGATCATGGCCTTCATCAACGCCCTGCTGGCCTTCCCCGGCCTGCTGCTGGCGCTGGCGCTGCTGGCGGTCCTCGGCGCCAACAAGTACGGCATCATCCTGGCGCTGGGCCTGGCCTATACGCCGTCCGTCACGCGCATCGTGCGCGGCACGGTGATGTCGCTGCGCGAAAAGGAGTTCATCGAATCCTCGCGCGTACTCGGCAACTCGGAGCTCTACACCATGTTCCGCCACGTGCTGCCCAACTGCGTGGCACCGCTCACGGTGCTGGCCACCTCGATGTTCGGCTGGGTCATCCTCGCGGAAAGCGCGCTGTCCTTCCTGGGCCTGGGCGTGCCGCCGCCGGCGCCGACCTGGGGCAATATGCTGGCCGCGGCTCGGCCCTTCATGGCGCAGGCGACTTACCTTTCCATCTTCCCGGGCCTGTGCATCGCGCTCACGCTGCTGGGCATCAATTTCCTGGGCGACGCGGTGCGCGACCTGCTGGATCCGCGCATGAGGGGCATCGAATGACGCAACTGGTGGATGTCTCCGGTCTGAGCCTTTCCATCGGCAAGGGCGGCCGCGAAATCGTGCGCAATGTGTCGTTTACCGTCGCGCCCGGCGAAATCGTCGGCATCGTCGGCGAATCGGGCAGCGGAAAGACCCAGGCCGCGCGCGCCATCATGGGCCTGACGCCGCCGCCGCTGGTGCGCAGTGCGGGCCGCATCCTGTTTGAAGGAGAAGACATGGCGGCGGTGGGCGACGCACGCTTGCGCAAGCTGCGCGGCGCGCGCATAGGCATGGTGTTCCAGGAACCCATGACTTCGCTGAACCCTTCGATGACCATAGGCCGCCAGCTTGACGAAGGCCTGGCCCTGCACCGGCCCGAGCTGTCGCCGGCCGCGCGCCGCGACAAGGCCCTGGCCATGCTCGCGCGCGTCGGCATCAGCGACCCGCAGGCCGCGCTCAGCGCGTGGCCGCATGAATTTTCAGGCGGCATGCGCCAGCGCATGATGCTGGCCTCGGTCATGCTGCTGGAGCCGGCGCTGCTGATCGCCGACGAACCGACCACGGCACTGGACGCGCTGGTGCAGCGCGACGTGCTGGAGCTCATGGTCGGGCTCACGCGCGAACACAACACTGCCGTGCTGCTGATCAGCCACGACCTGCCCATGGTCGCGCGCTACACCCAGCGCATGATCGTCATGCAGCAGGGCGAGGTCGTCGAAGCCGGCGACACGGCCGCCATGCTGGCCGGTCCGCAGCAGGACTACACACGCAAGCTGCTCGAAGCCATTCCACGACGGCAAGCCGCGCGTACGATTGCCGACGAACAGCCCGTCATCGAGGTGCGCCATCTTGTCGTCGACTACCCCGGCAAGCGCAGCCTGTTCGCCAGGTCCGCCGCCAAGCGCGTGCTGCACGGCATAGACCTGGTGGTGCGCCCGCGCGAGATCGTCGCGGTGGTGGGCGGCTCTGGATCTGGCAAGACCACCTTGGGTCGCGCAATTGCCGGCCTCATCAAACCCACCGAGGGCGACATCCGTTTCCGTGGCCATGCCATCACCCGCCGCGACGCGGGCTGGCTGGACTACCGGCTCAATTGCCAGATGGTTTTCCAGGACCCGTATTCGTCCCTCAATCCGCGCATGAGCATTGGCCAGCTGGTCGGCGAAGGCCTGCGCCTGGTGCCCGGCCTGACGGCGGCCGAGCGGCAAGCGCGCGTGGCCAAAATGCTGGACGAAGTCGGGCTGCAGCCCCAGCATGCGGCGCGTTATGCGCATGAACTCTCGGGCGGCCAGCGCCAGCGCGTGGCGATTGCCCGCGCGCTGATACGCGAGCCGGCCTTTGTGATCGCCGACGAGCCGGTGTCGGCCCTGGACGTCACGGTGCGCGCCCAGGTGCTGGCGCTGCTGGCCGAGCTGCAGGAGCGCCACGGCTTTGCCTGCCTGTTTATCAGCCACGACCTGGGCGTGGTCGAGCAGGTGGCCGATCGCGTGGTCGTGATGCAAGCCGGCCGCATCATCGAGCAAGGCAGCCGCGACGAGGTCTTCGACCACCCGCAGCATGCCTACACACGCAAACTGCTTTCCGCGATTCCCGCGCTGACGCCCACCGGGCAGGGCGGCATGCAGCTCAAGTGGCGTTTTGACGATGCCGACGCGCCCTCGGCCATGAACCCCATTCCAGCCTGATTTTTAAGGAGCTTTTGATGCTTTCCCTGCGATTGAATTTTCTGGGTGCCGCCGCGCTGGCGGCCTGCGCCGCGGCCCAGGCCCAGGCGCCCGCGCAAATCGTGGTCGCGCAGCCCGCCGACATCCGCTCGACCAACCCGGGCGTGAACCGCGACAACACCACTGACGGCGTGGTGCTCAACATCGTCGAAGGCCTGGTCGCCCACCACGAGAACGGCACCATAGGCCCGCTGCTGGCGCGCTCCATCGTCACCAGCCCCGACGGCCTGACCTATATCTTCAAGCTGCGCACCAACATCAAGTTTCACAATGGCGAGCCCATGACTTCGGCCGACGTGCTGTGGAGCTGGAAACGCTACATGGACCCGAAAACCGACTGGCGCTGCCTCAGCGAGTTCGACGGCCGCTCCGGTGTCAAAGTGACCTCGGTCACCGCGCCCGATGCGCAAACCGTGGTCATGCAGCTGGACCGCCCCTCGGCCGTCTTCCTCGACAACCTGGCGCGCACCGACTGCGGTATGACGGCCGTGCTGAACAAAAAATCCGTCAAGGAAGACGGCAGCTGGGACAAGCCCATTGGCACCGGTCCCTTCAAGTTCGAGGAATGGAAGCGCGGCGAGTACGTGACCCTGAGCGCCTTTGCCGATTACCAGTCACCTCCCGGCACCAAACCCGACGGCTACCTGGGCCTCAAAAAACCGCTGGTCGAGCAGGTCAAGTTCCTGACCGTGCCCGACATGTCGACCTCCAAGGCCGGCCTGCAGTCCGGCGCCATCGACGCCGGCCAGATCACCTCTTCCGACGTGCAGGAGCTCAAGGCGAATAAAAACCTCACGGTGGTCGGTGCCGTCGACGCGGGCAAGAACACGCTGCTGATGCAGACCAACGATCCGTTGCTGAAAGACGAACGCATACGCCAGGCCATCGCGCTGTCGCTGGACATGAACCAGCTGGTCGCTGCCTCGTCCGAAGGCCTGGCCAAGGTCAACAACTCGGCCATCCAGGGAACATCGGCCTTTTACAGCGCGACGCAGAAAAAAGGCTATCGCTACGACCCGGCCAAGGCCAAACAACTGCTCAAGGAAGCCGGCTACAAGGGCCAGCCCATCGTGATCCAGGCCAACAAGCGCGCCCACGTGCCCAGCTTCTCGGTCGCGGTGATGAGCCAGGCCATGATGCAGGCCGTGGGCATCAACGCGCAGATCGAGGTGCTCGAATGGGCGACCCAGCTGGACCGCTACAACAGCGGCAACTACCAGCTGAGCTCCTTCACCTATTCCTCGCGCCTGGATCCGGCCCTGAGCTATGAGCAGTTCTCGGGCAACAAGGCCAAGCAGCCGCGCAAGGTCTGGGACGACCCGGCTGCGCAAAAGCTGATAGACCAGAGCTTTGCCGAAGCCGACCCGAAAAAGCGCCAGGCCTTGTTCGACCAACTGCACACCATGATGCTCGCCAAGACGCCGCTGGTCATCCTCTACAACGTGACCGATTCCTGGGCCGTGCGCAAGCGCGTGTCCGGCTTCACGGTGTGGGAAGGCAAGCCGCTGCTCTGGAACACCAAGCTGGCCGGCAAGTAATTTTCAGCATCCTCTTTCACTCGCCTTGATGCGCAGCGCGCGCAAGGCATGGACAGGCACGCCTCGCGGCGACCACTATCGCCTCCTGGCACTTCTTCCGACACTCTTTACGGGCAGCGCAACACATGGCAAACATCGAACAGTTTCCCTTTATCTCGGTTTCCGGCAGCCCGCGTGAGCGCGGCCTGCAGTACGGCCGCCAGGCCGCCGGCCGGGTGCGCGGCAGCGCGCGCCTCTACGGCCAGACCCTGGTCAACCTGGGCTACAGCGATCAGGCGCGCGCGCGCCTGATCGACTTCTTCGCCAAGGAGATCGGCGACTTCGCGCCCCACTACATCGACGAGATGCGCGGCATCGCCGAAGGCGCGGGCGTGGACTTCCAGGACATCGTGATGATCAATGCCCGCACCGAGGTGCTGGCCAAGGCGCGCGCCGAGAAAGTCCAGCAGGCCGACAAGGAGCCCGGTGACGGCTGCACCGGCGCGCTGATACTGCCCGAGCGTTCGGCCAACGGCAACCTGCTGCACGGGCAGAACTGGGACTGGCGCGCCGAATGCGTCGAAACCGCCGTCGTGCTGCGCGTGCGCAACGACAACGGCCCCGACTTCCTGACCTTTGTCGAGGCCGGCGGGCTGGCCCGCAGCGGCTTTAACAGCGCGGGTGTGTCCATCACCGCCAACTACCTGGAATCGGACCGCGACTTCAAGCAGCTGGGCGTGCCACTTTCGCTGATACGCCGCAAGGTGCTGGAGCAGGAGATTTTTTCGCTGGCCATGAAGGCCGTTGCGGCCACGCCCAAGTCCTGCTCCAACAACCTCATGCTGGGCATGGCCCAGGGCTTCGGCATCGACTTCGAATGCACGACCAACGAGTCCTTCCCGATCTACCCGGGCGCCGACAACCTGATCGTGCACGCCAACCACTGGATGAGCCCGGTCGCACTGAGCAAGCTCGTGGATATGGGCATTTCCCAGTCACCCGACAGCCACTACCGCGACTGGCGCGTGCGCAAGCTGCTCAATGCCAAGGACAAGCTGAGCCGCCAGGATTTGAAGAACGCTTTTTTTGACGACTTCGGCCTGCCTTATTCCGTCTGCCGCCCGCCGCGCCTGGGCAGCCATGACAACCTCTCGGCCTCGGTGGCCATGGTCATCATGGAGCCCGCCGCCGGCGAGATGGAAGTCGCGCCCCTGCCGGCACTGAACCGCGTGTTCACCTGCTACAGCCTGACGCAGGAGCCGCGGCTTTCCGCAGCCTGAAACAGCTCTCCATGACCTAGAGCACAGCGGCCAGCTGGTCCAGGTCCAGCGAAGGGACGAACTTAGGGTTGACATAGCGCTTGCGGATCTCGGCTTCGGAGAACTCC
Organism: Polaromonas sp. CT11-55; assembly: GCF_047303325.1. NCBI lineage: Bacteria > Pseudomonadati > Pseudomonadota > Betaproteobacteria > Burkholderiales > Comamonadaceae > Polaromonas > Polaromonas sp. CT11-55. Next base: position 119,847 of record NZ_JBKBEX010000004.1, on the reverse strand, counting down.
ACCATGTCCGCGCTCTTGGCGCTGTCGCCGCCGCCCTCGATCCAGGCGCTTTCCCAGATGTGGGCCAGGTTGCGTATGCCCAGGGCCATGACTTTGGCCGTGTTGGCGCCGAATTGTTCCCACAGGCCGTCTATCACTGCGCGCGAGGCGCCCTCGCCAAGTTCAACATAGGCGTCGCATATCTCTGAAGGCGGGATCAGCCGGGCTACGTCGTCCATGAGCTTGACGGTGGCAACCGCGGCCTTGCGGCCTTCGTCAATTTTGGCCAGCGCGGCGGCCGGCTTGGCCAGCACCTTGTCGATGGCCTCGAACAGCTCGGCGGCCTTGGCGTCAATCATCTTGGTTTCGTAGATGGAATGCACGCCTTTGGCGGGCCAGTCCTTCTTCGGCTTGCCGGTGCTGGTGACGCCTTCGGTGGCCTGGTCCTGGTAGCCGTCGGCCAGGAAGGAGCCGTGCAGCGGCTGGCAGGCATCGCCCACATAGTGCGCCAGCAGCCCCGCCGCGGCCACATAACTCGCATAGTCCTTCTTCTCGACATAGCCGACCATGGCGTCGTAGAACTGCCAGACGCGAAACGGCAGGCAGCCGCGCGACTTGGAGGCGGTGGAACCCACGCTGTCATAAAAGCCCTGCCAGTATTCCACCGCCACCCTGTCGGTGTCCTGCATGCACAGCTCGCGCAGGCTGGGCCCGTCGTTGGGGCCTGGGATGTCAATGTCGGCGTAGTGGGTGGGGTGTTCCGGCCCGCTGTTAAAACCGGTGTCGCGCCCGCCCTTGACCTTGCCGGGCTGCTTTTTCCAGATCACGTCGGGCACGTCGGCCAGGGCGATAAAACCCGTCGTGTCCTTGAGCGCCTCGTTGATCTTGCCGGGCGCGATGTCGGTACGGTCAAAGCTGATGCGCAGCGCATTGGCCGCCAGCAGCTTGGCGAGCTTTTTGTCCTTGACCTGGCCGACCGCGACATTGCCTATGCTGTAGTGGCCGGTCGCACCCCAATAGGGTTGGGCCGCCGTGTTGTGGGCCGACACCAGTTCCACGTCCAGCAGCTTGCAGACATTGCTGAGGTTGGTCGCCAGCGCGAAGTTGTAAGCCCCGCCGTCGACGCTGAAAGTCTGCGCGCCCCATTCCACCGCGAGTGGCCGGTAGGACACCTTGCCCGGCACGCCTTTGCTGTCTTTCTCTTCTTCCGACTTGAGATGCCAGACCGTGCCGGAGTCGCCCGGCTGTGTCTGGTGATTGCCTTCCTGCGGCGCGATCAGCAGGTCTGCGACGTAGTCATAACCGCCCACCGATTTGTAGCGGTAAAACAGCGCCTTGATGCGCCCCTCCAGATGGCCGGAAGCCGCGCCGAAGGCGGATACCGGATGGTCTATCAGCTGCAGCCCCAGGTTCTGCTCATTGAGGTCCGCCAGCGCGCCCACCTCGCCTATGCCGTAGACACTGCTGGTCCAGTCCCGGGCGTCGTCGACCTCGACCAGGCCGACGTCCAGGTTCAAATAAGTCTGCTTGCCCGCAAAAGACGGATAGACCTCGGTGAAGGGCAAGCGCGTGAGCTGGCGCTCGGAGGCATGGCCGATTTCGACTTCTTCGCCGCGCAGCCGCGCATGCACGGGCTCACCGGGCTCGCCGCAGACATGGCGGTTGGTCAGTGCATAAATCGTGTGGCCGTCGCTGACCAGGCAGCCGGCGCTGGCCGTTCGCAGCAGGCCCTGGTTGCGGATCAGCAGCGGAAAGCCGCCTCCTATGGCCGCCTCGGGCCAGATCCAGGAGGGCAGCGGCTTGGTGGCCGGGGCCTGCGGCTCAACCTTGACGACACAGACAGGCACCACGCGGCCGTCGGGTAAATAAAGCATCTTGGGCACCATGTCCTGCGGGTGCAGTTTGCTGCTGGAAAAGGCTTTCTCTTCCACCCATTCATCCACCATCACCAGCATGCAGGGCCAGGAATAGGGCCGCACCTCGGAGTTGGCGAAAGTGCGTTCCACTTTCTTTTTGCCTGCGGATTTTTTGACCGGGTTTTTCGCGTCGGGCCAGGGGTCGCTGCGCCGTATCAGGTACAAGCCCACCGCCGTGCCCACCACGTTGCGCTTGTTGAGCATGTGCACATGGAACTGGTTGCGCGCGTCCAGGAGGTCGCGCACGGAAAGGCTGCTATAGCTGTTCTGGCTGCTCAGGATGTCCATGGAATTCCTCCGTGTGGTGAGGCTCAGGCCTGCAGGCATTGTGCGCAGCGAAAACGGCCTGATCAATCCTCCAATAAGAGGAGAAAACCAGCTTCACCGGGCTTTGTGACGCGGGTATGTCCGGGCCCTCTTCAGCAGGGCAATGCAAGCAATAAAACAAGCGATGCAAAAAAAGCATGGCCAAAACAATGTCTTTCTGGCGACATTGCGAGATCATTCAAGTTACAGCCAAGTCAAAGCCATGCGTACGAAATCCAGGGCAAAACCCGAAGCACATGGGCCACTCGCGGCGTCCCAGACCCTGTGGCCCGCATGTGTATTCAAGCGATCCGCTTCGATACACGGCGGACGAAAGTCAAATCCCGCCACCACCGGCAGTTGTGGCCGGGCAAACATCAGAAGGTGAATGACATGGAAGCCATCTACGCACCCCATGCGATGTCAATTTATCTGCCTTTCGCACTGTATTTCGTCGTTGCCGTTATCGGCTGGCGAATGATGAAAAGGCAGCGCAAGTCCAAGGCCGAAAGAGCCGTTTACTGGCAAGCTTGTTACATCAAACTGGACAGCCTTGCCAGGTCCCACCGCCGGCAGGCCGCGGAGCTTGAGATCCAGGCGGAGAAATTCCGCCTGCGCTGGCAACATGAGCAGCGGGCACTGCAGAAAAGAAAGTTTGACGCGATGTTCACAAGAAACAGGCCGGGGCCAAACCAGGCATTGGGGAATTTCAGTAGCGGCCAAAAGCTTTCTTGACCAGGTAACCCAACGCGACCAAGCCCACCAGAAGGCCCCACTTGGTGTACCAGGCGGCCCACCATGGCAGCGTCTCCTCGTAAGAGGATGACGCCAATTCCTTGGCGGCCCAGAAATCCAGTGCCGGCCACCAGCACAGCCACAACAGTGCCAGCAGGAAAGGCCAGACGGCCTTCGGGCCCAATGGGGGAATATCGCTTGCGAGTCTCCAGGAAAGCCCCGTGAGTACCACCAGCACGGCCAGGCGCGCCAGCACAGGGCCTGCCACGGCCATGTCCAGGCCCAGGTAGGCCGCAAATTTCCACACGACAAACACTGCCAACGCCACCACGGCCACAAAAAGAAGCCAGCTATCCTCACGGTCGACTTTGCTCATGTCCACCTTCTTTTCATTGTTAAAACTTTCATCAAAATCCACGAATCACCCAGTGCGGCCAGCACAGGCTAAAGGAGAGTGAAATGGGAAGGCAGAGCTTGCGCAAGGCCGCCAATTGCCTCAGCACTGCGTCTTTCTGTGTCGGCCCCAAAGCCAGCGCCTTGCGGTAGACCTGGTCGGCGCGCCCGGCCAGGTCGGGCCGCTGCGGCTGGTCCAGGGCCGAACCGAGGTTCAACCAGTCATCCGCCGCCACCGACCGCGGCCGCGTCGCCAAGACCTGTTGCACAAGTTGCGCGCACTCAGCCCAACGTTTGTCCGCATAGGCGCGACTGGCTTCGCGAAGCAGCCTGGATTCGGATGCGGCCGAGGACACCGGGGAAGAAAAATCTGGGGGCATGACGGCAAGGCTGGCGTGTGTCATAAGTGAAGTCCCGAGTTCTGTAAAGGCGCCATGCTTGCGGGCGGCAGCTCCGCGCCGGCGATTGGTCTCGTGGACCGTCCTTCGGCATTGCCACCGGTACAACTGCATTCATGGGCATCCGCCTCGCCCTTCCCTTGCGCCCTCCGAGCCCATGCAGGTCTGCGGTGGCGAACAGGTACACGACATAGGAATCAAGCATAGTTTTGCGAAAGAGGCGGAGCGGGCGAAATTGTCTTTACCAAGACAATCTGTGGCGATTTATCCAGGCACCGCCCCGCCGGCGGCGGTCAAGACGACGCGGCCTGCCGCATCAGCGCAATGAGTTCTTCCAGTGTCGGCTTGGTGATGTTCATGCGGGCCTGCCGGTGTCTGCGGGAAAACTTCAGCCAGGTCTCCAGCGAGCGCAACTCCAGCATGCCGTAGTTCACGCGCAACCAGCCGGCCGTGACCAGATGGTGCACGGCATCGGAGAAGACGCTGCGCGATACACCACACACGGATGCAATGACTGTTTGCTTGACCGGAATTTGCACGGACGTTCCTTCAAGACCGCGCGTCGGTGGCCGCGATGAGTTGTAGTACAGCGCCTCGGCGAACAGCGCCAGGCCCATGACCACTCGCAGCGGCGGGCTGCCCTGCTTCATGAGGGCAATCATCTCCGAATGTTGTCGGCTGCGCCAGGCCATCAGCAGCGCCATGTAGCGGGCGAATTCCGGCTCATCCCGAAATGCCGCCAGCGCGTCGGCCGCCGGCAGGCACACCGCACGAACCGGGGTCAAGCATACGTAGTCCAAGGACGAGGGGTAGCGGTTGAGCAAGGGCTCTTCGCCAAACCAGGTCCTGGGGCCATAGATATTCACCTGGATGCAGTCGCCCTCCTGGAGAGGTACGCTGGCACCCACCAGGCCCGACACGATGTAGGTCCATGCGGCCACCTGGCCGCCTTTCGGCCAGATGACATCGCCCGCAACGAAGGCCGTCATCTTCACGCGGGACAAAATTTGAAGCGCGAATCGCTCAGTGATTCCCAAACCCGTCAGCAACTGATAGATATATGCGCCAGACACCCTTGCCCCCCTTAAGGTCAACAACATCGATAAGCCCTCTGGGGCCGGGTAGCCATCGATGGCGCCCCCGGGGCAACGATGACGCGAGCATAGGCCGCTCATGAACAATCGAAAGGAACACTGTCCGCAGAAAGGCAATCTCGGCGTTTTTTTCTGGGTAATTTTTCCCAAATTGATTCACTGTCGAGCGCACGACCCGCCCTCTCGACAAAACGGGCAGAAGCGATCCACCGGCTTGTGCGACGAGAGCGGCGGCCAACACGCCGGGCCGCGAGCATTTCAGGTGAGTCGCCAAGGCGGCGATACGCGGCCGCTTGCGGGCCGGCTCGCCGCGGTGGTCATGCGGGCGCCGGGAAGCGCTCCATGCCAAAGGGTGCGGCGTCGAATGGCAACGACGCGCCGCTGAGTTGCGTTGCCAGCAGGCGCGCCGTGGCTGGGGCCGTGGTCACGCCCAGGCCTTCATGGCCCACCGCCAGCCACAGGCCCGATTGCCGCGGATGGCGGCCGATGATGGGCAGGCCATCCGGCGTGGCCGCCCGAAACCCCGTCCAGGTGCGCACAGTATTGAGGCCGGCCAGCGCCGGCAGGTAGTCCAGCGCACGGCCCAGCATGCGCGCGAGCATGGGCGCTTCCACCGCCGGGTCGGTGGTGTCGAATTGGCGCGAGGAACCTATCAACAGCTGGCCGGTCGGGCGCGGCTGGACGTTGAAGGCCACCGATGCGCCGTCACTGCTATGCGCGCTGCTGATATAGCCGAGTTCAACCAGCTGGTGGTGCACCGTGCCCGGATAGCGGTCGGTGATTGCGAGGTGGCCCTTCTTGGGACGTATCGGCAGGTCGGGACAAAGGCGGCTTGCCTCTATGCCCGCGGCCAGCAGCACGGCGGCGGCGCTGCGCCAACTGCCGTCCACCAGGCGCACGCGGGATCCCTCGATGGCGGCGACTTCTGCCTGCTCAAAAACGATGGCGCGCGGTGCCTGCGCAAGCAGCCAGCGCGCGGCATTGGGCGCATACACCACGCTATCGCCGCCGACCTTGAGCGCCCCGGCCAGGCCCGGGCGCAGCACCGGCTCCGTCGCGGCCAGCGCGGCGGAGCCCAGCAGTTCGCAAGCGACGCCGTGGGCCTGCAGTCGGCGCCGTTTTTCTTCGGCGACGGACATTTCGGCGTCGTTGGCGGCCAGCCACAGCGTGCCGCAGGTAGCGAAAGCGCAATCGGCATTCATGCGCGGCGCCCACTCATGCCAGAGCTTCAGCGATTCATGGCTGAGCGTCAGCTCCGCCGGGTTGTCGTCCATCACCACCAGGTGGCCCATGCCGGCTTGCGTGGCGCCGCCCAGGCCGGCGTCCAGCACCAGCACGCTGAGCCCCGCACGCGCGAGCTCATGCGCGCAGGCCGCGCCCACGATGCCGGCGCCCACCACGATCACGTCGGCATTCACAGGCGTATGCCCCAGGCAAAGGGATCGCCGTCCTCGATCAACAAGGTCGCCTCGGCGCTCATGTGGGCGCGCCCGCGCAAGGTCGGGATGACCTGGCCTTCCTCCTCGGCGTAGCTGGCCTCGAAGCGGCTGCCGATGATGCTCGCCTGGTGCCAGACCTCGCCGGGCGCAAGCTTGCCGTCGGCGGCCAGGCAGGCGATCTTGGCGCTGGTGCCCGTGCCGCAAGGCGAACGGTCGTAGGCCTTGCCGGGACACAGGACAAAGTTGCGGCTGTCCGCGCCGCCGTCGTCGTCCGCGAAGAGCTCGATATGGTCGATCTCCGCGCCGCCGGCGCCCGTAATGCCCTGGGCCACCAGTGCTTCGCGCAGCGACACGCTGTACGCGGTAAGGGCCTCCAGGCTGTCGCTGGCCACGCGCTGGCCGTGTTCGCTCGCCAGGAAAAACCAGTTACCGCCCCAGGCCACATCACCGCGCACCGTGCCGTAACCCGGCACCTCGACGGCCACCTGGCGCAGGTGCCGCCAGGCGGGCACATTGCGCACGCTCACCGAACCGTCGCCGTGCAGCGTGGCCGTGACCTCGCCTACCGGCGTTTCGATGCGGTGCACGCCTGGCCCTATCAGGCCCATATGCGCCAGCGAGGCCACCAGGCCTATGGTGCCGTGGCCGCACATGCCCAGGTAGCCGGTGTTGTTGAAAAAGATCACGCCCGCGGCGCAGGCCGGGTCCACCGGTTTGCACAGCAACGCCCCCACCACCACGTCGCTGCCGCGCGGCTCCAGCACGGTGGCGGCCCGCCAGTCATCGTGCCGCTGCGCCAGCAAAGCGCGCCGCTCGGCCATGCTGCCGCCGCCCAGATCGGGAAAACCTTCCACAACCAGGCGAGTGGGTTCGCCGCCAGTGTGGGAGTCAATGACCTTGATTCGTTTCATGTTTTCAAGCCTGTGATGTTCAGTGATGAGCTTACTGATGAGCTTACTTCTTCTGCCGCTTCGACCCCTTCAGCCATTCGAAGGGGCCGATACGCAGAGCATCCGCCTTGGGACACGACGGCTGGACAAGAGCCCGGCCAACCTTCGCTCGAGAGCGAATCCCAAACAGCAGGGATCCGCTTTAACCCAATATTAATATATTAACGAGATATTAAAGCAGACTTTACAGGGTATCAAACAGCTTGCCAAACCGCTCCAATCGCGTTGCAGGCAAGGCCGGCGACCCGGCGCTGAAGTGATGGGAACGGTGCGGGGGTGAACCGGGGCGCGCCGTTATTGGGCGCCCCGGCGCGGGAACAGGGCCTGCTATTTGCCACAGGCCAATGCAAAGGCCGCGCCGGAAGAACGGTATGCAGGCAATGATGGCCGGCTTAGGACGATTTCCGGCGTGAAGCCGGCCACGAGGGCCCAAGGCGTGCCGGCCCGGGCGCGCTTACAGCCCTGCGGGGCTCAGTTCCCGGGGCGCGCTCACCCTCGAGATCCGGTGCAGGGCAGGTTGGGAAAAAGCGTATGCGCCCAGAATATTCAGAAGGTCCTCTTGCGCAAAGGAAGCGCCGAGGTACATCGGGCTGGCCGCACCGAGATGGCGGCGAAAGTGGTCTATGACGGCTCGCTTGCTGACGATGGGAATGACGGTGACGGCCGCAGACACCGCCAGTTGCTCCAGGAAGGCCTCCATTGCCTCGGCGCGGATGCCGCACATATGCTGCTCGCGCAGGCGGACGAATACCAGGCGATGCCGGAAGGTCTCCAGCATCCATCGCGCGCCCATCAAAGGTGTGTTGTCCACACGCATGATCAGCCTCGAATCGGACAGCATTTCCAGGCGGCTGTAAAAGTCCTCGACAGCGAGCGGGTGGAAATCCACCAGTAGCACGCTAATGCCGATTCCTCTGTGCAATGTACTGAATTCAAAAGCGTCTCTGGCACTCATGAGGGTCCCCTTCGTCGAGGCCAGGTGCGGGTTTCGCAAGGTAGATGCGGAACCACCTGGACAGCGTCGCCGCAGTGTCCGCGAGAACGCCGGGACGTAGAGAGGACTTTGTCTACGCGTGGGCAAAGCTTGTTGGAAATCGCAAATTTTTTTGCTCCGCCCGGGAGGTATTGAGAGAAACGAGAGATCAATAAAGAGGGTCGTGCGAATGTTCAGGCCACTGATCAACAACAAATGTCCGCAGAAACACATTGTTGGCTTGCCCACGCCAGCATGATTTTTACAATGACCGCGACGCTCTGGCGTTCCTTGTTTTCATCCCAAACAAGGCTGCTGTCAAGCAGTTCAAGCCCCTGCAGTGACCTCCACTGCAGGGGCTTTTTTTTGGCGCCCGAACGAACAGGCGAACGAACAGCGCCCCGGCTAGGCCCTGTCCTTCCAGCGCTGCATTTCCCACGACGGCAGGCCCCGCAGGTCGCCGACCCGCGCGCTCTGGAACTCCGCGAGCGCCGGTTTCGCGCCCAGCCTGTCGTAGGCCAGCTTGACCACAGGCGCGGTCTTGACGAACACACTTTTGACCTGCGCCCAATTGAGCGGCTCAGGAATGATCCTGGCGCCGGCAATCATTTTGGAGGTCGCGAGCAGGGACAGCGCGTCGCCTTCGGTCGACCAGGCCCAGCCGCGGCGGAACACCACCTCGTCGCGAACCACCTTGGCGCCCTCCGCCGGCGACAGGCCCCAGTAGGACTTGACCAGCTGCGACACCACGCCGGGGTCAGCCTCGCTGAGCACGCCCACGGCCTCCTGTTGCGCCAGCAGAAAAGCCAGCACCAGGTTGGGGTGCTTTTCCACCAGGCTGTTGTGCACGATGCGAAACGACCGGTGCAGGTAGTAGCCGTCCGGATAAAAAGGCGAGTTCTTCACCGAGGGCAGCAGGATGCCCGCGCCCTTGCCTTCCGGCCCGTCGTAATGGCTCTCCGTGTAGCCGTAGGAATTCATGATGGCCACCGTGCCCGTCGCCTGCGCCTTCAGGAAGGCCGGGTAGACGGCCAGCGTGGCATCCATGCCGGCCGGCACCTGCGCCGCCTCGGGCAGGGTCGGCAGGTGCACCATGCGTATGCCGTGGGCGGCCGGGTCCGGGTTGCCCAGTTCATAGCGCAGGATCTGCGTGAACGCGTTGTACGGATCCGCGCCCACCAGCGTGCCCACCGTCTTGCCCTTGAGGTCCTGCACATTGCGGATGGGCGAATCCTTGCGCGTGCACAGCAAAAACCGCAACCGCCCCTCCGCCACCGACACCAGGCTGAAAGGATGCTGCGCCACGATGGCGCGTATCGTCGGCGTGTTGCCCCACATCGCCATGTCGAGCTGGCCCGCGGCCAGGGCATCCACCTGCGGCGCGGCCGCGGGGTAGGTCCGGTAGTCCATGGTCAGGTCGTAGCCGAACTCCACTGCGTATTTTTCAATCAGCCGCTTGCTGATCATGTGTTGCGTGACCGGCGAATTGCCCGCCGCCCACGGAACCCAGCCGTAGGACATCGTGAAGGGCCTGCCGGCCTGCGCGCGCGCCATGCCGGCGACCCCGAGCGAGGCCGCCAGGCCCGCGCCCCGGCGCAGCCAGCGCCTGCGTGTCCACATCGGTACGCTGTTCATGGCAACCTCTCTTTCAGCCCGGTGAAGACCCGCCGTGAAGCCTAGGCCACCGTCGCCGGCTCGCTCGCCCGGACGTGTTTCGCATCGGCTTCATGCACGATCCGCTCCACCAGTTCATACACCTCATGCAGCTCGCCGCGCGGGCCCAGCGGCACCGTGGCCGCCAGCCGGAAGCGGAAGTAGCGCGACGCCGCCAGCGCCACCGAGCGGCTGGCCGCGACGTTCAGCCCCAGCGCGTTCGCCTGCCGCGCCAGCGCGCGCGCATTGTCCAGCGGTGCGCCCACTGCGGTAAACGTCAGGTGGTCCCAGGTGCCGAAATTGCCCACCGTGGCGCTGCCGAAATCCAGGCCGAAGCGCGGTGGCTTCACCGCCGTGTTCAGCCCCTCGGCCAGCGCCTGCATTGCGTCCACCGCGCGCAGCGCCGCCTCGCAGGCATAGCCCGCGGGGTTCGAAACATTCAGCGGCGTGTTCCACAGCGCCACCGCAGTGCAGCTTTCATAACGGTCCATCATCCCCTTGCCCTGCGCCACCTCCACCGCGAATATCTGCAAGTAATGATCGGCATGCGGCGACCAGCTCACCGCCGTGGCGTGTTGCTCGTCCAGCGCGGCGCACAGCACCGCCAGCTCGCGCTGCTCCACGCCGGCCTGCGGCGTCAGGCGGTTGGCAATGAAATGCTTCACCAGCGGGCGCGGCACATAACGCGAGAAACCCTGCAGCGCGATGCGCGCCATCGCCAGCGATTCCTGCAGGCGCCGCACTTCCGAAATATCGCTGTCCTGCGGAATGTCGCTGTCGAACTCGAACTCGCGAATGTGCTTGGCCGAGCGCACCAGGTTCTTCAAAGGCGTCGCCAGCCGGTTGGCCATCCAGAACAGCATGGGCATCAGCATCAGCAACCCGGCCACGCCCACCCCCAGCAGCATCCAGCGCATGCGCCGCACCTGCGCCAGCAACAGGTTCTGGTCCGACACCAGCGCCACATAAGCCTTGTGGTTGAACACGCCCTCAATGGGCATCACCACCGCCGCAAAGCGCTGGCCCCCCGCACCTTCGAGTGAATGGATGGGCGTGTCCTGCGATGCACCCTCCGCCACCAGCTTTTGCAGCGAGCCGTACAGCGGATCGCTCAAAGCCGACAGGCTCAGCGGCGTGCCCGAACCCAGCAGGCGGCGCAGCCGCTCGGCCTGCGACCAGCCCCAGACCCGGCCCTGCGCATCAAACAAAATCAGCTCGGCATGGCTTTCCTCGCCGCGTGCATGCAAAAAATCCGACAGGCCCCCGACCGTGAACATCGCCGCCGCAACGCCACCCCGGGCGCCGCTGAGCGGGAGCGACAGCGCCATGCCGAACTCCTCCGGCACCTTCAGCACAAAAGGATCGGTCGCCTGGAAGCTGCCCAGGTTGAGTTCGCTCGCGCCCTGGTACCAGGGGCGCTCGCGCGGGTCGTAACGCTCACCCCAGGGCCGCCGCTGGCTCGCGATCGCCGTCATCTGCTGGTCGTAGAACACCCATTCTTCGACACGTTTTTGCCGCTCGTCCACCCGGATGATCTGCTGCGCATAACGCGCCTCCGGCAGCGACTTGGCCCAGGCCCGGTCGCGCGCGCTGCGCAGCACCATGTTTTGCTGGAAGCTGCCGTCCGGGTAGCCGAACACCAGCGAGCCGATCTGCGGATAGCGCTGCTGCATGGACATCTGCATGCGCAGCACCGAAATGTCGTTCTCGCCCTCCAGCCCCGCATGCGGGTCGTTGGCGGTCGCCTCCAGCCAGGCGCGCGCCGGCTCCTGGAAGCGCAGCAGCTGCTCCTGCGTGCGCCGGCCCAGCTGCTCCAGCTCGCGCTGCGCGCCGTCAAACACAATGCGGCTGGCCGCCAGCTCCGCCAGCGCCATCAGCGCGACCACCAGCACCGTCACCAGCGCGGCATAGGTCCAGAACAGGTGGGCGCGAATCGACCTGGCGTGAAAGCTCGGTATCTTCATCACCGTTGTCTCCCTGCGGTGCTTGTTTGCCTTGCAAGATACGCCTCGCTAATGGCTTTGACAAGGTGATTGATACTGGCTTTGGGGGGCGCGGCCCTGACTAAACAGTTTGTGACGTTTGTCAGGTGGGTGAGGGGCTGGGGCGTCTCCTACAAATAGAGGAGTCTCGTTCTTGTGAAGTGGCCCGTATGCCGCGTATGCCGGCCTAAATGAGGTCCGCGCTTTGGAACACCGCATCACTGAATGAATCCAATCAGCGCTCCACCTGGAAGAGTTGCGCTAACTTAATGTCACAAATCCCATCAACCATGTCCGCAAACTAGCAGGGTCTGGCCCATGTGATTCAGGTCTGGGTGGAAATTACCACGCCGACTGAATCGGATTTTGAGGGCGTTCCACAGCTGCCACTCTAACGAGATTTCCTATTCTTATCGTAGACGCGACAAAGGTAATTGATTACCGGGTTTAAAACTTTGAGATTCAAAACCCGACCCCACGGCGCGAGAGTTGATGCGATGCGCCAAACAAGGGTTGCAACAAGAGAAGGCAGCAGGACAGTAAACAATATATCCGTCCAAACACTCGTAAGTCCATTCCCCGGCGTTCGGATGTGAATGGCACCTAGGATCGCCGGTGTGGCTCGCATATATAGCAGCACCCAAACAAGCCAGGCAGTGAAGGCCGAAATTTTCAGCCTTTCTTTCCATGCATCCGTACGCAAACCAGTCAGCGCGCGGACTGCAAAACCAGCATATAAATCGTGAGTGAGGACGAAGAGGCCTGCAATAGCCATCGAGATCGGAACGCGCCAGTCGTTGGAGCGATAGGGTACCGCCACCAGCGTCAGGATTGAAATGGCGATTACGAGACGTGCCGATTGCCTCGCGGCCAGATGCATCAGGAGATAGGGGAAACCCAGAGTCAATCTGACCGCCAGGAGGAGCTTCGGATAAACCTCGTCCCACCCCTTTGTATTGCCAAGCAGTCTCTGCTGCTTGATGTTCTCAGATATCGCCAGCCACCGAGCTTCAATGCGGGAGCCATACCCTACGTAAGCCAGCCGGGTGAATAAGAACCACGTTATTCCGAGGCAAACGCCGGTCCAATGCAGCTCATTGACTTCAGGGAGAGAGTTGGCGCCTGCCACGCATAGCGCCAGGACCGCCAGCATCGAACCGGTCGCACCCATCTTCGGTCTCACAGTCAACGGAATAGCATTACCCAGAAATGCGATCAGCGGCAAACTGAAAAAAAGAACCACTCCGCATATAACAAGATCGCGGGTTGTTCCCTCCACCGGACTTACGGACCGGAAATCCTGTTCGACGATCAGGCAGACGAACGTACCGATGAACATCCAAACTGGAAGAAACCAGTCGTGCTTGGTGGCGGGGTACATCCGTTGCTTCGCTGCTGCGTTTTCAACGGCGTCTGCTTCCCACCGGGATCCAGAGTCGTAGGCCAATGACAAGCCGGCCCCAATGATGCAGAAAAGCAAAACCCCGGTTATCCAATTGGATGTAGGGTAGGTATTAAGTCGCTGCAAGGCTAGGCACAGGGCTGCAATAACGAGAATCCGGAGCCAGCCGGCAAAATTGACTGCTCTGTTAAAGCGCACCCCCTGCTTCAAGCTAAAACCCAAAACGAGGCGCTGCTGCTGCGTCAACTCCGCCCATAGACGACTCACCTTACCGGCGGCAAGCGTCATGAGGAAATACAAGCGAAAGCTGCTCGGCTGCTGCGCCAAAAGTCCAAATGAAAGGACTTCTGCGTATCGTTGCCGCACCTCGGTCTTTCGCGCAAAACTTCCATCCCAGCGATTGAGCCGCTCCTCCAGTTCCAGATTGCGTTTCGATCCAAGCATCTGCGCCGATCGAAAATCGCTTCCCCAGCCAAAATAGTCTGTAAACCCTTCAACAAATTCCAGCGACAAGTCATCGGTATCGATCACAAACTGTGCACACAGTCGATTGGCTTCGGGGAGCAACGAGAGCGGTAGGCGGTCAAGTTCGGCTTGCACAGTCGCCCAGTTTTCGCCCGAATCCTGATAATGCAGGCGTTCCGCAACACGCTTCACGATGTCACGTGGATGCTCAAAGTGCTCGTCTGCACCCTGCGCTTGCGACTCGTGAGGCTTGATGGGAGACGAAAAGTCAGTTTCAAAACCAGTGTCTTCCGAAGGATCAGCCCGCGTCGCACCAAGCGCCCATTCATCGGTGAACGGGGCAACATCAACATTTCCGCTAGTTGGGATATTCGTTGGATGCAATGCAAGCTCTGCACCCGGGTAGTCGGTAGAGACTACTGCTTTGGCATGGTCAAGCGCATGCTCATAAGCTTCACGCAACCGCTGATATGCGATGGGATCATCGTCCGGACGCGTGAATTTCAACTTCGCCGCATAGGCCTTTTTGATGGTGATGACGTCATGAGTGGGGTCAATCCCCAGAATTTGCCAAACCATCACAACACGAAGCTCTTGTCGATGCTGTCAAGATAAGATTTGAATTCCCGGTTATGTTGACGTATCAACACCTCGTCCTGAGAATCCAGCAGCGCTTCGAAACGCGTTAAAGCATGAGAGATATCCTGGCGCTCGCGACCGAGCCGATCTTCGTACAAGCGCTTGGCCCGTGCAATCAGATACGCGTTTTCCTGCTTGTCGCGGGGGTGGATTTTGAGCGCCTTAATTTTTTCGAGCGCTATCTTGATCTCGATTTCCGTCATGACGTCCGCGTTACGCTGGATCACACTCTGAATCGTTTTCCCTGTCGCCGGAACGTGCGCTTCAACTTCAAGCAAGCCATTCACGTCATAGGAGAACCGTACATTTACCCCAATATGTCCGCGCGGCTTCGGAGGGATGGAGACCTCAAGTGTGCCTAGCAGGAGGTTCTCGGAGCCCAATGGTGATTCACCCTGGCGTACGTCCAGAATAATCAGGGTTTGTCCGTCCTGCACCGTGGAATAGGTTTGTACACGCGATACGGGCACCGCCGTATTTCTTTCAATGATGGGGGAAAAACGATCGTCATATCGGCGCCCATCCACTTCCTCTGTAACCACCACACCCAGTGAGTACGGCATGACATCGGTAAGGACTAATTCATCAAGCGCTGCATCGCGGGCTTTTAGGGCCGCCTGGATCGCTGCGCCCCTCGCGACTGTCTCATCTGGATTAATGGTCCGCAAAGGAAGTCTTGCAAACAAACGCGTAACCATCTGGCGAATCATAGGCATGCGGCTGGCACCGCCGACTAGAACAATTTCGGTCAGGCTGGACGGTTCAAGCTTGGCATCCATCAAAGCGCGCTCCAGCGGCCGACGCAAACGCTGCAACAGCCCGGCACAACGCCGCTCATATTCGGCACGTGTCAATTCCAGTACGACGCTTCGATCCAAACACTGCAGACGCATGGTCGTCATTTCATGCTCCGTAAGATCGCGCTTGGCCTGCTCGGCCGCGTGCCAAAGTGCGCCATCCTCAGCCAAACCCGCTTTTTCCTTGGCATTCAGATCTGGAGCCGCTTCGATAAACCAATCCCGCAATACCTGTACAAAGTCTTCGCCGCCTAATCGCGTATCGCCCGCACTTGCGCGTACCTGAACAACCCCATCGAAGTATTCCAGTACGGATACGTCGAATGTGCCGCCGCCCAAATCGAACACCAGAAAGGTCGCGTGGTCCGTGCGTTCCTGCAGCCCATATGCCAGCCCTGCCGCCGTCGGCTCATTAAGCAAACGTTCCACCTTGAGGCCTGCCAGACGGCCTGCCGCCTGCGTCGCCTTGCGCTGTACATCATTGAAATAGGCGGGCACGGTGATGACTGCTTCAGTCACAGACTCCCCCAGCCAGGCCTCTGCATCGGCCTTCAGCGCTTTGAGAACGAGCGCACTGAGTTCTTCGGCGCGCATACTTTGTTTGCCCAACTTGATGTTGTGGTCAGTTCCCATCCACCGTTTGAACGCAGTTGCGGTGAGATGGGAATGCGTTGCTTGCCTTTCACGGGCGGGAAGGCCGACCAGTATCATTCCGTCGTCGGCAAGGCTGATTGCAGAAGGCGTCAATAGGTGGCCCAGCGCGTTGGGGATAAGTTCCGTTTGGCCGTTCCTAAACACGCTGATCAAACTGTTGGTTGTTCCAAGGTCGATTCCTACTATCATTTGATTCCTGCTTGTTGAATTGCGCTAAAGCCTAACCCAGCCTTTCCATCGACTCTTGACTCCATTCCTTGTGCGCGGAAGGCAGTGCAGACGTAATCAGGTTTGGAAGATTTTCAGCAACTTCACTTTTTCTTCAGCAGATAGTAGTGAACTCTGCCCGGCCCACGCTCCATGAAATACAGAAGGTAGTCACCTTGGTTGACCGCCATCGGGCCGTGTATATCAATCAATCCACCAGTACTCACTTTGCGCGTTGTATTCGCTTTCGAGAAATCGACACTTGCCATTTCAGTGAATGTGTTGTGGCAGTAAATTTCATTGGGACGTGTGGGGTATCTCGTCATGCAATCGCTCGCCATCATGAGCAGTGGTTTATCACGCTCTCCCTTCAGCAAGTAAACGAGCGCGTCACCTGAACGAGAAACAACCACCTCGTTGACTTTTAGGTTTCTTCCGTTGAAAAACTCATTGCGTTTTTCGATGACAACATAGTTTCCAATTAGCTCTTGTGCCGCGGAGTCAAACGCAGCTTGTCGTTCTTCTGGTGTCCGTGGATCTACAGGTGCAGGTGTAGTAGCGCACCCCGTCAGCAGGATCGCGACAAAGCCGATCACGCAGACTTGCTTCACCCTTTTAGAGATACGGTCGTACATTTTTGTTTCCTAAGAGTTGTTTGTCATCTGACTGTTATCGGCCCAAGTAATTCCAGTAACCGCGAGTGTCGCCTCGGCGAAGTCTTCACGCGGCCAGTCTTCAAGGTGTTGAATTTCGCCGAAACCTGACCCAGTTTTTCCATCAAATTTTGACCCGTACCCCAACGTGAAGGAGTGGGTGGGCCTACGTGGGTCTCGCTTGGATGGAAATCACCGTTCTAACGGGATCAAATTTCGACAGAACTCAACAGGCATAGTTGTTTGGAATTCGAGATTTGTCTATTTTTAGAACCTCTAAAAGTGCCTCTGCAGCATTCATTTCATTCATCTAAGGATTCCTTGGTAAATTGGTGGGACATCCGCCACGAGCAATTAGAAGGTGACTGGCAAAATCACTCCGTGGCCGTCAACCATGTCCCAAGTGATACTCGAAAGTACTTTTACTGCGTCGGCCCTACGCGTTAAAGCATCGAGCATTAAAGCCTCAAGCTCTGCAGGACACATCATCCGTCGGATGCCCCCGCTGTCCAGCAACTCGACCCGATAGATCGCAAGTACATGATTAATTAAGAAGCGATAGGTCGCTGTTTTGACGTCCGAAGATAGTTCGATAGAAATAAGTTGCACAGCGGTTTACTTCTTGAAGACGGCGTAGTGTTGATTGCGTCGAAGCCTGATCCAATCTTTCCATCAACTCTTGACCCACACTCTTTGGTCACGGTGTTGAGTTTCGCCGAAGCCTGATCCAGTTTTTTCATCAAAGTTTGACCCGTACTCAACGTGAAGGAGTGGGAGGGCCTACGTGGGTCTCGCTTGGATGGAAATTACCGTTCTAACTGGGTCAAATTTCGACAGAACTCAACACCGAGGGGCCACTCCATAACGGGACTAGATTTCGATGGATTTCAGCACTTAAAGATATGTGCGAAAAATACCAACTCAACTTCCAGCACAATTCATACGACTACCCATTTGGTAACTCGACAAGCATTTCACTATTCATATTCACCGGCAACTCAAGAAAACTCTTCCAACCTCGCAACGCCGCCTTGAACTCACCAAGCGGACAACTCCACAACGGCCAATCGGGATGATCTACAAACTGCTGATGCTCTACCTCTACACGATCTCGATATATGTCGGTAAAAAAAGCGTTTCCAGTCCAACCAGCTTTCTCACTTTCCCCTCGTTCTACTTTTTCGATCTCTGAAAGAACATCGGCGCAATGATCAGGCGAATTTATATCGAAGTGAAAAACGCCACCGAGATATTTCGCATAGTCAGTCTCGCTGACCGTTTGACTACCGACTACCTCCACAGCGGACCATAACGTTCCACCGTTCTGTCCATCTGAAGTTATTCCCTGGTCATAGTAAAAACGTAAGATCGTCAATTGGTTACTCCATATTTTGGATAGGCTGTTATCCGAGGACTAACATAGCCCTCCACTACGACACCACTCGGCGTTACTGACCGCCACATAGGTACACCACCTGGACCAATTATCGAGGTACGTGCGGTGCTGTTCCAGGCCGCATCTATTTCAAACTTGATTCGGTCAGCCGTCCAAGAACTGGGAAACATTGTGTTGACACCTCTATTGCTAACCTTGTCTACCCAATTTCCACTTGCGTCCTTCATCTGAACCTTCGCCTCATAAACCCCGTTCACGTCCGGCGCATTTACGACCTGCACAACCTTCACGTCGCCATTTACTGTACTGTGACCACCAGTTGGCCCGCGGCGATTGGAGTCAGCACCAATCACATGTGCGACGTCTATTGGGGCAGTTACTTTATCGGCGCTAGCTGCAGCCGCCGCATTAGCCGCCGCCTCTTTCGCACTAATGACTACAGGTTTTCCACCCAACTGACCACTGTAAACATTATCCAAGTCCCCGTCCCCAACAACAGGATTCGTGCCTGTCTTACTTGGGGTTCCAGAGGGAGCCAAGCTGGCCTTCCAAGCTTGGAGGCCTTTAACCGTTAATGGCACAGCGACACCAATAACGCCCAATAGCCCGACTCGATAAGCTTGGTAGTCCAATGCATCTTGCACCAGCCCGTTGCACGCGGTCGGACTCAACCCTTGGCAATTGCCGCTGCGGAAGATCGAAACATCCTGAGCGCGCTGTATGTCATTTCCATAAATCGCGGAAGTGCCGTAAATCGAACCGTAGATATTGATGTTGGTTTGGCGGTTTGTGAAAATCTCTTCATCCCAACGTGTGCTGAAGATACCCACTACCTCTGCATTTCCAGCCGCCTCGCCTTCTAGCTTCTGAATACCTCCTACATCACCAGCGACAATCAGAGATTTAATTTTTTCGATATTGGCGTTAGACAGAAGAATGTATTTGTCGCGCAACGCTCGCTCTTGCGCATCCGTACAACCTCCGGTCTTGGCCTTGCAGGCAGCCATTTCCGCTTTCATGGCCGCGGCTTGGTCATGTTTCAGGAAGTTATTCACGACCTCATTAGCCGCAGCCGCGCCACCCGCAGTGCCGCCCGTAGCGGCTCCCACTGCCGTTGAAGCAATCGCCGTCAGAGTTTGAGCCAAAGGCCCGCTGATACCAGCATCGGCAAGCGCCTGCGCCACCATCGGCGCGGTCAGCGTCCCGGCAGCCGCGCCAAGCGCGCCGTCTGTCCCGCCTGTCAGCCCACCAATGACGGTATGCAAAGCCAGGCGCAGAACGCCATTGCTACCCCAGTTGTCCTCGAGTCCCTTGGCTTCTGCTCTCAGGGCATTCTTGCGCTCCTCATTGGTCTCGTTCTCCGCCTGGTCTCTCAGTGCAATAGCTTCGTTAATTTTGGTCTGGGCGTAGTCCCCCACGGCTTTGGACGCATGTTGTCCAAAGTACTGAGTGATCTGCATCCGTGCATTGATCTCACGCTGCACCTTGTCGGCATCAAATATCTTGCCCAGCCCGGTTTCCGCATCCGTACTCCTGACCGCCGTGTTCCCCGCAATGCCGCTGATACCCGCACTGCTGGTGCTGCTGGCATTGCCGCTCTCGCTGCCAAGACCCAGCCCCATGCCGCTCAGGTCCAGCTTCCCTGCCGGCTGCCCGCTTGTCCCCACACTGATGCTGACGGATTTGGCGGTATAGCTGGCACTGTTCTGAATGTCCGCAATGCTCAGGGTGCCGCCTGTGCGGAAGCTGTTCTTCTGGGCATTGACGGCCTGGGTGTCGCTGGCGATGACGCTGCCCAGCAGGGCGGTGTTGCTCGCTACGCTGACCTGAAAGCCGCCGCTTCCGGCCTTGATGCCGCTTTGCTGGCCGACGCTGTTGAAGTTGCTGTCGATGTTGCTTTTGCTCGCGCTGATGCTGCCGCTCATCTTGCCGAGCCCCACGCTCACCGAGCCGCCCATGCTTTGCTGGCTGCTGGTGTAGGTGCTGCTGTCTTGCAAGCTCTTGATGAGCAGGTTGCCGCCCACATCGGCCTTGACCTGCTCGGCCTTGACGACCGCGCCTTGCAAGGTGGTGTCGCCGCCGCTGGTGATGCTGACCTGCTGGCCGGCCTTGACCTGGGTGTTGGTGTAGAAGGTATCTTCGCCGTCGGCCCTGCCTTTGCCTTTGCTGGCGCTGGCATTGACCAGGAAGCCGTCGGTGCCGAAGCTGATGCCTATGCTGCCGGATTTGCTGCTGTTGGTGCTGTTCTGGCTTGCAGTGTTTTGCGCGGCGAGCAGGTTGACTTGGTTGTCCGTCAGAAGCTGCACGGCCCGCTGGGCTTCTACGGTGCTGCCCTGGATAGTCAGGTTGCTTTCCTGCCCTGCACCCGTGGCGGCGATGGTGACGGTGCCGCCGGCCGTGACCGTGCTGCCCCTGGCGGTGTCGCTTTGGCTTAAGGAATTGCTCTGGCTGCTGGAGCTGCCTATGCTGATGGCGAGGTTGATGCCGCCCGCTTTGTCTGCCTCGGTTGAGTCACGGCTGGCGGGCGTGCCGTCGGGGTTCGTGCCTCCCGTCGCGATCTGCCCATCTTTGCCATTCATCCTTGTGCCTTGGCCGGCTTTCACGGCGTTGGCGACGTTGTTGATTGCGAGGGCGGAGTTGGCCGCGGCCAGGCCCTTCATCCGGCTATCGCTGGTGTTGTTTGCCGCCTCGCTCATCTGGCTCATGGTTTGCATCGCGCTGATGATGGGCGAGGTGACCTCAAACGTCAGCCCGCTCTGCTTGAATTTCTGTTCTGTCTCGCTGCGGCTGGTCTCCCGCGCTTCGACGATGTCGACCTTCTTGGCCACGATGGTGACGTCCCCACCCGGAGCCATGACGTCGCTGCCGACCTGCTTGTAGGCCTCATTGGCGACGAGGGTGACATTGCCGGCAATGCTGCCCACGGTGCTGGCGGCGGCGGTGGTGCCGCTGCGCTTCTGCTCAAGCGATTGCTCTTGTGAGCCTATGGTGACGCCGGCGCCACCGCTGCCCATGAGGCCATCCTCCTTGGTTTCCTTGAAGTCGCTTGACTTGCTGGTGTTGGTAGCCGCCTGGATGGTGAGCTTGTTGCCGGCGCTCAGGGTGGTTCCTGCATCGCCGATGACGCTGGAGCCCGTCACGGTCTGGTCGTTTCCAGCGACCGAGGTGATGGTTTTGCCGCCAATGCTGGAGCCCACCGCATTGCTTTGCTCGCCGCTGCGGCGCTCGGTGCTGCTGCTTGAGCTGAACAGGTCGCTCTCGCTGGTGGTCAGGCCAAAGCTGGTGCTGTTGGTCTGCTGGCCGTTGCTGATGTTGATGTTGTTGCCGGCCACGGCCGTGAGGTCACCGCTTGCCTGGACATTGGCGGCTTTGGTGTTGAGGTCGCGTCCTGCACTCAGGTTGAGGTTGCCCTGGGTGTTGATCTGGCTGCCGACGTCGGCGCTCTGGCGGTCTTCCAGGAAGTCGGTGCCCACGCCGCGTACCACGCTGGAACTGCTGCTCGTGCCCACGGTGCCCAGGTTGAGGTCGCGCTGTGCGGTGAGGCTGGTGTTGCCGGTCGCGCCATTGTTGGCGATGACGCCGGCGACGATGTTGAGATCACGCCCGGCGCTGGCCACCAGCGTTGTGCCGGTCTGGCTTGTGACGTAAAGGCCGGCCACGCGGTCTATGCCGGTGAGGCTGAAGTGGTTGACGGTGGTGCCTTCGGTGTAGTTGCTGGCGCTGCTTGTGGTGCTGGCGATGTTGAGGTCGCGCCCGGCAATCGCTGTCAGGCTGTTGACGCCGTCTATGGTGCCGCCTATGTTGTTCAGGTCGGTGCGGGCGGTGACGCTGGTGTCGTTGCCGCTGATGCGCCCGCCCAGGTTGTTGACGTTCTCTGCGGTGAGGTTGACGATGGTGCGGCCTGCCACGGTGCCGGTGTTGCTGATGTCGCCGCTCAGGTTGAGGTTGGTGACCTGCCCAGCCAGCAGGGTGCCGGTGCCGTCAAGGTCGCCGGCCTTCATGCGTGCATAGACCTGGGGCACCAAGGCCTGGGTGGTGGTGCCGTCGGGCAGGGTGACGGTTTGCTCGACCAGCCAGACGATGTCGCTGGTGAGTTGGGCCATCTGCTGGGCGCTGAGCGAAACGCCTGGGCGCAACTGGTGTTGCTGGGCAAAGGTTGTGCCCGCATCCATCAGGGCCTTGTATTGCGTTTCTTCGTTGCTGTAGCCGTCCAGGAAGCGTATCAGTTCAGCGCGGCTTATGCGTTGAGATCAGCTCCCCTCGTTGCCCATTAATTTAAATCGCTCCACTGTACAAGATGGCTCTCAATTGAATTTTTCAAGAATTCTGAAAAACTTTTCCACGGTTGAGTTGTCGAGCTTTGCCCCTCAAAAAACTGGTAAATAGGTGGATCATTTGAAATAGGTAAAAAATAATTGATTTCATAGCCCTGATGCATACAAAATATTTTTGCATCCTCAGGCAGAAGATCCGGCAAATTCAATTCATTCATGAGTTCGCGTGCTTCTGTTCGGAGCGCTAAGACACGGGGAAAGAACACGTCCGTCCCGCGGAAAAGCTTCCCCGCAGATTTTCCAGCAATGGCCAAAAAATCGCGATAAGTCGCGGGCAAAATGCAGCCGAAATGCCGCTCAATAGTGGCAATTTCAGCATCAGTACAACCGACGAGCGATGTCTCCAAGATCGCCCCTTGCTGTACCGATGCATCAAATAATTTTTTAACGCTGTTTATCATCATGGTTGCCCGTTATTACGTCACACCCGGACATCGCTGCCCTGGGTGGTCAGATTGCTGTCTTGTCCTGCGCTGGTGACAGCTATCTAAAACCACTTCGGGTTCCACCATCAGGCATTTTCCAGTTCAAATCGCTTAATGGCAGCATCCACTTCAGCCGAACGACCAGGGTTAAGGTTGCGGAAATTTTCTAGCACTTCGCGCACATGGTGGCGGACGACGTCAACGGGGTAATAACCATCGCATGGATCGAGTTCGCTCACGGGTTGATGGGTCCATGCGTAATAGAGCCTGTTTCCGGCGCCGTCATACCAGTTCTTTAAATCGTTATCGCTACCGCAGATTTCCCAGCCAGGATCACCTCCACAATAGCCGCCTTCGCCCGGCGGAAGAATGCCTTTCAAGTAGTGCTCTAGTGGTTGTCCATCGTTAATAGCGAAGCGAAGGCATTCCAGAAGCGGTAGCACATTCAAGTCTTGCACCTCGGCGTCGAAGTAGACGTAGTTACCAATGCGAATCTTGGTCATTAATTCACTCCTGGAGGAACCCGAGGGAACACTGTTCGAATGCCATTTACTTTGCCTGTAACCTTATCAATATTTACCGGGGAGAAGAACCATATATCACCAACTTTCACATACTGCTCGGTCTTCCCTGTTACTTGAATGTTGAGTTTCGCCGAAGCCTGATCCAGTTTTTCCATCAAAGTTTGACCTGTACTCAACGTGAAGGAGTGGGTGGGCCTACGTGGGTCTCGCTTGGATGGAAATTACCGTTCTAACTGGGTCAAATTTAGACAGAACTCAACATGGTGCTGCCGTCGGGCAGGGTGACGGTTTGCTCGACCAGCCAGACGATGTCGCTGGTGAGTTGGGCTATCTGCTGGGCGCTGAGCGAAACGCCTGGGCGCAGCTGGTGTTGCTGGGCAAAGGTTGTGCCCGCGTCCATCAAGGCCTTGTACTGCTGAGTTCCATCGGAGCCTGACCCATTGAGAAGAGAAATTTCATCTCAACCCGATCCACGCAAACTTCATCTAGTCGCCTCAAGGCAAGGAAGAGAGGTGCAGCACGAGAAGCCATCTATTCACAGAATACGGGTCAAGACTCGATGGAAAAAGTGGTTTAGATTTCAGCGCAATTCAACATGCACCCCTTGTCAGGGAGACGACACCAGAGTTCGGAGATATTTAAATCGTCCAGCGTTCAAGTCAGCGCCAACTAGCGATCCCAATCTCAGCAACTCTTGATACTCAAGTTCACTCAAGGCCACATCTTCTTCGCAGAGTTGATCACATAGCGTCTCTAGTGCCAAGCAATTCTCCCCATGATCGCAGTATTCAATTGCGAAGTCTAAAAGGCTATTGCTGAGCCGCCCCTCAAAAAGGGATGCTAGCTTGCGGAGTTCTACTTCAAGCGACATGTCGACTACTTCTTTATCGGTTTTAAGGTGATAGTGGCAGGGGCCAAGTCAGGGAATGCTGTGACCGTCCGGCCTGTGGCTGGTTCAAAAACTACACGCATTGTCACCCCGTCGCGCGTTTCCCACGCAACCCATCTCGCGGGATCACCGGCTTTGGTTGTTATGCCACCAGTTCCAGTTTGCGCATACCACTGAGTGGTAGGTGAAGTAACCACGTCCCCCACGTTATGCAGGATCTGCCTCTCTGTCCAACTCTGCGGATAGGTGGACTTACCGGGCTGGCCTGGATACATATGCCCCCCACTTCCTGGGCCGTCACCGAAGAGTATGTGTTGACGATCTTCCGGAGAAAGAATATTTACATATTCCTCTGCAGTTTTCATTCTCCCATTTACCCAAATGCTCAAAGCAGGGGGCTTAACCCTAATCACGGCCATGCTCAACAACTGAGCGGCTTGCACCAAGGATGCACCTACAACATCCTTAAAGCTGGCATTGGCCACATTGGCCTCGAGCATCTTGTTCAGCGATTCCATGTCGCGAACCTGTTGATCAATCAGATCAAGAAGCAGCTGTTGCTTTTCAGGTGTATCTGCATAGATAGTGGCGTTCAACAGATTGACCGCTGTCTGGTTGGCGCTGTTGGAAAGCACCATGCACTGATCGAGTTTTGCACTTGCTCCACTGCAGGCCGCCACGATTCGTTGATTCTGCTTTTCTGCATCACGTGCAACATCAGCGCGTAGCGTAGTGAGATCACAGTTGCTGCCTTCACAGCTTCTCAAGGTATTCATGAGCCGGCCGGAACCGCGGAGGCTAAGGGCGTTATTTTCAGTCTCGATGGCAGCCGCATTAACTGCGGCAGTCAAATTGCCACTTCCACCCGCAAGAGCGGCGATCAAGCTTGTCACGATGTTTTTTCGTCCCTCTTTTTTCTCGGCAGTCATTCCCTCCGTGTCACCCAGCAATGCATTGATCACTACGCCTGCACTGGCCCCCATGGCTGCGCTTGCGCAATTTCCGCTCTGCGCGGCCGCACCAGCACAGGCAAGCAACCCTTGGAGCGCAGTGCGTGCAGTATCGCTACCCAGGCTGTCAGCCAAGCGCCCAATTTCTTGCGCGCCTAGGGCCTGCAGGTAGTTGATGGTTGCGCTTTGCACAATTTGCCCGCTGGACCCTGTGACGTTACCGCTCAGGGCTCCGATAACCGCGGTCGTGACGAGACGGTATTCACCAGTTGGGCCCCATTTCTCCAGACCCTGAAGTTCGCTGTCGAGTTGACGGGCAGTTTCCATATCACCAGCGACCAACGCGGTATCACGCTCCTTCTTCTTGACATCGGCTTCGCCAGCGCGTGTAGCCAGGAAGGCTCCTGCCTCACGGCTAAACGCGCCCACAATCTCAAACCCAGCCTTGATTTCTTGCTCGTTGAAGATGGGTTTGAGCGCATTGCTGCCGTTCTGGTCGCTGCGAACACTGGTATTCAAGCTCGCCACCGTTTGATCCGCTGTCTGGCCCGTCAGCGCCTCTTGCTTCCGACCGCCGGTAATGGCAATCACTCCCGCGCTGATGCCACTACCGGTAGTGCTGCTCGATTCACCGGAGGCGTTCAAAGCAATTGGCACAGTGGCGCTGAAGCCGTTGTAGCCAGGCAGTGTGCTGCCCGGCGTCTTGGCGGCACCCGTTTGGGCTTTACCGCTGGCGTCTGTGCCCACCCCTCCGGCTGAGCCCGCACTGCCTCCGCTACCGCCTATTGGGATCAATCCCTTGCCATCGCTGTAACCCCCACCCAGCGCGACGCTGTCGGCGTTGTACTCCGCCTTGTTCTGGATGTCGCTTTGGGTCAGCGTGCCGGTCACCAAGACGTTTTTGCCATCGGCGACCGCCTTGTCTGTGCTGGCGATCACGCTGCCTTTGAGGTCGGTATTGCCGGCTACACTGATCTGGAAGCCACCGTCTCCAGCCTTGATACCGCTTTGTTCGGTGACGGACCGGAAGTCGCTGTTGATCTTCTGGTCGCTGAAGTTGAGGCTGCCGGAGAAGCCGACCCCGACCGTCACGCTACCGCCTATGGATTGATCCTTGCTGTTGAATGTGCTGGTGTCCTGCAGGCTTTCGATGTTGAGGTTGCCGCCAATGTCGGCCTTGACGGTGGGCGCCTTGACGACGGCCCCCTTGAGCGTGGTATCGGCGCCGGAAACAAGGTTGACTTGCTGGCCGGCCTCAATCAGTGTATTGGTCCAGGTGGTGTCTTCGCCATGGCCTTCGCCCTTCGATGCGCTCGCATTGGCCGTGATGCCAAAGCCAGCACCGCCCGACCCAATGCTGATGGCGACGCCCACCCCGGCACTGCTGCCGCTGCTGTTGCGATTGGACTGGCTGGCATTCATGGCCGCGATCAGTTTGATCTGGTCTTCAGCCGAGAGGGATACAGTCTTGCCACCCTGCACCGTACTGCCGCGAACCACGATGTCGGAGTCTTTGCCAGCGCCGGAGGCCACGATGTCGACGTTGCCGCTTGCAGCGACAGTGCTGCCGCGCGCGCCGTCGCTGCTGGAATCGGTATTGGTCTGGCTTTTGCTGCCGCCTACGGTGATGGCGATATTGATGCCGCCGGCGGCTTGGGGATCTGCCTTGACCGCGTCATAGGCATTTTTGGCGGCGAGCGCCGTGGTGACGCCGGCCAGCACCTGCATGCGGCCATCCTTGGTCTGGCTGGCTGCTTCGCCCATTTTGTCGGCGGTTTGCAGCGCGGTGATGATGGGTGAGGTCACCGCGACCGTCAAGCCGGACTCCTTGAACTTATCCTCGGTCTGGGCCTTTCGCACTTCGCGTGCTTCCACGATTTCGACCGTCTTGGCCGCGATGGTGATATTGCCTTGAGGCGCCAGGACGTCGCTGCCGAACTGTTTATAGACGTCATTTGCAAGCAAGTTGACGTTCCCGCTGATGGCACCCACGGTGCTGGCGGCGGCTGTGGTGGCTTGGGTCTTCTTGTCGGTGGACTGTTCACGGCTGCCTATCGTGACACCCACACCGCCACTGTCCAGCAGGCCTGACTCCTTCTTTTCGTAGAAAGAGGTCGAGCTATTGGTGTTCAGCGCAGCCTCGATGGCGATATTGCGGCCCGCCGCCAGGGTCGTACCTGCATCGCTGATGACGCTGGAGCCCGTCACGGTCTGGTCGTTTCCGGCTACCGAGGTGACGGTTTTACCGCCAATGCTGGAGCCCACCGCATTGCTTTGCTCGCCGCTGCGGCGCTCGGTGCTACTGCTGGAACTGAACAGGTCGCTTTCACTGGTGGTCAACCCAAAGCTGGTGCTGTTGGTCTGCTGGCCGTTGGTGATGTTGATGTTGTTGCCGGCTACAGCCGTGAGGTCACCCGCTGCCTGCACGCTCGCCGCTTTGGCGTTGAGGTCGCGCCCCGCACTCAGGTTGAGGTTGCCTTGGGTGTTGATCTGGCTGCCGACGTCGGCAGTCTGGCGGTCTTCCAGGAAGTCGGTGCCCACGCCGCGCACCACGCTGGAACTGCTGCTCGTGCCCACGGTGCCCAGGTTGATGTCGCGCTGTGCGGTGAGGGTGGTGTTTCCGGTGGCGCCATTGTTGGCGATGACCCCGGCGATGATGTTGAGATCACGCCCGGCGCTGGCCACCAGCGTTGTGCCGGTCTGGCTTGTGACGTAAAGGCCAGCCACGCGGTCTATGCCGGTGAGGCTGAAGTTGTTGACGGTGGTGCCTTCGGTGTAGTTGCTGGCGCTGCTGGTGGTGCTGGCGATGTTGAGGTCGCGCCCGGCTGTCACATTGAGGGTGTTGGCGGCATCGATTTGCCCGCCTATATTGTTGAGGTCGGTGCGCGCGGTGACGGCCACGGCATTGCCGCTGATGCGGCCGGCGAGGTTGTTCACATTCTCGGCCGTCAGGTTGACGATGGTGCGTCCGGCAATCGTCCCCGAGTTACCGAGGTCCCCCGAAAGATTGATGTTGGTGCTTTGCCCGGCCAGCAGGGTGCCTGCGCCGTCGATGTCGCCCGCCTGGGCGCGTGCATAGACCTGGGGCACCAGGGCCTGGGTTTTGCTGCCGTCGGGCAAGGTCACGGTTTGCTCGACCAGCCAGACGATGTCGGTGGTGAGCGCGGCCATCTGCGTGGCGGTAAGGGCAATGCCGGGCCGCAGCTGGTATTGCTGGGCGAAGGTGGCGCCGGCATTCATCAATGCCTGGTATTGCGCTTCCTCGTTGCTGTAGCCGTCCAGGAAGCGCCGGCCTGTGAGCTGCGCGACCTGCTCGTTGACCAGGCGCTGTTCGTAGAAACCATCGCCCAGGCGTTTCTGTATGACCGTCGGGTCCAGGCCCAGCGCGGTGAGCATGTAGTCGCTGGAGAGCCAGCTACGGTAGTTGGCAAAGCGCGGGTCGGTTTCGATCAGGTAATGGGCCGCAGGGCCCGGATTGATGCGGAACAGGCTGGCCGTGGGCACGGAGAGGTTAGGCGTGACGGTGCGCACCACCGGTGAAGTGCCGCTGAGAGCGCCCGCGGTGGAGACGGTGGAGGTGACCTGCACAATCCCCAGGCTGCGGGCCGCCGCGCTGAGTGCGCCGATGGCACCGGGCGCGGCACTCACGCTGGCTGTGCTGGCACTGGCCAGTTGCGTGCCGGACGCCAGGCCCTGGCTCGCGGGCGAGAGCAGGCTCTGGCTGCGGGCGATGCTGATGGTTGTCGTTTGCGGCACATCCTGCACATAGGGTGCATCGCGGTAGGCGTTGTAGTTGTAGTCGCAGCCATCAAAGCCGCCGCAGCCTTCGTTGAAGTTGCTCCACGCATAGGCCGTTCCGGTGCGTTGCGCATTGACGCTGATGGTGCGGGCGCGGTTGTCCACCGCCTGGCCGGTGATGTTGAGTGCGCCGCCTGCAACGATCTGGCTCTGGTCGTTGACGAGGGCTGTGGAAGCGTTCAGCGTCATGGCGCCGCTGCTCAGAATGCGGCCTGGGGTGCTCTGGGTGACGACAGCTGTCTGCGTTGTCGAGGTGTAGTCGCGAAAGCCCTCAATGGGAATGGCCGTTGCGGCAATCGTGGCGCGCGCGCCGTCCATCGCCGCTTGCAGGGCCAGCCATGGGGCGGCTGCGGCCTCCCAGGCGGCGACCGCCGCTGGGTCGGGGGGAATCCACATGGCATCGTCATGGTCACCGGTGCCGCAAGAGGTGCCGGGGCAAACCGGTTGCGGTTTCGCTTCCGTGGGCGGACTGCCCGCGGGCATCGCCACCCCGAAGAGCGCCCAAACAGATGCAGCGGGGGGTACGACGACGGTCCCACCCGGTACCACGTCGGGCGTATTGAACATGGTCTTGTAGATAGGCGCTGAATAAGTGCTGCCTGGCGGAATGACCATGGCCTGCCCATTGGGCCCGCGGCCCACAAGCGTGCCTACCGTGACTCCCAGAAAAAACCCTCCTCCGCTCGGTATCCAGGTCAGCGTCTCCGGGCCCAGACTCCAGGCGCCGTTGGCACTGCTGTAGGTGCCCGAGAGGGTCACGAACTCCCGTGCGCTGCCGCCGCCGGCACCGCCGCCTTGCAAGGTGTAGGCAAAGTTGGGATTGGTGTTGTTGATTTGAGCGGTGCTGATCTTCAGCCCGCCCAATGCCTCTATCGTGCCGCCGGCGTTGTTGACTGCCTGGGCAGAACCCGCCGCGTTGCGGCTGGCATCCAGGCTGCCGCCTATGTTCAACGCATCGACCCCGGTACCGGCGCTGAAAATCAACGCGCCGTTGCTGTTGTTGATGGTGGTCGCGCCTATGTCCAGGCGCTGGCGCGCGGCGATGGTGCCGGCCGTGGTGACGCCGCCCACGGTTTCGGCGTCGTTGTTGAGGGTGGTGGCCGCGATGCTGAGGGTGTTGCCGTAGATGCGGCCGGTGCCTATGTTGTTGAGCGTGACGGCGTTGATCTGCGTGTCGACGCCGTCGATCAGGCCACGGTTGATGAGGGTGTTGGCGGCGGTCGCAGTGATCTTGGTGGTGGTGCCGGTCATCTCGCCGGTGGCGGTGTTGTCGATGGTGGCAGCCGTCACGTCCAGTGTGGCGCCGGCCTGCAGCTTGCCGCTGTTGGTCAGCGTGCCGGCCACGGCTACCGTGTTGTTGCCGCTGGCGCTGAGGGTGCCGGTGTTGCTGAAATCACCGGACAGCGAGAGCGACAAGTCCTGCTGCGACAGCAGGCTGCCGGCGCCGCTCAGGCTGGCGGCGCTGGCGGCCAGCGAGCGGCCGGCCAGGATGGTGCCGCCGGCGTTGCTGATGGCCAGGGTGCGGGCGGCCGGGGTAGCCGCCGTGTCCTGCACGGTAGCGGTGTTGCCCGCGCTGACCAGGCCGGCCGTGTTGTTGAGGCTGCCGCCGCTGGTCAGCGTGGTGTTGGTGCTGGTGCGGATGGCGCCACTGTCGTTGCTGATGGCGCCGGCGGTGATGGCGACGTTGTTGCCTTCGATGCCTTGGTTTACGCCTAGGGTGTTGCTGTTGATGACGCTGCCTGCGGTGAGCGTGGCGGTGCCGGCGCTGCGCAGCAGGCCGCCGGTGTTGTTGATGGCGCCTGCGCCGGTGCTGATGCCGGCATCGCCCAGGGCCTGGACCTGGCCGCCGCGGTTGTCAAAGGCGGTGCTGGTAAAGCTCAGCGTGGACTCGCCGACGATTTGCCCGGCCGCCGTGTTGCCGACGGCGGCGGTGGCGGCCGTGAGCGCGCCCTTGGCGCCTATAAAGCCGGCCGCGTTGTTGAGCCCGCCTGTGGTGAGCGTCACCGTGCCCTGCGAAGTGATGCCGCCCGCGCCGCCGGCATAGGCCGCGGCATTGGTGTTGGTGAGCGCCTGGCCGTTGGTGTTGATGCCCAGCGCCGCGCCGGCCTGGATCAGGCCGCCGTTGTTGTTGAGCGCACCGGTCTGCAGCGTGGCGCCTTGCGCGGCGGCGATGGTGCCGAAGGCGTTGTTCAGGCTCTGGCCGCCGGTGTTGACGGTGATATTGCGGCCGGTGATGCTGCCGCCCGTGCTTTGACCCAAGGCCTTGGTGTTGCTGAGGCCGGCGTTGGCGAGCGTGACGTCGGCTGCGGCCTCGATGCGCCCGCTGTCGTTGGTGGTGGCGCCTGTGGTGGTGACGGCCGCGTTGTTTTGCACGGAGGCGACAACGCCGCGCGTGTTGTCCACGCTGGCGGCCGTGAGGCTGGCCGCGCCGTTGGAAGCCAGCAGGCCCTGGACGTTGGTGATGGCGCCGCCGGCATTGGCCGTGAGGCTGCCGCCCGCAGTGACCTTGCCCAGTGTGTTGTTGAGCGTGCCGGTGTTCAGCACGGCCGCGCCGCCGGCGGCGACCTGGCCGTTGGCGCTGTTGTCCAGCGCGGCGGTGGTGGTGAGCCCCAGGCTGGAGGCGCCGGTGGCCTGGACCACGCCGCCCTGGTTGTTCAGGCTTTGCGCGCTGAGGGTGGTGTTGCCGTTGCTGAGGATTCGGCCCGCGCTGTTGTCGAGGGCGCCCGTGGCCGTCACGCTGGTGGCGCCCAGGCCGCTCTGGCTGATCGTGCCGCCGCGGTTGCTGAGCGTGCCCGCAGCCACGGTGAGGTTGTCGGCCAACAGCGTGGCGTTGTTGTGGCTGAGGGTGGTGGCCGACAGGCTGGCCGCGCCGGTGCTCACGATGCTGCCGCCATCGCCGTTGAAGGTCGTGACATTGATGGCCAATGCGCCGCCGCCCGCATGCTCTATCTTGCCGCCGCTGCTGTTGTTGAACGTGGCGGCCGAAAGCGTGAGGTTTTGGCTGTTGGTGGCGATGCGGCCCGCGCTGTTGTTGAGCGTGCCGGTGGGCGATGCCAGCGCAATGCTGGTGTCGCCCGTGCCGGTCTGCACGATGTCACCGCCGGCGTTGGAGATGTCTTTGGCCGTGAGATTGAGTTGGCCGGCCGAGACGGCTGCGCCGTCGGTGCGCAGGGTTTGCGCTGCGTTGGCACTCAAGGTGGCTTGCGCGTTGAGGGTGGCGCGGCTCGCGTCGATATTGCCGGTGCTGGCCGCGAGCGAGACGTTCTGCCCGCCGAGCTTGCCATCCGCGAGGTTGAGCTGCGCGCCCGAAACCGCGACGCTGCCACCCGCCAGGGCCTGGCCGTTCAGGGCCACCGCGCCGGACGCTGCCACGCCGAGGTCGCCATTGGCGCGCAGCGTGCCGTCGCTGTTCATGCCGGCCGCGATCACCGAGCCCGCCGCTGCGCTGATGGACGCGCCCGTGGCTTGCAAGCTGGTATTGCCCTGCGCGGCGATGATGCCGGTACCGCTGTTGCTGATGCCGCCCTGCCCGGCCAGCGTGGTGTTGCCGGCAGCGTAGATGGTGCCGCTGTTGCTGATGGCGCCCGCCGTACCGAACTGTGTGTTGCCGGCGGCCTGCAGGCTGCCGGTGTTGGTGAGCCAGCCGTTGGCCTGCAGCACCAGGTCGCCGCCGGTGGCGGCAATGACGCCGGCATTGCGCACGCCCAGGCCGGTTTCCGTGCCTATCAGGTAAATCTTGCCGGCATACATGCCGCCCAGCTGGGCCACGTCAACCGCATAGGTCGGCGCAGCGCCCGTGCCGGCGATGGGCGTGGCGTTGTGGGCCGCGTCGATGTCGTTGGCGCCCGTGGCCACGCGCAGTTCCCTGGCCCAGACGCCGGCATTGAGCTGCACGGCACGCGCCAGGATGGCGGTGTAGTCGGCCGTGGAGGTGTCCAGGCCGGCGCCGCCCACGCTGACGCTGCCGCCCTGCACCCGAAAGCCTTCGAGCGCGCCGCCATTGAGCACCGGCGTGCCGGTGGTCAGCGTGACGCGGTTGGCGTTGAGAAAACCACCGCCGTTGACGTTGATGCCGGCCGGGTTGGCAATGATGACTTCGGCACGCTGGCCGGCGACCTCGACATAACCGCGCAGATGGCTGGGGTTGCCGGAGTTCACCTCATTGAGGATGACCCGCGCCGGGCCGGTGGCCAGCCAGGGGTTGGCGCCGACAAAACCGCCCAGCTGGGTTTGCACATTGGTGCGGCTGTTGTTGAGGATGGCGCCGTTTGGCTGGACGTCGAACTGCTGGTAGGTATTGCGGCTCACGCCGGCGGCCGACGGCGTCTGGATATTGACCTGCGGCAGGCCGTTGGCGGTTTGCAGCACCGTGGGGCGCTGGTTGGCGGGCGCGCCGGGGGACGCGACGATTTGTGCGTGCAAAGTCGGCTGCAAGCACAGGACCATGCCCAGCGCGGCGAGCACGGCAAAGCGCAGTGGTTGTAGCGAAACCGTCAAACCCGGCGCGGTCGTCACGCCTGAGGTTTCACCGCCTGCGGCTTTGCCCCCGGCGCTGGCGGTTTCGGCCACCACCATGCGTTGGCCGCGCGTGCTGTTGAAGATGATGCGGTGCAGGTTTTTGTTCATGGACAGGTTCGGGAACGAGGTGTGAGAGAAAAGAGCACCGATGAGGCTAGAAGCCGGTCATTTCTGCGCTTCTACGGCGGGGGACGCGGGCTCCTCCGCTTGGCTCGTCCCTGCGGCGGGCACGGGCAGCGCAGGCACCGCGCTTTCAACAGTCGGGTCGGCTTTCCTTGCCGGCGGAGACAGGGGCGCGACCGGCACCGGGCGCAGTCCCAGGGCTGCAATCAGGGTTGCCGCACAGCTGTTTGCAACATCAGCCGCAGCGAGTGCCACCTCCGAGAAGTCGTCGCGCTCCCAGTCTTCGAGCGCCAGCTTTCTTGGCACTTCGCCCTTGCAGCTCTGCTTATAGAAGACGGTGTCGCTTTCCTTTTGGTAAAGCGATGCATCGATCTGGTAGCGCAAGGTGTATTCGCTGGACGCCATGGAGAAGTCAAGCTTCCATTCGGGTTGCGAAACACGCAGTTGCAGGTCTGCCGGCGCGGCCGGCTGCGCCGCAGAGGCCAAAGACATCTTGATGCCCGGCTCCTGGAGCAGGCTGGCCATCAACTGCTGGCTGACGGCAATGACGGGACCTTCCTTGGCGATCTGCGCCTTGGGCTTGGCTGCCTGGTCCGAGGCGACTTGCGTCATCGCCACTTGCAGGTTCTGGTTGAAGCTGGTGGCAATTTGCATGTTGGCTTGCATGTTTTTCTGCATTTGTTGTGCGTTCCCGGTCGCCCCGCCCCCAGACGCCAATGCGCTGCTGACAATGAACCCGACCAGAAACGAGCCCACGGCCGCGCCTTTTGTCCGGATATCCAGCACGCCGCCGCCGGCAGAGAGGACTACCTGCTGGGCCTTGAGCTTTGCGGCAAGCGCATCGCCCTTGAGGAGCTCCGTCGAAGGGCCGAAGAGGCCTGCCGCTGCGGGCTGGCTCAGTACGGCGATGGCCAGAAGCAAGCTGGCGGAACGAAGGCGAAAGTTCATGAAGAAAAGGTCCTTGCTGAAAAAGAAGAATGGATTGAACGGTTGCTGGCGATCTGAAATTTGGCTAGAAGGAGGCGCTCAGGCTCACGCCCAAAGTGCTGCCGGGAGTGCGAAAGAGTTCGGGCTTTTTGACGGGCGCAGCGATAAAGATGTCGTACTGCACTTTCTTGAAGCTGCCGCGAACGCCGATGACGGCGCCCGTCAGGCGTTTGCCGACCAGCAGCTCGCTGCTGGGGCCGCCGACTTCGCCGTGGTCCAGGCCGATGTAGACCTCCTGGCCGGTGTCGCCTAGCAGCGTGCTGAGTTCATTGCGCAGCAGCCAGCCGCGTTCGGCGCTCAGCGAGGATTCGCCGTCGAAGCCGCGCACGGTGTAGCGCCCGGCGATGGAGAAGCGGTCTTGCGGGGTCAGCGGCGTGCGGTTGTACTGCAGGCGCCAGGCGGCGCTGTAGCGCAGGCCTATGCCGGCCAGCTTGAAGGGCAGTTGCAGGTTGGCGTCCGCGTTGATCACCGCAAAGCGCGAAGTGCCCTCGCCAAAGCCTTCTTCAGGCGCGGGCAGCGAGCCGAAAGCGCCGGTGCCGCGTTTGTAGGCGAGGTTGCCTTCCAGCGTGGCCTGGCCTATGAACTCCTTGTGGCCGATGCCCAATTCCCAGCCGCCGACCACACGGCGCTGCACCTCGACCTCGGTGTCATCGATGAAGTTGTTGGAGCGGCGCTGGAAGGCCTTGAGGCTGAGCGTGCTCTTGCGGCTGGCGTCGCGGTAGACCAGGCGCGAGAGCTTGAGCTCGGCATTGCTGCTGGTGCCGCGGTAGACATAGTCCTGGGTGGCGCCGGCCACGCTCTGGAAGTAGCGGCTGTCGCTGACGGTGGCGCCCAGCGTCCAGTAACCCAGGGGCAGCGAGTAATGCACGGTGCTGCCGCGCGTGCCGCGGCTGCCGGGCTCGCCGCCGCCCAGGTCGGTGTTGAGCGAGACATAAAACAGGTCGTTGAGCGTCCACCAGTTGTCGTAAGACAGCGTGATGCCACCCTGGTATTTGCCGGTGGCTTTGGAGCCGCTGTCGTCGGCGAACACCGAGACGCGCAAAGGGAAACCCTGGCGGTAGCTGATGACCAGGTCGCTCTGGCCGGGTTTGGCGTCGTTGCCTTTGGCCTCTTCGATCTGGATGTCGGCTTCGGCCGTGGGCACGCGCTTGAAGTTTTCCAGGGCCTGTTCGATGTCGCGCAAATTGAGCAGGTCGCCCGATTGGACCGGCATGGCCGTCCAGGCATTGCCGCGCGCATCGCTGTTTTCGGAAAACCGGATGGCGCGTATGCGGCCGGGAACCAGCGTGAGGGTGAGCACGCCGGTGTTCAGGTCTTGCGGTTCGGCCAGGATGCGGGTGGTCACATAGCCGCGCGCGATCACGGCGTTTTGCAGGCGCTTCATCACAATGGCGATGCCCTGGGTGCCCAGGCAGCGGGCCAGCGGCGCATCGTTGGCATCCGGGCCGGCCGCCGCGTCCAGCGCCCAGGCGAACTGCGAAGCCAGCCCCGCCGGCTCGCCGGCAAGGGTTCGCAGTTTCAGCTCGCGGATGGGCAGGCAGGGTGACTCGGCGGCCGGCAGCCTGTCGGTTTCGGCCTGAGGCGCAGGGGGAAGGCGCACATCGGGCGCCCTCTCCTGCTGCTCGCGCAGCAAGCGCTCACGCTCCTGGGCGCGGCGTTGTTCCTGGTCAGCGCTGCTGAGCGACGCTGGCTGGGCCCAGACATGACCGGCCAGGACGGCCATGGCCACGCCGGCGGCAAGCTTGCGTGCGCGGCAGTGTGTTTTGACAGATTGTTTGGTGCGCTGCGGCACCCCCTCGAGTGATAAACCCAAGTCATCGTGTGGCTTGGCCAATCACGCTCTCCCCGATTCCGTTTTTTTTATTGCCGGGCCCTATTGCCGGACATGCAAGCAAGTGTAATTTTTCAGTAGCCCGAAAGCTGTAACTTCGTCTTTTTGCGGGCAATTGATGTTGGTTTTATCGGGAAATCTCGCTTAATTAGTAAGAGGGCTCAGCAAAACGCAGGGCAGCCGGTCGGGTGAACAGTTTTTTTGTATGCCACTGTGTCCACGCCCTACCCCGATACCCGGCCATACGCACCACCCCTTGGCAAGACACACCAGGGATACCTCGCGGCCTTCCAATGCCTGCATGGCAGCTGGATTTCTTCAGCGCCGCGTTTCATCCCCTCACCACCAAGGACCCGACCATGACCGCTCGCCGCCAATTCCTGGCCACCGCTGCTGCCGCCACAGCCGCCGCCTTTGCCACGCCCTATGCATCGGCTTTCTTTTCACTGGGCCGCGCGCCCACAGCCGCGCCGGAGTTCGCGGGCATAGAGACCTGGCTCAACTCGGCGCCGCTGCGCATGGCCGACCTGCAGGGCAAGGTGGTGCTGGTTGATTTCTGGACCTACACCTGCATCAACTGCCTGAACCACCTGCCGGCCGTGAAGTCCTGGCATGAGAAGTACAAAAGCCAGGGCCTGGTGACGGTGGGCGTGCATACGCCCGAGTTCGCGTATGAAAAATCGACGAAGAATGTGAAGGCCGCGATGGAGCGCCTGGGCATACAGCATGCCGTGGCGCAGGACAACAGCTATGCCACCTGGCGCGCCTTCAGCAACAACTACTGGCCGGCCATTTACCTGGTCGACAAAAAAGGCATGATTGTCTACAGCCATTTCGGCGAGGGAAGCTACGCCGAGACCGAGAAAACCATACAGGCGCTGCTGGCCCAATAAGCCCGCCCGGCCCCGGGGCCTGGCGCAAAATGCCGGGGTCACGCATTTTTCCAGGACAGCCATGCAGCAGCAGCCAGACCACATCCTCATTGTTGACGACGACCGCGAGATCCGGG
This sequence comes from Polaromonas sp. CT11-55, assembly GCF_047303325.1. Taxonomy (NCBI): domain Bacteria; kingdom Pseudomonadati; phylum Pseudomonadota; class Betaproteobacteria; order Burkholderiales; family Comamonadaceae; genus Polaromonas; species Polaromonas sp. CT11-55. Next base: position 82,428 of record NZ_JBKBEX010000004.1, on the reverse strand, counting down.
AGCTGCTGGGCAGCTACCTCGAGAAGAACGGCCTGCGCGTGACCAAGGTGGAGTCGGGCCGGCACATGCGCGCGGCGCTGGAGAGCGCGGCGGTAGACCTGATCGTGCTGGACCTCATGCTGCCCGGCGAGGACGGCCTCACCCTGTGCCGCGACCTGCGCGCCGGCAAGCACAAGGCCATTCCCATCCTGATGCTGACCGCGCGCAACGAGGAGGCCGACCGCATCCTGGGCCTGGAGATGGGCGCGGACGACTACCTGGCCAAGCCCTTCGCGGCGCGCGAACTGCTGGCGCGCATACGCTCGGTGCTGCGCCGCACGCGCATGCTGCCGCCGAATCTGCAGGTGGAAGAAAGCTCGCACCTGCTGAGCTTTGGCGACTGGCAGCTCGACACCACCGGCCGCCACCTGCTGGACGCCGCCGGCACGCTGGTGCCGCTCAGCGGCGCCGAATACCGGCTGCTGCGCGTCTTCCTGGACCATCCGCAGCGCGTGCTGAACCGCGACCAGCTGCTCAACCTCACGCAGGGCCGCGACGCCGAATTGTTTGAACGCTCGATAGACCTGCTGGTGAGCCGGCTGCGCCAGCGCCTGGGCGACGGGGCGCGCGAGCCGCGCTACATCAAGACGGTGCGCAGCGAGGGTTATGTCTTCAGCGCCGCGGTGCAGGGCCGGGCGGAGTCCGCATGACGGAGGCCCGCCGGCGCTGGCCGCACAGCCTGTTCGCGCGGCTGATGCTGATCCTGCTGCTGGGCATACTGGCGGCCCAGGCCATGTCCTACCTGCTGGTGATGTATGAGCGCGGCCTGGTGGGCCGCGACCTGATGCTGGACAACCTCGAAAAAGACATCACGAGTTCCGTCGCCATCCTGGACCGCGTGCCGCCGGCCGAGCGCCCCAACTGGCTGCCGCTGATAGACCGCAAGAACTACCGCTACCAGCTGGACGGCGGCATCACCGAGCCCGGCGGCGACAACGAGATCGTTGCGCGCGTCAGCGCATCGATCGCCCACGCGGTGGACAAGCGCTACCAGGTCACGGTCAATGCCATTCCCGGCGACGCCAAGCGCGTGCACATCCACCTGCGCCTGAGCGACGGCGCGCCGGTGACCATCAACCTCTGGGCCGCAGCCACGCCGATCTCGCCCTGGCTGCCCGCGCTGCTGCTGCTGCAGCTGTCGCTGCTGGCCGTCTGCGCTTTTTTTGCGGTGCGCATCGCGACCCAGCCGCTGCGGCGCCTGGCCCATGCGGCCGACGCGCTGGGCCCCGACCTCAAGGGCACGGCGCTGCCCGAAGGCGGCCCGACCGAGGTGGCGCGCGCCTCCAGCGCCTTCAACGCCATGCAGCGGCGCATCGCCGGCTACCTGGCCGAACGCACACAAATCCTGGCCGCCATCTCGCACGACCTGCAGACGCCGATTACGCGCATGCGGCTGCGCACCGACCTGATGGACGACGAAGAACAGCGCGGCAAGCTGCAGCATGACCTCGATGAAATGGTGGCCCTGGTGCGCGAGGCGCTGGCCTATGCGCGCAGCCTGCATGGCGCCGACGAGGAAGCACGCAAAGTGGACCTCGATGCCTTGCTGGACACTCTGCGCTGCGACTACGAGGACGCTGGCAAACAGCTCACGGTGAGCGGGCGGGTCGGCCGCCCCGTGATGAGCCGGCCGCTGGCGCTGCGCCGCATCCTGAGCAACCTCAGCGACAACGCGCTCAAGTTCGGCAAGGAAGTCGAGCTGGCCGTGCAAGTCAACCCAGACCAGGCCATTGAAATCTGCGTGCTGGACCGCGGGCCCGGCATTCCCGAGTCCGAACTCGAGGCGGTGCTGCAGCCCTTTTACCGCGTGGAAAGTTCCAGGAACCGCGATACCGGCGGCACCGGCCTGGGCCTGGCCATCGCGCAGCAGCTGGCCGCATCCATAGGCGCGCGCCTGAGCCTGGCCAACCGCACTGGTGGCGGGCTGGCCGCGCGGCTGGTGCTGCCCGCTTCTTCGCCCGCTGACCCCTGACATCAAAAAAGCCGGCCTGCCCGAGTGATCGGACAGGCCGGCTTTGCCGTGTGCGGTCTGCAGGCTTAGAGCGGCTCTTAGACCAGGTTGATCTCCACATCGATATTGCCGCGTGTGGCCTTGGAGTAAGGGCACAGCTGGTGGGCCGCATCCACAATGCTGCGCGCCGTCGCGCTGTCCAGGCCCGGAAGCATGACATTCAGGCGCGCCTGCAGGAAGAAGGCCTCGCCGGCCGTGCCCAGGTCCACCTCGGCATCGACGGCCACGCCGGCCGGCAGGCTGACCTTCTGCGCGGCGGCGGCACGGCCCATGGCGCCGATAAAGCAGGCAGACCAGCCTGCCGCGAACAGTTGCTCAGGGTTGGTGCCCGCGCCTGCGCTGCCGGGCGGGGAGAGCTTGATGTCCAGGCGGCCGTCGGCGCTGCGGGACTCCCCGTTGCGCCCGCCGGTGGTGTGGGTCCTGCCGGTGTACAGGACTTTGTCGAGGACGTTGATGACGGTCATGGTGTTTTCCTTTTGGAGGGTTGAAGAAATTCTTATCCGCAGATTTCGCAGATTTACACAGATGAATGCAGACAAAAATCGTGATGCGCAGTCATGGCGCCGGCGTTTGAGGAGGCGAGGCCCTGAATGCAAATGCCTTTCTTAATCTGCGTAAATCTGCGTCATCTGTGGATTAAAAGGTTTTCGCGTATCGTCGATATCTCAGAAGCGCAATGTTGTGTACGCACGCGGCCGCTGGACACATTGCGGTACAAATCTCCCGCGGCACGACAATCAGCTTTGCCTGCGACCCGAACGCCAGACCACGGCCGGGCGGGAACTGATGCACTGGCAGCTGAGCGGGTTGCGCAGCTCATGCGCAAAACCGCCGGCAAAAAAAGCCAAGGCCATCCAGATCTTTTTCATGCTGGTGGAAAGTAGTTCAGCCAAAGGTGAAGGCATACACATGCGCACCGGGGTCCAGGAACTCGATCTCGAACAAATGGTCGCCCGCCGAGGCCGGCAGCCTGACCAGCTGGTACAGCCTGTGCGCGTCAATCACACCGCTGCCGTCCGCCGCGATGTCGGTGCCGTGGTTGTGGGCCGGCGGCTTGCCGTCGACAAGCACACGAAAGCGCACCGGCGCCGCGCCTGCATCGCGGCCCAGCACCAGGTGCAGGTCGCGCGCGCGAAAGCGATAGGCCAGGCGCGCGCCGGCCTGCGCCGCGACGGCGCGTTCGGCTTCCACCAGCCACTGCCCGCCCAGCGTCCAGTGGTTCAGCGCCACGCTCGCGGCCGCTTCGTAGCGTTGCGCGCGGTCGGCCCGCAGGCCGCCTGCGGGTACAAAGTTCACCGCGCGCTCATGGCCCACATAGGTTTCACCCGACAGCACCCGGTCGCCGGGCGCGGCCTGCACGCCCTCGCCCCGCACGGCCACCAGGCCGGCATCGCGCACGCCCTGGCCGTTTCTTTCGGCCAGCAGTTTCTGGATCAGGCGCTCGGAAGCCTCGTACTGCCCTTCGCCAAACACCTGATGGCGTACCCTGCCCTGGGCATCGACAAAATACAGCGCGGGCCAGGCCTGGTTGTCAAAGCCGCGCCAGATCGCATGCCGGCTGTCGATGGCGACGGGATACGCCAGCCCCAAATCCTTGACGGCCCTGCGCACATTGTTTTCTTTTTTTTCAAACGCGAACTCGGGCGAATGCACGCCCAGCACGACCAGGCCGGCCTCGCGGTATTTGTCGGCCCAGGCACGGATGTAAGGCAGCGTGCGCAGGCAGTTGATGCAGGAATAGGTCCAGAAATCGACCAGCACCACCTTGCCGCGCAGGTCCGCGCCGGCCAGTGGCGCCGTGTTGATCCAGCCGGTCGCGCCGGCCAGCGGCGCGAAGGTGCTGTCCTGCCAGGCTATGGGTGTCGATGCGGGTATGGGCGCAGTTTCGGCCTTTGCGGCGGCGAGCGGAATGGCATCGGTCACAGTCATTTGCCCATCGCGCGGCGCCTGCGTTTGAAAGACGTTGATCAGCGTTTGTTCAATCTTTGAGGTGCTGCCCAGCGACAGCTGGCTCAAGAGCCCGGTGTCCAGCCCCGTGGCGATCAGCGCCACGCCAGCCAGCACCGCCGCGCCCACGGCACGTTTGGCCCATTGGCTGATGCCCAGGGAACGCCGCAGCAGCGCATACACGCGCCCGCCCACCAGCAGCGACAGCGCCAGTGAAGTCGCCGCGCCGCCCGCATAGGCCAACAGCAGCAAGGAGGTGCCCGCGTTCGCGCCCTGGATGGCCGCGCCGGTAAGGATCAGGCCCAGCACCGGGCCCGCACACGGCGCCCACAACAAACCGGTGGCCGAGCCCAGCGCCAGCGAAGACAGCAGCGAAGGGTTCCCGCCTTCACCCCCTTCACCAGAAGAGGCCATGCGCGCGCCCAGCGCCACCAGCGGCCGGGCCAGGCGCTCAGCCAGTTGCGGAAACAGCAAGGTCAGCGCAAACAAGGCCAGCAAACCCAGCGCCGCGATACGCCCATATTCGTTAGCCTGCACCGCCCAGCCGCCGCCTACGGCGGCCAGCGTGGCCACCGCGCTAAAAGCCAGGGCCATGCCCAGCAGCATGGGCAGGCCGTTGCGCAGAAAGGGCCGGTCGGCGCGCGCCAGCACAAAGGGCAGGACCGGAAGAATGCAGGGGCTGACGATGGTCAGCACACCGGCGGCAAAGGCAAGGATCAGAAAGCTCATGGTTGGGCGGGTTCAGGAGTGGGCACCCCGTGATTGAACCGCCCTTGCGTATCCGCGCTGTGTCGCCGGCACCGCCTCATGGCATGCGGCTGTATCCGCGGCCGGCGCGGATACACAGGCATACAAAACCCCGCCCGGGAAGCCTAGGGCTTGACCGTCAACCCCGGTTTGCTGGAAGACATGGTGTTGGCATTGGCATTGCCCGGCGCGCTCACGCCCTGCGGCGCCGGGTTGATCACCTTGACGGCCACCGTGGCCGCGGGCCCGCTGCTTTTGCAATTGCCGGCGAGCGTGACACTCGCCTTGTAGTTCGCGAAGGCGTCATAAGACGACATGGAGCCTGTGCCGTAGACATAGACGCCGCTGAAAGGCAGCTCGCCTTCAAAGTCGGCGGCATAACCGTCACCGCCGCTGAGCTTGAGCTTGCAATGGCCACTGCCTTCGAATTTAAAGCCCAGCGGCTGGCCGGCGACGACTTCGGCGGCCATGGCCTTGAAGCTGGTGAAAGTACCAGGCGCGGAAACTACCAGCTTGGGCGCGGCGGGCGTGGCACGTGTCGCCGTTGCCGGCTGGGCCAGCGCGGCGCCGGCGGCGGCCAGGCACAGCAGCGTGAGGGCCAGGGGTTTGAAGGAGCGGGTCATGGTTTTCCTTGTTGAATGAATCCATCGCGGCATCGTGGTTCAGGGTTTTTTGTCAGGACGACCGTAACGGCCGGCATGTTTTTTGTGTCCTGGAGGGATTCTTGCCGGGTGCTAGTGAGTCGAAAGTTCCGTGCGGCGCTTTGCCTTGCGCGGATATGAGTCGGCGTAAAGAGGTCCAAGGTTCAAACCTGCACCCCGCCCGAAAAAAACTTACCCTCAGTTGCTGTGGGCTACCCTGTGGATAAGCCCTGGTGCCCGCGCGCGAAGCCGCGCCGATATTGGCGCCGGGCCCGGTGCCCAAAAATTGACCACCCGGAGGCCTTTGGCTTGCTAGGGACTTTTGCGCGCCGCGGGGGCCAGGACCAGCGGGGCCTTGGGGAATTGCGCCATGCCGTTAGCCGCCGCTTTGTCGGCCGCGGCCTTGTCGGCGGCGGCTTTCGCTTCGGCCTTGGCGGCATCGGCCACGCAGGCGCGCTCGGCCTTGACGCGTTCGGCGGCATCGACGATGGCGGGCCTGGCGCAGTTGTGCGCGGCGTCGGCCGCGGTGAAGTTCATCTGCTGCAAGGCGTCGCCGGCGCTGATGCAGACCTTGATCTTGTCCAGCGGGTTTTCAATGCGCGACGGCCCAGCGCCCACACCGACGCCCGAGGGCGGGCACCAGTTCATCGTGGCCTGCTGCGGCAAACAGCTGTCAAGGGCCGCCTGGCCCGGCAACGCCGGCTGGGGCATGTTGCGGTACACCATTTGCAGGGTGTGCTCGGGTTCGCTCAAAAACCCGGGCGACACATGGGCCCAGGAAATCAGGTGCGAGAGCTTCGCGTACTGCTCGCAGGCATTGCTGCAGCTCGCGCCCAGCGCGCTCGGCGCAAGGGCCGCGGACGCCAGCACCGGGGCGCTGACGGCCTTGTCCTTGAGCAGCTGAGCATGCAGCTTCTGGGTCGCGAGGTTGGCCAGCGCCGTCATGCACTGGCCCCTGAAAAAGTCCTCGCCGACCGGAATGCCGGAGCCTGCCGGAGGCGGCACCGCGACACCGCCGCCCGTGCCGGGTGGCGGTGTCCCGCCCTGTGTGCCGCTGCTGCCCTGGCCCAGGGCCGCGCCGCAGGCGGCCGCCAGGGCCAGCGTGGCGATCAGTGATTTATGCATGGTGTGCCTTGTTGCTGCTGCGATCACTTGGGAATCGCGTCGCCCACCACCACGATGGCGCCGTCACCCGGGATGCCGTTCATACCGCAGGCTTCGCGCTCGGCCTGCGTGTTGCTGGGGCCGCCTTCGGTCATGGAAATACGCACCTGGTAGGTGCCCGGCTCCAGCAGGAAGCTGGCGACGCGCGGCCAGGCGCCCGTACCGTATTGCACAGGGCCTTTCTTGAAGTAGGTGTTGCCGTTATGGCCTATCAGCACCGTGGTCGTGCACTGGGTTTCCAGTCCGGTGCCGAAGACCTTGACGGTCAGCGGCGAGCCCGCCTTGACCTGGACCGGCGCCTCGACCAGGGTGATCTTGGTGTGCGGCACCGTGACATTGGGCTTGGTGGTGGCGGCCACGGGTGGCGGCAGGCCCTGCAGGCTGGTGCCTACCGGCGCGAGGGTTGCTGCGGGCTGCGATGCGCGCGGAGCGGGCGCCGCTATACCGCCGGTAGCGGCATGGGCCATCAGCGGAAGGGCGAGGGCCAGCAGGCTGGCGCTGAGGAATTTCGGGTTCATGTGAGTCTTTCGGAAGTGAGTGGAAAAAAGTAACGCGGCTTCTGTGCAAGGGCTTCACGGCGCCACGGTGAAGAAGACCTGGCCGCTGCCCGCGACGGGCGCGATTTCGCAGCGGATTTCGCCGGGCGCCATCGCCTCGGTGCCGGGCTGGCTGATGACGGTCCACTTGCCGGCAGGCAAGGTCTGGCCCAGGTTGTTGAGGTCCCATTCAAGGCTTTGTGTCTTGGCCGCGAAGACGACGTCGTCGCTGAGGTTGATAAAGGGCAGCTTGCGCACCCTGAAGACAAAGCTGCAGTTGTCGCCCTGCACCTTCAGCGTCGAGGGAATCGGCTCGCCGGGCGCGTACGTCGCCTTGGCCACCGAGAGGCCCATGATCACGCCCTTCTTGGGCTTGGGCGGAAACACGGCGGCGGGCGTAGGCACCAGCTCGAGCTTGGGCGTGCCCAGGCAGCCCTTGTTGGCCACCTTGTCCTCGTTGTCCTGCACGGTTTCGATCAGCACATTCTTGGCGCCCTGCTTGGGCACCGTCCAGAAGCCCTTGCCCGCGGCCGTCACGTTCTTTTCATAGACCATGGCCTGCTCCTGGAAGATGCTCATCTCGGGCAGGGTCCAGGCGCGCACATGGTATTTGCAGGAGGCGTCGCCGCTGCCGTGCACCGTGATGTCCCAGGCGTCGGCTTTCTCGACCGCGGTGACCTTGGAGATGAAGGAGCCGTAGCTGGGCACCGGAACGGGCGCCGGGTCGCCGCCCATCTTCTGGCGCTTGATTTCAAAGTCGGCCGACGCCGCGCCCGAGCAGTGGGTCTCCATGTCGGGGCGGGCCCTGACCGTGACGCGGAACTTGCCCTGGTTGGGGAAGTTGAGCGTGCCGGGGTTGAACTCGGTCGACGCGGCGTTCGCGAAGGCACCGTTGAGCTTCATGTTCATCAGCTCGACGTTGAGCGCGTCGCTGCCGGTGTTGAGCGTGGTGACGCTGAATTCCAGCGCGCAGTTGGCGTCGGGCTTGTCCAGGAAGATGGTGGAGTACAGCGACACCGTGCCGGGGCTGAACACGCTGCCGCCGCGCAGCACCACCTGCTGGACCTTGGCCTTCAGGTTGATGGGTACCATGCCCTGCAAGGCGGCCTGTGCGCCGGGCGCCATCATGGCCGCCGCGGGATTGCCCGCGCCCGGCTTGCCCGTGGGCGCCTGCGGTAGGCCGTCTTCAATCGTCAGCATGGTCGAGGCCCAGCCCAGGCAGGCCACCAGGCCGTTGTGCGCGACGCCGGTCAGCGACACGGTGTACTTGCCGGGCTTGGTGTACTGGTGCATGCGGCCCACGGCGTCCATCGGGTATTTGATGGGCACCATCTCCGGTGCGCTGCCGTCGCTGTATTCGAGCTTGGCGTTGCAGGTGAAGTTGGGATTCTTGTCGGGGCCGTAATAGGCCACGCCCATCATGTGTTTGATCTGCAGCACCTGGCCGGGCGCGGTGATCTTGGGCGGGCTGGTGGTGGTGGAGACGCCATTGAGTGTGGAGCTCGCGCCGCTCAGCGTTCCCGCCCGGGCCGGGCAAGCGGCCAGCAGCGCAAGGGCGCCCGCTACAGCCAGGATGTTCAGGGTTTTCATGGTGTGTTTTCCTCTTGGGTGAAACCGCAGGCATCCGGACTGCACGGGGGGCTGTCGCCGCAAAGGCTTATTCGACCGTGAAGGTCTTGGGGCCGGCGTCCGGTCCCAGGGTGCAGGAGTCGTAGTCGGCGTTGGACGGCGTGATGATCACGGAGTAGGTGCCGGGCGCGTAGGCGTGCTGCTCGTCGGAGCCGGGCTGCGCGGTGCCGGCGGCGGTCGTCTTGCTGGTGCCGTCGCCGAAGTTCAGGATGTAGCTGCAGGCCGAGTTGGGCGCCGTGCCCACCCACTTGGTGCTGATCAGGCGCGCCTTGGGATTGAGCATGGGCGTGACGACCAGCTTGGTCATCATGGACGGCGGCAGCGGCGTCGGCGGGTTGACCTTGATGCTGACCGGGATGGGCGCATCGCTCACGCAGGGGTTGCCGCTGAAGCTCTTGGGCAGTACCACCGCCGTGTAGTTGCCGGCCTTCGAATAGGTCTTGTTGATGGTGCTCCACTGGCCGTTGTCGGCCAGCATGTTGTCGAACTTGGTGCCGTCACCCCAGGTGACCGTGCCGCCGCAGACCTTGCCGGCGCCCAGGTTGATGCCGTCGAACTTCATGGCCACCGATTCGCCGACCTTGATCTCGGCCTTCAGGAACTTGGCCGACACCAGTTTGGTGACGGGAGCCGGGGGAGGAGGAGGTGGTGGTGGTGGTGGCGGCGGCGTGTTCAGCACCGGCTTCATGAGGGTGGTGGGCTGGGGCGTGGGCAAGGTGTGCGCGGGCACCTTGGCGTCCGCGCCGGCGGGCTTGTCGGCGGCGAAAGCCTGAAGGCTGAGGCCCAGCACCGCGAGGGCGGCGAGTGAAAGCATGGAACGGTTCATGGTGTTGTCCTGTTGAAGGTGTGAGTCGGGCTTGGCGCTGTGTGAGTCGAGGCAATGGCGCGCAAGGTTCAATGCCACGCGCAAAAAAATCAGGGCGCCATGCCGGCCGCGGCCGGGTAGGGATCGGGAAACGCGGGAAGGGCCCGCACCGCCGCCCTCAGTTCACCGGCCTCCTTGCCGTCCGCCAGGGCCGGCGCCGCGACAGTGCCCGTCGACTGCCCGGACGGAAGCCGGGCCGGCGCCGCCGCGCGGGCGATGCCGTAGCCGACCAGGGCGGCGCACAGCAGCGCGGCGCCCAAGGCCGCGACGAAGGCGCCCAGCATGCGAGTCCGTTTCTGGCGGCGGGTGGGAATGGCATGCGGGCGGCGCGGCGCATGGACTTGCAGGGGAATGGTTCTGATCATGGGATGCTCCTGGGTCTTGTTTGAAAGGCTTCGCGGCCCGTTCAGAACGCCGGCTTCATGTTGGCGCGGCAACCCATGCGGTTCCAGCCTTCCTTGTAGTAGGTCGTGCCCCACTGCCAGTCGGGGGTGGACTTGGGGCACTTGACCAGGGGCTGGGAGATGGAATTGAAGATCAGCTCGCCGTTGCCCGAGCCATGCGTCCAGCCGTCGGGCGCGGCCACGGGAACCTTGGGCGTGCAGGTGAGCTGGCCGTTCTGCGGGTTGCGGTTGCTGGCGTAAGTGTCGGGGCAGGTGGCGTCGGTCTTGACACAGTAGGCCTCGCCCTTGGAGACGTCCACGCCCTGCGTGTACTTCGTGTAAGGCGTCGGGCAGGTCATGGCTTCCGGGAAGGTGACGGCACCCATGGTGATCACGGGTGCCTGGGGCTGTAGCGCGCCCATACCCGCGCCCGTACCTGGCGCGGGCTTGCCGCCGCCGGCAGCGGGTGCGGGTTCGGCGCGCGCAGGTTTGTCCTTGATGACCACGGTGATCTTGGCTTCACCGCCGCACTTGGGGTTCAGCGAAGGGCTGCCCATGGCGGTGACGGTGTAGGTGCCCGCCTTGGCAATGGTCTTGTCCATCACGCCGCCGGCCGCCGGCTGGTTGTTGATCAGCATGTTGTCCGAAGGCTCGTAGCTGCCGCCGGCGTAGACCACACGCACGCCGCAGGCGCCGGCGCCGCTGGTGCTGATCTTGTATTTGACGGACTCGCCGGCCACCGGATTGGCCGGCACGGCCACGAGGCCGGTGATGGTGCCGACCGCATGGGCCGAGCCGCACACGGCGATCAGGCAGGCCAGGCTCAGCGCGTATTTCTTCAGGGAGGTTTTCATGGGGAGACTTCTCAATCAAAGTGAAGGAGGCTGCCGGGCACGGGGCGCCGGCAGCGCTTGCATGGCTCGCCTGTTCCGCGCGCGCGGTTCAGGGCGATGGCTTTTTTTGGACGGCGGGGAATCAGGCCGAAGCGGAGTGGCGCGATTGCGCCTCGATGGCGCCCAGCTGCATCACGCCGGCCAGCATGTCGTAGGCCGCGGCCCAGGCCTCGCGAACGGCGGGCGTGAACTTGTCGCCCAGCCCCTGCTCCAGCGTCCACAGCAGGGCGCTGCCGACCGTGGCGTAGTGCTCGTCGCGCACGCCGTATTTGACGTGGCGCGCGCCGAGCTGGCGCACCACGGGAACCATGGTGTCGAGCTGGGTCAGGCCGTTGACGGCGGAGTTGAGCATCGCCATCAGCATGCGGCCCTGGTGCACCAGGTCGCCCTTGAACATGGGGCGCAGCGAGGGATCGAGGACAAAGAGGCGCTCGTAAAACAGCTCGGCGGCCACGGGCGCGATGGGACGGACATTGGCAAAGCTGGCTTGCACCAGGTTGATTTGCTCTGAGTTCATGGACTTGATTTCCTTCTGAATGGTCTTGATCGGTACGTTCTTGGTATCCAAGATGCATGCCAGATCATTTATTCAATGAAATCAATGACTTGGAGAAACAAACCGGTTCACGGCTGTCGGTGTTTCCCGACAGCTTTCAGGGCTCCTGAAGAAAACACCAGCGAGATCATGGCTTGGGGCTGTCTGCGCAGGCCGACACATTGCGCCGCGCCCGGGGCTGGGCGGCTGCCCCTCAAAGCTTGCGCGGCCTGGACCGGGGCAGCGCTTGCGCCTTCGCGGGTGCGAATGCGGATGCGGATGAAACGCTGTGGGAATGCACCGCCCGTGCCGGCGGCGCGGGGCCGCTTCTCAGGCCTTGAAGCTGGCCGACTCGAGTTCGTGGCGCGCCAGCAGCGCGTAGAAATCGGTGCGGTTGCGCCTGGCGAGCTTGGCCGCCTGGGCCACGTTGCCGTTGGTCATCTTGAGCAGCTGCGTGAGGTAGCCGCGCTCGAACTCCTTGCGCGCCTCGTCCAGCGGCAGCAGCTCGGAGCCCTGGCTGCTCAGCGCACTTTGCACCAGCGTGACCGGGATCAGCGTGCCGGTGCACAGCACCACGCATTTCTCGACCACGTTCTGCAGCTGCCGCACATTGCCCGGCCAGGACGCCGTGCCCAGCAGCTCCAGCGCGCCCGGCGCGAAAGCCGTCAGCGACTTGGCGTAGCGCTGCGCCAGGCTGCGCATGAAATGGTTGGCCAGCAACGCGATGTCCTCGCGGCGCCCGGCCAGCGGCGGCAGCGTCAGCCCCACCACGTTGAGGCGGTAAAACAGGTCCTCGCGAAAGCGGCCCGCGGCGACCTCATCCTCGAGCTTGCGGTTGGAGGCGGAGATCACGCGCACGTCGACCTTGTGCGGCTTGGCCGCGCCCACGGGCCGCACCTCGCGCTCCTGCAGCACGCGCAGCAGCTTGACCTGCATGGCCAGCGGCAGGTCGGCGATCTCGTCGAGGAAGATGGTGCCGCGGTGCGCGCTGGTGAACATGCCCACGCTGTCGCGCACCGCGCCGGTGAAGGCACCCTTGACGTGGCCGAACAGCTCCGACTCCACGAGGTTCTCGGGAATGGCGCCGCAGTTCACCGCCACCAGTGCCTCATGGGAGCGCGCGCTGGAGGCATGCAGCGCGCGCGCCAGCAATTCCTTGCCGGTGCCGCTCTCGCCGTGGATCAGCACCGAGGCGTCGCTCTGCGCCATGAGCCGGGCTTCGGCCAGCAGTTTTTCCATGCGCGGGCTGCGCGTGATGATGGCCTCGCGCCAGGCTTCGCCGGGCAGCTCGCCGGGCATGTCGGCGCCCAGGGTGGAGGACACCTCCAGCGCGCGGTTTACCTCGAGCATGAGGTCCGCGCCCTCGAAAGGCTTGGTGATGTAGCCGAACACGCCGCGCTGCATGGCGTTGACCGCATCAGGAATGGTGCCGTTGGCCGTCAGGATCAGCACCGGCAGCAGCGGGTAGCGCCTGTGCACGGCTTCGAAGAGCTGCAGCCCGTCCATGCCGGGCATGCGCAGGTCGGTGATCAGGATGTTGGGCAGCTCATGGTCCAGCCTGGCCAGCGCGGCCGCGCCGCTGCTGGCTTCAATGGGAACATGGCCTTCGTAGTGGAGCCGCAATGACAGCAGCTTGAGCAGTGCCGGATCGTCGTCGACTATCAGAATGCGTGCCATAGGTGCCCGTCAAAATCCGCGCTGACTGCAAACGGAAGCAGTGGCAGAACCGTTGTTGTAGTGTTTTTCATAAGCATAACCCCTGCGGCCCGGGCCGAAAACCGTAAATCTGACCGTCCATAGAACCGTTCATAGCCGCTCGTCGCGCAGCGAAGCACCCACCTGGATCAGGCCGCAGCCGAAGACCGGGTCAGGCCCCGGCGCGCCCAGGTCCCTGGCGCCCCGGCACAGCTGGCGGGCCAGCGACCTGGGCTTGAGCAGCGGGTTGCGCCCCAGCAGCAGCGCGCCGGCGGCGCTCACCACGGCCGCGGAAAACGAGGTGCCGCTCACATAGTGGCCGAAAGCCCCGTCGGGCACCCAGAGGTCCACACCGGGCGCCGCCAGCGTGATGTAGGCGCCGCGGTTGGCCGCGGCGTACACGTTGTCGGAGGCGTCGGTCGCCGTCACGGCAATCACACCGGGATAGGCTGCCGGATAGGCCGGCGGCGCCGCCGGGCCACCGTTGCCGGCCGCGGCGACCAGCGCCACCGGAAATTCGGCGAGCCGGGCAAAGGCTTTTTCCATCACCGCGTCGCCGGGCCCGCCCAGGCTGAGGTTGATGAGCTGCACGTTTTCAGCCAGCAGCCAGTCCAGCGCGCGCACCAGGGCCGCGCTGTTGCTGCAGTCGTCGGCGCCCACGCTGCGCATGATCTCGGCCGAGTGCAGGCTGGCCCCGGGCGCCATGGCGCGAAAGCCCGCAACACCGGCGTCCTGTCCCGCGATCAGCGCGGCAACAGAGGTGCCATGGCCCACCGGTGCGGCCGTCTCGCCGGCGGCCAGGAAACTTTTGCGGCTGATGCGCGCGCCCGCGAGCGCCGCGATGGCCGCCACCGGGCCATCCACCATGCCCACGCGTGTGGTGCCCTGGCTCGCCGGCTCCACCCCTGTCGATACCTGGTCGATTTTTTGCGGCAGGTAGATGCGCGGCCTCGCCTGGTTTTGCTGAAGCGGGCGGTAGCGTGTGTTGAAGTCCGCGGCCAAGCCTGGAAAGTCGCGCAGCAACTGTGCGCGGAAATCGGCGGCCTGCGCCGCGCTCTCGAGCTGGAACACCGCGAGCACGCCGCCCAGTGCCTCCAGCCGCGAGCGGGTGATGGGCAGAACCCGCCGCTCGCGCGCCAGCCGCTCCAGCGCCGCGTCGGCCTCGTCCACCGCGGCCCAGTACACCACGACCTGCCCAGGCTCGCGTGTCTGGACCGGCGGGCCGGGCGCTGCCAAAGGCGCGATCGCCATGGGCAGCAGGGCGCTGCCCGCGGGCAAGGCCGGCAGGCCAGGTGTTGCGGGTGCCGTGGGCGCCGTGGGTGCCGCGAGTGGAAACAATGGCGAGGGCGGCGGCGAGGGCACGCCCGGTGCCGGTGCTGCCAGTGAGCGGCCCGCCGCCGGCGCCGGCTCCACCGCGCGCGGGGGCAAGAGCGGCCTGGTGGCCGGCCGCGCACCGCCTGGCTTGGCGGGGCAAGGCAGGCCCGCGATACGGTAGCGCTTGCAATCGGGCTCTTCGTCGGTGGCAGCCTTCGCCGGCAAAGCGGCCAGCGCGATACAGGCAAGCGGAAAAAACCAGCATGCGTTCATGCGGTCGCGAGCGTTCAGGCCCATGCCTTCAGCGGCCGGCCAGCAAGGCCGCCGATTCGACGATGGCGCTGCTGCCGCGCAAGCTCGCCAGCACCGGCTGTCCCTGCCCTTCGGGCACACGCACCGTGTAGACACCCAGCGCGCCCGGACCGGAAACAATCTCCGCCCGCAGGCCAGCCAGCAGGCCGCGTATCTGCGCCTCGGTCGCCCGTGGCTTGAAGGTCACTTGCAGCAATTCGCCGCCCGCCGCCGTCTCACCCGACAGCGGGGTGAGCGTCTCGGGTGCCTCACGCTGCAGCAGTGCGCCTATCAGCGCGGCCTGCGCCAGGACCACGGCGGCGGCCAGACCGGCGACCGAGTACCGGCGCGGCGCGGCCAGCCAGGCATTCCAGCGGCCGCGCAGGCGCACGAGCTTGCCGGCATCTTCCGCGTGGATCATCGCCAGCAGCATATCCAGCCCCGCGTCGTCGGGCCGCTGTTCGGCCTCGTCGCGAAACTGCCGGATCTGGCTGCGCAATTGCTCGAGCCAGTGGATTTCAGCGCGCACCAGCGGCGAGCGCCCGGCCAGCGCCTCGACCTCCTGGCAGGTGTCCGCGTCCAGCGTGTGGTTGACATGCCAGGGCAGCAGGTCCCGCAATTCCTGTTCGCTGTGCATCATGCGCGCTCCATGCGCCAGACCTGGCGCTCAAGGCATTCCCGCATCTTGCGGCGGGCGTGGAACAAACGTGTCTTGACCGTGTTTTCAGGGCAGTCCTGGACCGCGGCGATCTCGGCCAGCGGCGCGTCCTCGTAGAACACCATGTGGATGCATTCGCGCTGCTCGTCCGGCAGGGCTTCCATGCACAGGGCAACCTGCCCCTGCCTTTGCCGGCCGGCGATCAGTTCATAAGCCGAGGGGCGGCTGTCGGGAATGGCCTCGGCTTCGTCGCCCAGGGGTTCACTCATCTCGCCGCCGCGCGTGCGCAGCTTGTCCATCGCCTTGTGGCGCGCGATGCCCAGTATCCAGGTGGTCACCATGGAACGGCCCGCAAAGCGCGGCGCGCCCTTCCAGACTTCGTACATGGTTTCCACCACCACCTCTTCCGCGGCCTCGGGCTGGCACAGGCGGCGCAGCGAAAAGGCGTAGATCACCCGGCTCATGCGCTTGTAAAGCGTGGAAAGGGCGGCCTCGTCGCGCGCGGCCACCTGTTCCATGAGGCGGCACAGCTCCATGTCCTGCCGTGCCAGCGCGCCTGCGTGTGCGTCCATCAGATCAAGCTCCCTGTCGGGCCGGCGGACCCCTTGCCCGCCGTGCCCTTGTTGTCTGTGAGTCGCGCGTTCACCGCGCGGGGTTCAATGCCGTCGCGATTTTTTTCCCGCGCTCAGGGCACCGCCACGGTTTGCGTCACGACCTGAGGCGCGCCCGACGGCGTGGTGGTGTCGGTGAAGGACACGGTGGCCGTGCCGCCGGGGCAAATCTCCAGCGACGCGGGATTGGTGGGCACATTGGTGCTGGTGCAACCGGCCGCCGCCTTGGAAAAACTCACCGTGGTCACCCTGAACTGCGAGGAGCCGGGGGTCACGGCGGGCAGGGTCAGCACCATGGAGTCATTCGCGAAGGGCGCGGAGGTGGTGATGGTCACGGTCACGGAGGCGGCGCCCACGCGGTCGGGGTCGGTCACGGTGATGCTGAAAGGCAGGGGTGCGGGCGGCGCCACGCCCCCGCCGGCCGCCGCATAGGAGGCGCCGATGTTGGCGACGGCCAGCGTCGCCAGTGTCCTGGCGGCAGGGCCGCCGGCCGGCGCGCCGGGAACAACCGGGCCGCTGCGCTCCAGCATGCTGCCGCCGGTGATCGCGGCAAAGGTCCAGCCGTTGGGGCCCAAGTGCAGCAGCACGGTGCTGCGGCCCGTCGTCAGCCGCGGCGTGAAGGACGGCAGCAGCAGGCAGCGCTTTTCCCAGCCGGTCTGCAGCACGGCCAGGTTGGGGCCGGCCTGCACCTGGGTGTTGAGCAGGGTCACGCGCATCTGCTTGCACTCGTTGTTTTCCTGCGTGATGTTGTCCAGCAGCTGCTGGTAGCCGATCATGGACGGGTCCAGCTTCTGGCGTATCAAGGACACGTTGCCGGCCTCGAAAGCGCGCAGGATGTCCTCGAAGGCCGCCAGGGCTTTGCGCGCGTCCTCGGGCTCGCCGATCCTCGGCTTGCCGTTGCTGTCCGTTCCCTTGCGCACGTTGTCCTTTTGCTTTTGCTCCAGGCGTTCGTCGCGCGTTTCTTCCAGCAGCTTCTTGCTGCTTTCGATGATGGCTTCATTCTTCGTGGCGACAAACAGCGCGGGCACGGCCGGCAGCACC
Source organism: Polaromonas sp. CT11-55 (assembly GCF_047303325.1). Classification (NCBI taxonomy): domain Bacteria; kingdom Pseudomonadati; phylum Pseudomonadota; class Betaproteobacteria; order Burkholderiales; family Comamonadaceae; genus Polaromonas; species Polaromonas sp. CT11-55. The sequence continues at coordinate 65,428 of NZ_JBKBEX010000004.1, read as the reverse complement.
CGGGGTGGAAGCGCTGCCGTCCTGGACGCGAAGGCGGCCTGGCCGGGCAGCACCGACACCTTGCCGACGGGCGTGTCCATTTCGGTCTCACCGGTGTTGACTTTGTCGTAGGTCCCCGCATCCTCGCCCTCGCCGACGACCAGCACCTCGTGGTCGGTCCCGCGAATGCCTATGGTGGCGGTGGTGGTGCGCACCGCGTAGTTCTTCGGGTTGTTCTTGCCTATCCAGCCCGTCACCGAGCGGAAGGAGCCGCGCAGCAGGCGGAACACGGCGTTGTCGTCGGCGCCGCCTTCGGCCCGGTAGGCCTCGATGCGCAAAAAGGTGTTGGCGCGCAGGGCGATCAGCGCGTTGTCGTCCATGCGCACATGGATCTCCCCGTCGCGGCCGGTCACGATGGCATCACCCGCATCCAGGGTCTCGCCCCTGCCCGGCACGCGCAGCTGGCCCGCCGCGGTGGTGACGCTGACATTGCCCTCGATGAAATCGATCTGGCCGGCCGCATGGGCCTGCTGCAGGCAAAGGCACAGCGCGAGCGCCAGCAGCATGGGAGTGAAGGTTGTGTGTTTCATGGTGTGCCTGTCGTGGTCATGGAGGCGAACGAATGCCGCGGGCTTGCCGGTGAGTCGTGCGCCGTGGAGGAAGGGTTCAAGAAAGGGGTCGCTTGCCGCGCGGCCTAGTCGGCGGCGAAGAGGTTGTCGCCGCTCAGGCCGGCCAGCTTCCAGCCGCCCTCGCTGCGCTTGAGCGTGAACACGGCCTCGCCGCTCTTGCGCACCTGCAGCCCCGCGGGCAGGCGCACATAGCGTTTTTCCCAGCGCGCCTGGACCAGCACCAGGGCGGCATCTTCGGAGGGCTGCGCGCGCAGGTCCGACAGCGTGATCCGCAGCTGTTTCTGCATCGGCCTGGCCTGGCGCGCGGCCTCCACCACGCCGGCGTAGCCGGGCATGTCGGGCGACACCAGCGCTTCCATGCCGGCCTGGTTGCCGGCAACGTGGGCGGCCAGCAGCTGGCGCAGCGCGGCCTGCGCCTGGCGGCTGTCCTTGGGGGCGGCGGGCGCGGAAGCGACCTTGGCGGCAGCGCCCGATGAAAACGGTGAAGCCGATAAAACCGGTGAAGCCAGCGAAAACAGGGAGGAAGCCGTGGCGAGCAGGCACAGCAGGGAGAGAATTTTTTTCATCGCGGTCACCTTAAAAACTGATGTTCAGTTGCAGGCCGGCGGCGCTTTCCTTCGCGGCCAGCACCGGGTCGTCGATATTGCGGTGGCTGCTGCGCGCATAGGCCTTGAGCGAGCATTTCTCGGAGATGGCGTAGACCGCCTCCAGCTGGTAGCCCTCCAGCCGCAGGCTGGGGCCGCCGTAAAGCTGGGTGGTGCGCCCGCTCATCACCAGCAGGTTGACGCTGCCCCAGCCCGCGCGCTGGCCGGTCACGGTGAAGGTGTAGTTGGTATTGCTGGTCTGTCCGCCCGACAGCAGGCGCTGCTTCTGCGCGCCCGCGGTGAGGTTCACGCCCAGGCTCCAGGTCTGCGGCAGGTCCGGCTGGGCGTCGGAGAAGGTGTGGCCCAGATTGAAGGCCCAGTTGTCATTAAGCGAATCGCTGGCCGGCCACACCTCGCTGGTCACCTTGCCCCAGCCGAAACCGACACCGGCGTTCCACGTGGGGGTCGTGTAATTGAGGGTGGACGAAAAGTCCCGGTTGCGCGATGCCTGCATGGCGGAATTGAGCGCACGGGACTCGGCCTGCTGCAGGGCCAGCGCCCAGCCCGGATAGTCCGGCCCGAAATTGATGTTGGCGCGCGCGGCCACAGCGTTCGAGTCGACATAGGTCGACTCGAAGCCGGCGGTGGCCAGTGTCGTGAGGCGCGAGCGGCGCACGTCGGTGGCCAGCGCGATCCATGGCGCCACTGTCCAGTCGACGCCGGCATAGGCTTCGCGAACACCGGGCTGCGCCTGCAGCGACAGCGAGGTATAGCCGCTGGAGATGTCGTGGTAGCCGCCGCGAAAACCGTAGCCTTCGCCGCGCCAGCTCGCGTCGAGGATGCTCGCCCGGCCCGGGCGGTCCGAGGTGCCGCCGTTCTCGTAGCGGCTGCCGGCGGTTTCGCCGGCCAGGGTGAACTGCTCGGCCTGGTATTGGAAGCCGCCGCTGAAGGAACGCGTCTTGCCCCGCTGCGCGGCCAGCGGCTGCGCCATCACGGTGGTCGGCTCGCGCTCGGAGGAGCTCTGGCTGGTCACATAGGTTTTCAGCGAGCTTCCGAAGGCTTTTTCAAGCTTGAGGCCGTGGACGTCTTTCAGGTACTGGGTTCGCGGCACCTTGTTGTCCAGGGCTTCCCAGCTTTCGGCGACCATGCCGGTGAAGCCGTACACGGTCATTTCCTCGCCGAATTGCCGCTGGCCGTAGAGGCCGCGCACGCCCAGCGCGGAGCTCAGGCTGGAGAAATTGGGCGTGACGTCGCCCAGGGAAAGCATATAACCCGCCCCGGCGCGGCCCAGCTGCATGTTGTTGACCTGGTAGCGGTTCTGGCTCAGCACCGACAGGTCGTTGCTACCGGTGGCGCCCAGCTGGAAATAATCGACGGTGTTGTCCTTGTAGGTGGCGCGAAGGTCGCTGTTGTAGGTGTTCTTGTAGAAGGCGCCGGTGCGCAGCGGCGTGTTGAGGTTGCCGCCGGCCGAATGAACGTCGTTGCCATAGGTGTCGACCGTCAGGCCGCCCTTCCATTCAAGCCGGGTGCCGCCGTCCTCCTGGCGCGCCAGCGAGGGGCCGGCCGCCGCCCCCAGGTTGTTTTGCTGCCAGGCGCGTATGACCTGGTCGTTGGGCTCCAGTTGCACCTGGCCGTCCTGCTGGGCCTGTGCATGCTCCTGGCACAGCAGCAGGCTGCCCAGAAGGCCGGGTACCGCGATCCGCCGAAACACATTCTTCTTCTGGGCCATTGTTGTTCTACCTGCTGATTGAGTTGCCCCTTCTGTACCCAATTTGCATGCCACTGAAATTCATGAATGAAATCAACGGTCTTCGTTTTTTTGCGGACCACCGCCTGTCGGCGCGGGCCGACAGGCGCCGGCCGGGAATGTAAAAAGTCCAACGGAATCAGCGCTCTGCGCTGTCTGCGGGCGCCGACATTTTTTCCGGGTGGCAGCACTGGCACGGCAAACCGGTTTTCCGATTGACCGATGCCGGGCGCATCGCAGAGAATGCCCCAGGCCCCCTCACCCCAACAGCCCAACAGCCTGCCGCAGTGGCACGCCACACCTGCCACGATTCATGCCCACATCCTTGCGGCACACCGAAGAAACCTCTTGCGCTCCGGCATCGGAGGCGCCCGCCACCGAGGCGCAGCTGCGCGAAACCATACGCGCGCTCGAGGCCCGGCAGCGGCACCTGGTGTCGCTGCTTGGTTCGGCGCGCGACGCCGTACTGGAGATGGATGCGGGCGGCATCATCACGAGCTGGAACGCCAGCGCCGAACACATGCTGGGCTGGCGCGCCGGCGAGGCCGTGGGCCAGCGCATGTGCGAGCTGATCGTGCCGCCCGCGCAGCGCGCCGCGCATGAGGCGGGCCTGGCCGCCTACCTCAAGACAGGCAGGGCCAGGACCATAGAGCGGCTGCTGGAGGTCGAGGCCCTGCACAAAAGCGGCGCCCTGCTTCCCGTCGAGCTGTCCATCTTCACCGTGCCGGCGGACAGCGCGGGCGGCATGCCCGGTTTCGGCGCCTTCATTCGCGACATCTCCAGGCGCCGGGCCGCCGAGCAGGCCGCGCGCCTGTCGCAGGAGCGTTACCGCGCCGTCATCGAGCACGTCAACGACGGCGTGGTGGTGACGCAGCGCGGCAAGGTGGTGTTCGCCAACCAGCGCGCCGCGGCCATCCTCGACATCCCCTATGCCGACATCCTCAAGCAGGGGTTTTTCCACCACCTGCATCCCGACGACCAGCTGGCCGCCGCGCAGCAAGGCGCCGGGCGCATCGACGTGCGGCTGGTGCAGCCCGACAAGGCGCCGCGCTGGCTCTCGATGGGCAGCAGCGTCATTCCCTGGGACGGGGACACGGCCTCGCTGACTTTTTTCTCCGACATCACGCAAAGCCGCGCCCTGGCCGACAGCGTGCGCCGCTCCACCGAACGCTACCGCGCGGTGATCGAGCATGTGGACGAGGGCATGATCGTCGTGAAGGACGAGCGCATCGCCTACGCCAATGAGCGCGCCGCGCAGATCGCCGGCATCGGCCTGGACGAAATGCTGCAGGTCGGCTTTCTGCACCGCATCCACCCCGACGACCACGCTCTGGTGCTGGGCCGCCAGCGCAGGCGGCTGGCCGGCGAGGATGTGCCCAGCCGCTACGAGCTGCGCCTGTTGCTGCCCAGCGGGGAGATCCGCTGGATAGGCATCAGCGTCTCCGTGGTTCCCTGGGACGGCGAACAGGGCATACTGACTTTTTTCTCCGACATCAGCCAGCGCAGAAAGCTCGAAGAGCAACTGCGCGACACGCTGGAAGAGCGCGAGACCATCCTGGAAAACTCCCTGGTCGGCATCGCCTTCCTCACGCACGAGGGCGTGTTCCGCTGGTCCAACCAGGCCATGGCCAGGATGTTCGGCGTCTCGGCCGACACGCCCGCGCCGCGCGACTGGAGCACGCTGTTTTCCTCGCAGCAGGAATACCTGCGCGTGGCCGGGGACATCGCCGCCTGCATGAACGAGGGGCGCGCCTACCAGGGCGACCTGCAGATGCGCCGGCTGGACGGCAGCCTGTTCTGGGTGACGGCCTCGGGCAAGGCCGTGAGCGTGCTCGACAAGACCCAGGGCAGCGTCTGGGCCGTGATGGACATCACGCCGCGCAAGGAACTGGAGGCGGCGCTGGCGCGGGCCTCCTCCGAGCGCGAGGCCATCTTCAACAGCGCGCTGGTCGGCATCAGCTTCAACGTGGAGCGCCGCATCCAGTGGGTCAACGACAAATACCTGGAGATGACGGGTTACTCGCGCGAGGAACTGGTCGGGAAATCATCACGCCTGCTGTACGACGACGACGCGACCTATGAATCCGACGGCAAGGAGACCCGCGCCAAGCTGGTGCGCGACGGCGTCTACGTCGACGAGCGCAAGTTCTGGCGCCGCAACGGCGAGACGCTGTGGGTGCAGCTGGCGGGCCGCTGCGTGAGCGACCGCAATCCCGACGCCGGCGTGATCTGGACGCTTCTGGACATCACCGACCGGCGCAGGGCCGAAGACAATATCCGCGCGGCGCTGGAGCGCGAGAAAGAGCTCAACGACCTGCGCTCGCGCTTCGTCTCCATGACCAGCCACGAGTTCCGCACGCCGCTGGCGGCCATCCTGTCGGCCTCCGAGCTGCTCAGGGACTACAGCGACCGCATGCCGCCGGAAGAAAAAGTGGAAATCTTCGAGAGCATAGGCGCCGGTGTGCAGCGCATGGCGCGCATGCTGGACCGCGTGCTGCTGATAGGCCAGGTGGAAGCGCAGATGCTGGAATTCCGCCCGGGGCCCACCGACCTGCTCGCGCTGTGCCATGCCATCGTCGAGGAAGCCCGGGCGCTGCAGCCCAAGTCGAATTGCAAGGTGTTGACCGATTTTCCGGCCGCGCCGCCGCCCGGCCTCTTCGATGCCAAGCTGCTGCGCCACATCCTGGGCAACCTGCTGTCCAATGCCATCAAGTACTCACCCCAGGGCGGCGAGGTGGCTTTTCGCATCTCCCTGCAGGCGGACTGCACGGTCTTCGAGGTCGAGGACCAGGGTATAGGCATACCGCCCGAGGAAATGCCGCACCTGTTCGAGTCCTTTCACCGCGCCAGCAATGTCGGCGACATTCCCGGCACCGGCCTGGGACTGGCCATCGTGAAGAACTCGGTCGAGCTGCACGGCGGCAAGATCGCCGTGCGCAGCGAGCCAGGACGCAGCACCTGCTTTACCGTGACGCTGTAAGGGGCGCTCAAAAATCCTCACCGTGAAAATCCGCGGATGAATCCATATCCGCAGATTACGCAGATTTACACAGATAAAACCCATCATGATGCAAGGCCGTGCGGGCAGCGCGTGGAGACAGGGATGAGATCCGGAGTACAAATTCCTTCTCTTCAATCTGCGTTCATCTGCGAAATCTGCGGATAGATCTATCTCCCGGATTTCGCGGATTTACGCCGCCATCGCCGCCTCCAGCGCGCGCGACGCGGCGGCGGCCGCGGCCGCCACCAGCGCCGGGCGCGCCTGGCCGCGCTGGGCCGCCTTGTCGCGATTGGCGCGCTGCACCGCCGCCACGTCGATGATGAGCGCGACATTGCCGTCGCCCAGGATGGTCGCGCCCGAAATGCCGGGCACCTTGCGGTAGTTGGTTTCCAGGTTTTTCACCACGACCTGGTGCTGGCCTACCAACTGGTCGACCAGCAGCGCAAAGCGCGTGCCCTCGGCCTGCACGATGACGGCGATGCCCTGGGTGGGCACACGCACCGCGCCGGCCACGTCGAAAAGCTTGTGCAGCTCCAGCAGGGCCAGGTATTCGCCGCGCACATGCATGACGTGCTCGTCGGCGGTGATGGAGTGCACGTCCTTGTCCAGTGGCTGCAGGGATTCGATGACGTAGTTCAGCGGCAGAATGTAGACCTCCTCGCCGACCTTGACCGACATGCCGTTGAGGATGGCCAGCGTCAGCGGCAGCACGATGCGAATCGTCGTGCCCTTGCCCTGCACGGAGGCGATCTCCACATGGCCGCCCATTTCATGGATGTTGCGCTTGACCACGTCCATGCCGACGCCTCGGCCCGACACGTCGGTAATCGCTTCGGCCGTGGAAAAACCCGGCGCGAAGATCAGCTGCCAGACGTCCTCGTCCGGCATGGCTTCGCTCACGGGCATGCCCTGCTGCAGGGCCTTCGCCAGAATCTTTTCGCGCACCAGGCCGCCGCCGTCGTCCTTGACCTCGATCACGATGCTGCCGCCCTGGTGCTGGGCCGACAGCGTGAGCCGGCCCACCGGGTCCTTGCCGGCGTAGGCGCGGCGCTCCGGGCCTTCGATGCCGTGGTCCAGGCTGTTGCGCACCAGGTGGGTGATGGGGTCGATGATGCGCTCGATCAGGCTTTTGTCGAGTTCGGTTTCCTTGCCGACCGTGACCAGCTGCACCTGCTTGCCGAGCTTGGCCGAGAGATCGCGGATCAGGCGCGGGAAGCGGCTGAACACATAGTCCATGGGCATCATGCGTATGGACATGACGGACTCCTGCAGGTCGCGCGCATTGCGCTCCAGGTGGCCCATGCCGCTGAGCAGGCGCTCGTGCACCACCGGGTCCAGCAGGGAGGCGGTCTGCGTCAGCATGGACTGGGTGATCACCAGCTCGCCGACCAGGTTGATGATCTGGTCGACTTTTTCGACGTCCACGCGTATCGAGCTGGACTCCTTGTTCTGCACGGCGGCGGCAGCAGCAGCCACCGCCGGTGCGCTGGCTACGGCGGGCGCGGACTGGCTTGCAGACTGCGGCGCGGCCGCTTCAGCTTGCTGCGCCGTCACCGGCTGGGCTGGCGCGGCGGGCGCACCCTCCTCGCGGATGTCGATCTGCTCGGCCTCGATGATGAAACAGCAGACCGCGATCACGTCGTTGCCGTCGCAACCAGTCTTGAGCCAGATCGTCAGGCTGCCCTCTTCCTGGGTCTGCGCCGTCACCTGGCCCAGGTTGGCCATCTCCTCGCTGAGCAGCTTGCAGTCGTTTTCCGACACCTTGGAAAAACGCACCTTCAGGGTCCGCTCGGCCGCGGGCCCGGCCTCTGCGGTAGGTTCGGCCTGCAGTGCGGCCACGGGCGCCGGTGGCGCGGCAATAACAGGCGGCGCGGGCGGCGTTCCGCCGGCTTCCCGCGCGAGCTGCTGCAGCACCGCGCAGATCTCGGCCACCATGCCGGCTTCGGGCTCGGCGCCGGCCCTGTAGGCGCTCAATTGTTTTTGCAACACGTCCTTGGTCTCCAGAAAAGCATCCATCATCTTGGTATTGAGTTTGAGCTCGCCGTGGCGCGCCCGGTCCAGCAGGTTTTCCAGCAGGTGGGTGGTGTCGGTCAGCGCGACAAAACCGAAGGTGGCCGCGCCGCCCTTGATGGAATGCGCGGCGCGAAACACCGCATTGAGGTGTTCGCCGTCGGGCGCCTCCAGGTCCAGGCCCAGGAACAGCTGTTCCATCTCGGCCAGCAACTCGTCGGCTTCTTCAAAAAATGTCTGGTAGAACTGGGTGATGTCCATAAGGGGAAGGTTTCTCTTGTTGGCTGCCGCGCCGCCTCAGGCCCGCGCCGGGTTCATCAGGCTACCCACCACGGCCAGCAGCGTTTCGGGCTCTATCGGTTTGCACAGCCAGCCGGTGGCGCCGGCCTGCCGCGCGTCGGCCTTGCTGGCCTCGTTGCTCAGGGTGCTGAGCACCAGGATGGGCAGGGCCGCGCAAGCCGGCCGCGCGCGCAGCCGGCGCGTGAGCTCGCAGCCGTCCATGGGGACCATGGTCCAATCGGTCAGCACCAGGTCCACGGGGGTGTCCACCATTTTTTCCAGCGCGGCCTGGCCGTCGCCGGCCAGCAGTACCTGGTAGCCGCCCTCTTCAAGGACGGCGGAATTGAGGTGGCGCATCACGGCCGAGTCGTCGACCACCAGGATGGTTTTTTTGTGCATCAGGTCCGGTTTTCAGGTTTGGTGAGGCTGGGGTTCAACGCCTGCGACGCGCCGGCAGGCTTGATCCCGGGGCCGGCGCTGTTGGCGGCCTTCGCGGCCTTGCCGGTCGCGAGGAAGGGCGCGCTGGCGGTTGCGGCATTGCCGCTTTCGATGTCGGCCTGGGCGCGCTTGTTCAGCACCAGGATGCTGATGCGCCGGTTGACCGCCGCGTAAGGGTCGTCGTTGTTCAGGTGCACGCTGGACGACACGCCCATGACGCGCAGGATCTTGCCGTCCTGCATGCCGCCGGCCACCAGCTCGCGCCGCGAGGCATTGGCCCGGTCGGCCGACAGTTCCCAGTTGCTGTAGGACTTGTCGCCCTGCGAGTACACGGTGGCGTCGGTGTGACCCGAGAGCGTGAGCTTGTTGGGCTGCTCGTTGAGCACCGGGGCGATCTCGCGCAGGATGCTGCGCATGTAGGCCACCACCACGGCGCTGGAGCGGTCGAACATGGGGCGGTTGTTGCTGTCCACGATCTGGATGCGCAGGCCCTCTGGCGTGATGTCGATCAGCAGCTGGGGCCGGAACTGCCTGAGCACCGGGCTGGACTCGATCAGGTTGTCCAGCCGCTCCTTGAGCGCCTCCAGGCGCTGGCCGTCGTCCGGGTCCTTGCCGCTGTCGGCGGCGGCCTGCCGGACTTCCCCGTCCGCATGGCTGGGGTCGGCGCCGCCGCCGGGAATTACGTTGGTGCTGGTGCTGCTTTTTTTGCCGCCGGCAATGGCCACCTTCAGCGGCATCTTGAACTGGTCGGCGATGCCCTCGAGCTGCTTGGGCGAGGAGATGCTCAATATCCACAGCACCAGGAAGAAGGCGAACATGGCCGTCATGAAATCGGCGAACGCGATCTTCCAGGCGCCGCCATGGTGGGCGGCCGCCTTCACGGGACGCCGTATGACGATGATTCTTCGCGCGGTCTCGCTCATGGAATTTCGCCAGCTTCCGTTGACCGGCCGCCTCAGCGCGCCTTGACCTCGCGCACGTGGCCGTCCAGCTCGATGAAGGACGGCCGCTCGGTCGAATACAAAATCTTGCGGCCGAACTCCACCGCCAGTTGCGGTGCGTAGCCGTTGAGGCTTGCCATCAGCGTGACCTTGACGCACTGGTAGGCCTTGAGCGACTCCGCCACCTTGTGCTCTATCAGCGTGGCCAGCGGCGACACAAAGCCGTAGGCCAGCAGGATGCCCAGGAAGGTGCCGACCATGGCGTGCGCGATCAGCTGGCCCATCTCGGCCGGCGGCAGGTCGGCCGAGGCCAGCGCGTGCACCACGCCCAGCACGGCCGCCACGATGCCCAGGGCCGGCAACGCGTCGCCCACGCGCGCCAGGCTGTGGGCCGGCACTTCCGCCTCGTGCTTGTAGGTTTCGAGCTCGTGGTCCATGAGCTGCTCGATCTCGAAGGGGTCGGTGTTGCCGCTCACGATCAGGCGCAGGTAGTCGGTCAGGAACTCCAGCACCCGCGCGTCGCCCAGGATCACCGCGTAGGGCGCGAACAGCGGGCTGTTGTGCGGATCGTCGATCTCGGACTCCAGCGCCATCATGCCGTCCTTGCGGCCCTTGGACAGCAGCACGTAGAGCAGGGCCAGCAGCTCCATGTAGAGCGCCTTGTCGTGCTTTTTAGAGCTGGCCAGCAGCTTGGGCAATTCCTTGAGGGTGGCGCGTATGGTGCGGCCGTCGTTGCCCGCGACGAAGGCGCCCACGGCGGCTCCGCCGATGATGAGCAGCTCCAGCGGCTGGTACAGCACTCCGAAATGCCCGCCCATCATGGCGTAGCCGCCAAAGACGGAGGCGACGACGACGAGGTAGCCGATGATGACAAGCATGGGGTTCTCCTGCTGGACCGGTAAAAAGAAAGCCGCCGCGCCTTCAGGCGGTGCGCGAGCTGTTCATCACATTGGCGAGCCACTGCGACGAGGAGATCGCGGGCGTGCCGCCGGCGGCCGCGGGGCTGCCGCCTTCGGCCTCGTCGCGCCTGGCGCCCGAGGTCCGGGTCTTGCCGGCGCGCGAGGGCGGGCGGCACAGCACGCACACATAGTTGCTCTGCGAGTCATGGGCATGGGCGACAAAGAGGCCCGTGCAGCGCGTGCAGGTGCTCAGCTGCAGCATGTCGCTGTCGAAAAAACGCACCAGCGTCCAGGCCCGCGTGAAGTCCAGCACCGGCTCGCCGCCCTGCTGCTGCACCTGCTCGATGTACAGGCGGTAGCTTTTAATGATGGCGTTGATGCGGGTGCAGCCGCCGTGGACCACCATGAAGCGGTAGATGTTGTAGAACATCGACGAGTGGATGTTGGACAGCCAGGTCATGAACCAGTCCGTGGAAAAGGGCAGCAGGCCCTTGGGCGGGGAGGTCCCCTTGAGCTCCTTGTAGAGCTTGATCAGCCGGTCCCGGCTCAGGCTGGTTTCGGCCTCCAGGAACTGCAGGCGGGCGCCCAGCTTGATCAGGTCCATGGCCAGGTGGATTTCCCTGGCCTCCACGATGACGCTTTTACCGGCCATGGCGGTTTCCAGGCAAAGAGCGGCTCAGGGCCCAAACGCGGGACATCACCGGACCGCCTCAAGCTGCTGACCCGACAGCAGGATCGCGGCATGCGCCTGCTGCAGCGCCGGGTTCTTGCCTTCCAGGGTCAGCGCCGACAGCATCGGATGGTCGTCAAAGCGGAAACGGCACAGCAGCAGGCTGGAGCCCGCCAGTTTCACAATCTGGGAAAGCGACAGGCTGCCCAGCAGGTCAGCCAGCTCCCGGCTCATGCCGAGCCGGTACATCGCCAGCGCAATGTCCTCCGTCACCAGCCGCTTTGCAAGCAGCAGGTAGGCCAAATTCAAATCGCCAATGTCGTTGGCGGTACCAGTGTCAATCACGTTGCGTTCCTGTTCTTTCAAAATTTGCATGTAAAGCGGTGAACGAGTCATCCATCACAGTCAATTTCGTCACCTGTCACAGATTGATTGAGCGGCTTGTCGTACGACTTCCTCTCAATTGCAATTTTTAACACATTAAATTGACAATTACATGAACGAATCAAATTTATCAATTAAGTAACATTTAAGCGCCAAAACAGGAAAATTTAGTAATTAATCGAAGAATTTAATGAAAATACTAGTATTTCAGTGGGATGGAAAATCGATTGACTAATGTTTAAGTACTCGTTTCTTCATTTTCTAATTGATGGACCCATGTGAGCATTTCTGCAACAGCGAGGTACAAATTTGGTGGAATTCGGCTGTCCAGATCTACATGCATTAACAATTTCACCAATTCCAGAGAGGCGTGAACATAGAGTCCGCTGTCTTTTGCGCGCTGGACAATGGCCTCGGCGACCGCCCCATAACCCTTGGCCACCACGGTTGGCGCCTCGCCCGCGGCGCCCAGGGACAGCGCCACGGCTTCGGCGCGGGGGCCTTGCGGGTTGCCGGCCAGACCGGCTTCCCTGTCGTCAGACGACCTGTCAGGCATTGCCATTTCCCCCTGAATCCGCCGAATCTGCGGGATCGTCCATGCCGGCCGCGCCGCCTATGCGCAAATCCGTCAGCGCCAGCCCCACGCTCTGCAGGCGCCGCGACAGCTGGTCTGCGGCCTGCTTGAGTACAGCTGCCGTACCAACCCTCGATGCATCCAGGTGCAGTTGCAGTGCCGCGCCATTGAGCCCCAGGCGCACGTCCACCGTTCCCAGCCGGGGCAGCGTGAGCGTCATGCGGGTGACCCAGGCGGCGGGTGTCGTTTGCGCGCCGCTCTCACCGGCCTGCCGCCCGGGGCCTTCCTCAGGCTCCTGACGGATCTCCCAGTCCATCGGAACACCGGGCCAGCCCTCGCCGCTCCAGCGGAACACCGGCTGCGCCAGCATGTCGAGCTGCTGGCGCACCAGGCCCAGGGCTTCGGGGTGTATCGCCGCCGCGGGATGGCCGGCGCGCGCGCTGTCCACGGAAGCGGCGCTGGAGGCATGCAGGTCGGCATCGGGCAGCGAAAAATCGTGCGGGCTGGGCGGTGCCGGCTCCGGCAAGCCGCTGGGTCCGTAGGTCACGGACTGGCCCGCGGGTTCTGGCTGACCAGTTTTGTTCAGGGGTCCGGGCGACTGCGCTTCGCCGTGGCCGGCGGCAGGCGACGCTGCCGCTTCCGGTATTGCCGGCACCGGCCCGGCATCCGTCGCAGCGGGTGAAGCAGGCGGAACGCGCGGAACAGGTGGCAGCGCCGCCATCCCCTCCAGCAGCAACGCGAGAGAGGCCAGCGTGGAGCCGACGGCAGCAATCGATAAGGGAGCGCTCACGTCCGGCGATTGCGCCTCGGCAACCGGCAAGGCCAGGCCGGCCTGCGGCTCTCGCGCCAGCTGCGCCAGCGTGCGCTGGCCGGCCGTGAATTGCTGCAAATGCGATTCGTAAAAAAGGCCTGATTCGGCCACCGTGCGCGCCAGGGCGGCCGCCAGCACCGGCACCGCGGGCGCGTGCATGTGGGGCTGCAACGGTGCCAGGCCGCGCACGGCGGGCGTGCTGCCCACCGGGAGCTTGAGCAACGCGCTGACCGTGCGCGCGGCGGCGCTCAAGGTGACGGCGCCTTCCACCCCGACAGGGGCCGGGCTTGCCGGGTTGCCGTCACGGCCGAAGAGGCCTAAGAGGCCCACGCCCAGCTCGCGCTGCAATGCCTCGCGCGAAGGCAGGCGGATGTCGTTGTCCACCTTCTGCACATTCGCCACGGCGCCCGGGCCGGCGATTTCAGCCTGCGCCTTCAGCGGTACCAGGTCCACGCGCTGCCCCAGCCGCGTGGCCAGCAAGGTGTCCACCAGAGGCGTCACGCCGCTCATGGCAGGTAGGCGTCGTCCGGCTGGCCGTAGGCCCTGTGCAGGCTGCGCTGCCGGTCCAGGCTTTTCATGACGCCGACCAGCTTGGAAAGCTGGGGCATGATCATGCCGACGATTTCAGTCGAGTTGGCGCTGATGCGGCCCAGCAGCACATACTTGCGCGCCGACTGCGCCTCGTCCAGCGTGCTCAGCGGCTCTATGTCCTTCAGGCGCTCCACCATGCTGCTGCACTGCCCTTCAAGCCGGGGCAGCTCGCCCCACTGCTTGGCGCGCGCCAGCACCAGCATGCGCTCGGTCAGCGGGGCGATCTGCTCGTAGCAGTGCATCACTTCACTTTGTGATCCCATGCTCAGGCTCCCGTGGAAAACCGCGACGCCGCGGGCGCGGCCGGCACCTGCGGCGGCCGCGGCCGCTGCGGATCGATCTCGCGCCAGGCCGAGCTCACGCTGTCCAGCAGCCGGTCGGCCTCGTCCAGCAGCGCCGGGTCGTTGCGCAGGTTGGCGTACAGCAGGCGCTGCGTGACATAGGCGTAAAACGCCGACAGGTCCGCCACCAGCTGGGCGCCGGCCGCGCCCGCGGCCTCCGCGTCCAGGCTGGCCTTCAGCCCGTTGTCGACGATGTTGATGGCCTTGGAGATGGCCTGGCCCTTGGCGCTGATGTCCTTGTTCGCCATGTGGTGGCGCGCCATCGCGATGGCCGTCTTGGCGCCGTCGAACAGCATGGTGATCAGCTGGTGCGGCGAGGCGCTCATGGCCGCGCTTTCGGTACCGACCTTGGCATAGGCATTGGCGCCCGGGTGATAGGTGTAGGGTTGGGTGTGGGGTTGTGTGTGCATCGAAACGGCGGCAGGCTTATTTGCTCGAATTGCTCGAACTCATGTTGGCGAATTGCTGGGTCAGGTAACTGGCGGTGGAGTTCATGCGCGAGACCAGCAGGTCCAGCTGGGTGAACTGCGCCTTGTAGCGCGCGATCGTCGCGTCCACCCGGCTCTGGGTCGCCGTGTACTGGCTGTCCAGCGACTTCAGCGTGGTCTCCACGCCCGTGGTGGCCGCGCTGATCATGCCGGTGCTGCTGGTAAAGCCGTCCAGCAGCGAGGAGACCTGCTTGCCGATGCCGCCGGTCGTTCCGTTGCCGGCGAACAGCTCGGCTACCGCGCCCTGTTTGTCCGCGAACGCGGCCTTGAGCTTGGACGCGTCGAAGGCCAGAGTGCCGTCCTTCTGGAAGCTCACGCCGACCTTGGACAGCACTTTGAGCTCGCCGGCCTGCGGCGTGTTGAGCGCCGCGCGTATGCGCGTCTGTATGGTGCGCAGCGTCGAATCGCCGACCAGGGCCGCGCCGGTCTGCTTTTCGGTGTCGTATTTGGTCAGCTGCGCCGCCGTGGTCTGCAGGCTGTTGTAGGCCGTGACGAAGCCGTTGATGGCCGCCTCCACCGCCGAGGTGTCGCGGCTCACCGTCAGCGTGCTGGTGCCGGTTTTCGCCAGCGTCATGGTCACGCCGGGCGCGGCGTCGACCACCGTGTTGGTTTTGGAGGTCACCGGGATGCCGTTGACCTTCAGCGCCGCATTGCCGGCCGCGGCCGTCTGCCGCAGGGCCTGCGCGCCCGACGCGTCGTGGTTGAGCAGGCCCTGCAGGCTGGCGTCGCCCGCGACGGAAATGCGCATGCTCGAAGCCTCGCCGGTTTCCTTGGAGGTCAGTACCAGGCGGTAGGGCGACGCGCCGCCGTCATTGACGATGCTGGCCGTCACGCCGATGTCCGTGCTCTTGTTGATCGCGTCGCGCAAGCCCTCCAGCGAATTGTTGCTGTCATCGATCACGATGGACTTCGCGGCGCGCGCGGCGTCCGGCGTGAAGCTGGCGCCGCTGTAGGTGCCGCTGGCGTCGTTGAATGTTCCGCCCGAGATGGTGCCGAAATCAATGGTGACGGTGCCCTTGCCCACCGCGGCCTTGGTGCTGGAGACGCCCGCCGCGGCCAGCGACTGCGTGCTGGCCAGCCGGCTCACGTCCACCGTGTAAATGCCTGCGGTGGCCGTTGCCTGGCCCGTGGCCGAAAGCACGTCGCTTGCGCTCGAAGTGGCCTTGATGCCTTGGAACAGGTTGGCGTCGGACAGCTTGGCCGCCGCCGTCTGCAGGGTGCTAAGCGCGTTTTTCAGCGTGCCGTAGGCCGACAGCTTCGCGGTGTAGCTGATCTGCTGCTTTTGCAGCAGCACCAGCGGCTGGCTCTCCGCCTTGGTGAGGTCGGTGAGCAGGTCGTTCAGGTTCAGGTTGGACCCGACGCCCAGGCTTGAAATCGATGCCATGAAATATCCCTCAATCTTCTTTAATGAAAGTGCTGCTCACAAAACCCAGCGAAGCGGTCCTGGCTAGACGCGTCGCCGCAGACAGTGCACCAGCACGGCAAGGCGACGCAACAACGCCAGGAGGGTTTTTGAGCGGCACTAAACGGCCTGGTGGACCAGCAGGCCCTGTAGCTTGCCGAGTGCGCGCGAAATCCGCACCACCTCTTCCGAAGGCATCTGCCGGATCAGCTCGCCGCTTTCCACGTCAACCACCTTGACGACCATGGTGTCGGCCTCCTTGTCGAACTCGAACTGCACGCCGATGGAAGACATGCGCAAGGACTCGTTGATCTCGGCCAGCGCGCTGCGTTCGCGTTCACGTTCGGGTTCGGCCCTGGGCCCGGTTTCGGCCGGAACATCGCGGCTCGCGCCGGCGCGGGCCGAAGGGACGGGCGGCGGCGGCGCGGCATCGCGCCACGCAGCGGCCGTCGCGCCCGTCGCGGTCATGGCGGCATTTGCGGAAATCGTCATGCGGGGCTCTCCTCGAATAATCGCTAGGCACTCCCGCCTGGGCACCCAGGCGGGAGTGCGTAGCGCAGGCGGACACAGCCGCCTGGCTCGCACAAAACAGGCACGCCTCCCGGAGGAAGCGCGCCTTGCGCGATTAACGCAGCAGCGACAGAACGCCCTGGGTCGTCTGGTTGGCCTGGGCCAGCACGGAGGTACCGGCCTGTTGCAGGATGTTGGCGCGCGTCATGTTGGACACTTCGGTCGCGTAGTCCGCGTCTTCGATGCGCGAGCGCGAGGAAGACAGGTTGGTCACCGTGGTGCCCAGGTTGGAGATCACCGAGTCAAAACGGTTTTGCACCGCGCCCAGCGAACCGCGCAGGTCGTCCACCACTTTCAGGGCGGCGTCGATCTTCTTGAGCGCGTTGCCGGTGGCGGCGCCGGCGAATTCGGCCGTGGGCGTTGCGCCGCTCAGGACGATGTCGGTGCCGTCAACCGTGTTGCTGCCGGCTGCGCCGGTGTCGGTCAGCGCGGCCTGGATGCCGGCCAGGCCGTAGTTCTTGCCCTGGATGGAGACGAAAGCGGTCACGGTGCCGGCGGCATCGGTGCCGACCTTGACGGGCTGGGTCGTCAGGGTCACGGCGGCCGCGACGCCGTTGGCGGGGTCGGTGAAATCGACCGTGGCCGTGTTCAGCGTCACGGCACCGGTGGCGGGAGCCACGGAAGCCGCGTAGAAGTCGTCACCGCTCTTGACCACCCAGTTCGCCGTGGGGGCGCCGGCGGCGGTCAGCACATTGTGCAGGGACAGGTCGGAAGCGTTCACCGTGGCGCCGGTGGCCGCGGTCAGGGCCGTGGCGACGGCGCTCAGGTCGGTCGCAACGGGTGCGCCGGCGCCTGGATCGACCGTGAGGGCTGCCGCGCTGACGTTCAGCGCGTTGCTGGCGACCGAGAAGCCGGTCATCTTGAGGCTGGCGGAGTCGATCTGCTTGAGGTTGATGTCGATGGTTTCGCCGTCGTTCGCGCCGACCTGGATGCTCAGCTTGTTGTTGGCGGCCAGCACTTTCACGCCGTTGAAGTCGGTCTGTGCCGAGGTGCGGTCGATTTCTTCCAGGCGCTGGGTGATTTCAGCCTGGATCGAGGCCTTGTCGGCCACCGAGTTGGAACCGTTGGCCGACTGCACGGCCAGTTCGCGGATGCGCTGCAGGTTGCTGTTGATTTCGGTCAACGCGCCTTCAGTGGTCTGCGCCAGCGAGATGCCGTCGTTGGCATTGCGCTGTGCGACAGCCAGGCCCTTGATGTTGGCCGTGAAGCGGTTGGCGATAGCCTGGCCGGCCGCGTCGTCCTTGGCGCTGTTGATGCGCAGGCCCGAGGACAGGCGCTGGATGGCCGTGTTCAGCGAGGACTGCGACTTGTTGAGGTTGTTCTGCGTGAGCAGGGAAAGCGAGTTGGTATTGATGACTTGGGCCATGAGGGACTCCTGATTACATAGGTTGTGGACTCCGGCTAACTTGCCGTCACGCTGGCCTTGCCTGCCATGACAGTCTGCAAGCCACCGTTGTCCAGCTTATCGGCCGGGCTCCGGAAAATCTTTAACCCGCGGCGCAAAATAATTCGCGCCCCTCCCTCATCACGCCGGCATGTTCATGATTTCCTGGTAGGCCGCGACCACGCGGTTGCGCACCTGCAGGCCCATCTGGAAACCGATGTTGGCCTTTTGCATGTCGACCATCACGTCGTTGAGCGCCACGCCGGGCTTGCCCAGCTCGAAGGCCTCGGCCTGGCTGTAGGCGTTCTGCTGGGTTTCGCTGATGCGGTCCAGCGATTTTTTGAGCTCGCCCGCGAAACCGCCGGCGGCCGCCTCGCCGCCTTGCGCCGCTGAAGGGGCCGAAGCCTGGGCCAGCGCGCGCATTTGCTGCAGCACGGACTCGATCGAAGAAATAGCCATGGTGTTTCTTTCAGGCGCGTGCGCGCCCCTTGTTGGATGACGGCATGAAGCGTAGCGGCCGGGCCGGCGCGCGCATCAGGCCAAAAGACGGCAAAAGCCCCGGCTATTCGGCGGATCGGGAAGCCGGGCCGGCTCTGACAATTCTTCACAAGGACCCGCCCCGTGCCCCTCCCGTGCGCGGATGCCGGTCGCCATTTTTGCCTTTGTGCCCTTGTGCCTTTGAATAAGACCTGTTGTATGCCAACTGTTGTTTCGGCCGCCCGGCCACCACGCAGCCTCCGCTTCATCGCCGCGCATTCCCGCGGCGCGGTGACGGCGGCCGGGTGAGCGCGTGAACTCCGCCGCACTGGGCGCCGACACGGCCCTGCCCAAAGCGCCGCCATGGCTTGCGCAGCTGCGCGCCAACCCGCGCCTGCCGCTGATGGTGGGTGCGTCCGCCGCGGTGGCCGCCATCGCGGCGCTGTGGCTGTGGAGCCGCGCGCCCGACTACGGCGTGCTCTACAGCAACCTGTCCGACCGCGACGGCGGCGCCATCATCGCGTCGCTGCAGCAGATGAACATCCCCTACAAGTTCACCGAGGGCGGCGGCGCGCTGCTGGTGGCGGCCAACAAGGTGCCCGAGGCGCGCCTGCGCCTGGCCGCCCAGGGCCTGCCCAAAGGCGGCACCGTCGGCTTTGAGCTGATGGACGCGCAGAAATTCGGCACCAGCCAGTTCGCCGAGCAGGTCAACTACCAGCGCGCCCTGGAAGGCGAGCTCGCGCGCTCCATCAACTCCATTTCCGCCGTCGAGTCGGCGCGCGTGCACCTGGCGCTGCCCAAGCCATCGCTGTTCGTGCGCGACCAGAAAAAACCCAGCGCCTCCGTGGTGCTGAGCCTGCACCATGGCCGCAGCATCGACGAGGGCCAGGTCAGCGCCATCGTGCACCTGATCTCCAGCAGCGTGCCCGAGCTCTCGGCCAAAAGCATCACCGTCGTCGACCAGGCCGGCAACCTGCTCTCGGCGGCCAACGCCGGCACGCGCGGCCTGGACGTGAGCCAGCTCAAGTACACCCAGGAAATCGAGCAGGGCTACATACGCCGCATCGAAGCCATCCTGCAGCCCATCCTGGGCGCGGGCAATGTGCATGCACAGGTGGCCGCCGACATCGACTTTTCAGTCGTCGAGAACACCGACGAAAAATTCCGCCCCAACCAGGAGCCCGGCAGCGCGGCCATACGCAGCCAGCAGTCCAGCGAGTCCGGCCAGCTGGGCAGCGGCCCGGCCACGGGCGTGCCCGGCGCATTGACCAACCAGCCGCCGCCGGACCCGGTCGCGCCCATCACCGCGCCCTCGCAGATCAAGCCGGGCACGCCGCCGGGTACACCACCCGGTACGGCGCCCGGGGCCCAGCTCAAGATGAGCGCCGAACTCGGCTCGGCCGGCGCGGCCCCGCGCGCCGCAGGCACGGGCGTCAACTCGCGCAGGGACGTCACCACCAACTACGAAGTAGACCGCTCCATACGCCACACACAACAGGGCGCGGGCGGCATCAAACGCCTGTCGGTCGCGGTGGTGGTCAATGACCGCCGAAGCACGGGCGCCGGCAAACGCGCGGCGCTGACGGCGGCCGAACTCGAGCAGATCCGCAACCTGGCGCGCCAGGCCATGGGCTTCAGCGCCGAGCGCGGGGACTCGCTCAACGTGGTCAACAGCCCCTTCGCCGCCGACACCGAAACCCCCGAGTTGCCGCTGTGGCGCCAGCCCGAGAACATCGAGATCGCCAAGTCCTCGGGCAAATACCTGCTGCTGGGCCTGCTGGCTCTCTATATGTGGCTGACCGTGCTGCGGCCGCTGCTGCGCAAACACCTGCAGCCCGCGCCGGCGGCGGGGTTCACGGAGGACGCTGACGTGGCACCCAACCTTGGCGAAGCCGCCAGCGCGCAGGCGCAGGCCCTGGAGAAGGAACAGCGCGAACGCCGCGAGCAGCGGCACCAGGCCAACCTCCAGTATGCGCAGGACATGGCGGCCAAGGAGCCGGCCATGGTGGCCATGCTGATCAAACACTGGACCGAAAAAAATGGCGGATGAAGGCATGCGCAAAAGCGCCATCCTGTTGATGTCGCTGGGCGAGGCCGGCGCCGGCAGCGTGCTGCAGCACCTGCCCCAGCATGTGGTGCAGACCCTGGGCAAGGCCATGGCGGGCCTGGCGCAGGTCAGGCGCGACGAGGTCAGCGAGGTGCTGCGCGAGTTCCGCGAGGAGACCGAGCAGTACTCGGCCACGCACGTGGATGCCGGAAGCTACCTGCGTGCCGTGCTCAACAAGGCCCTGGGCAACACCCGCGCGGCCGACCTGCTGGAAAGCATTTCCCAGCCCGACAGCTCGACCAGCGGCATAGACCGCCTGAACCAGCTGGAGGCGACCGAAGTCGTCGAGCTGATACGCGACGAGCACCCGCAGATCATCGCCACCTTGCTGGTGCACCTGGACCGCGACAAGGCCGCCGACGTGCTGGAACAGCTGCCCGAGCGCGTGCGCCACGACGCGGTGCTGCGCGTGGCCACCTTCGGCGGCGTGCAGCCGGCGGCCCTCAAGGAGCTGACCGACGTGCTCACCGACATGCTGTCCGGCGAAGGCGTCAAGCGCAGCCGCCTGGGCGGCATACGCGCGGCCGCCGAGATCGTCAACATGATGAGCAGCGCGCAGGAGGAAAGCGTGATCAAGCATGTGCGCGAGCACGACGAGGCGCTGGCGCAGAAGATGATCGACGAGATGTTCCTGTTCGAGAACCTGCTCGAGCTCGAGGACCGCAGCGTGCAGTTGCTGCTCAAGGAAGTCGAGTCGGAGTCGCTGATCATCGCGCTCAAGGGCGCGCCGCTGGAGCTGCGCGACAAATTCCTCAAGAACATGTCGCAGCGCGCCGCCGAGATGCTGCGCGAGGACATCGAGATGCGCGGCCCGGTGCGCGTCTCGCAGGTCGAGGTCGAACAAAAGGGCATCCTGCAGATCGTGCGCCGCCTGGCCGATGCGGGCGAGATCGTGCTGGGCGGCCAGGGCAACGACTCCTATGTATAACAAGCCCGCCAACACAGCGCGCACAGGGCCGCCCTTCGCGCGCCGCGCCAACGGCGCCAAGGAAGCGCTCACCGCCTGGGAGCGCTGGGAAATGACGGCCATCGCGCAGGACCCCGCGCCCGAGCTTGCGCCCGAACCCAAACCCGCACCCGTGGTCGCGCCGCTCAAGCCCGAGGTGCTGATCAACGACGTCGAGCTGGCCCAGTTGCGCCTGCAGGCCCTGCGCAGCGGCGAGGCCGAAGGCTTTCGCCAGGGTTTCGCCCAGGGCCAGGCGCAGGGCCGCGCGCAAGCCATCGCCGAAGTCCAGGCCGAGGCGCGGCAGCTGCGCGCGCTGGCGCAAACATTACCCGACGCGCTGCGCGGCGCCCAGGCCGAGATCGCCGACAACCTGCTGGCCCTGGCGCTGGACATCGCACGCCAGGTGCTGGGCCAGGCCCTGGCACTCGACAGCGGCGCCATCCTGCCGGTGGTGCGCGAGCTGCTGCAGGCCGAACCGGCGCTCAGCGGCTCACCGCAGCTGGTGCTGCACCCCGACGACGCGGCCCTGGTGCAGCAACACCTGGCCGAAGATTTACAGGCCGCCGGCTGGCGCATACGCAGCGACGCGAACTGCCAGCGCGGCGGCTGCCGCGTGCTGGCGGCCAGCGGCGAGCAGGACGCCAGCCTGCCGGGCCGCTGGGAGCGCGTCACCGCGGCCCTGGTCAAAACCGCCATGCACACCCCGGTTGTGGTCGATGCCTGAACACGCCGCTCCTGCCGACATTCCCGTCGACATCCCCGCCGCCGGCCCGCTGCGCGCCTGGCACGGCGCGCTGGACGAGGCGCGCAACGCGGTCGCGCAAAGCGTGCCGGTGCGCAGCTACGGCCGGCTCACACGCGCCGTTGGGCTGGTGCTCGAAGCCGTCGGCCTGCGCCTGCCGGTCGGCAGCGACTGCCTGATCGAGCTGCCGCCCGGTTACCCGCAAAAAACCGCCGAGGCCGAGGTGGTCGGTTTTGCCGGCGACCGGATTTTTTTGATGCCGCAAAGCGAGGTCGACGGCCTGCTGCCCGGCGCGCGCGTCTACGCGCTGGAGTCGCCCATGGGCCACGCCGGCGGACTGGGCCCGCGCACCAAACGGCTGCCGGTGGGCGTCGGCATGCTGGGCCGTGTGGTCGACGCCGCCGGCCGGCCGCTGGACGGGCGCGGCCCGCTGGATTTTTCGCGCGAGGTGCCGCTGGCCGCCAAGCCCATCAACCCGCTGACTCGCGCGCCGATTGACAGCGTGCTCGACGTCGGCGTGCGCGCCATCAATGCGCTGCTGACCGTGGGCCGCGGCCAGCGCATGGGCCTGTTCGCCGGCTCCGGCGTCGGCAAAAGCGTGCTGCTGGGCATGATGGCGCGCTACACGAGTGCCGACGTCATCGTCGTCGGACTGATCGGCGAACGCGGCCGCGAGGTCAAGGACTTCATCGAAAACACCCTGGGTGAGGAAGGCATGGCGCGCGCCGTGCTGGTCGCGGCGCCGGCCGATACCTCGCCGCTGCTGCGCCTGCAGGGCGCGGCCTACGCCACCTGCCTGGCCGAGTATTTCCGCGACGAAGGCAAGAACGTGCTGCTGATCATGGACTCGCTCACGCGCTACGCGATGGCGCAGCGCGAGATCGCGCTGGCCGTGGGCGAGCCGCCTGCCACCAAGGGCTACCCGCCATCGGTCTTCGCCAAGCTGCCCGCGCTGGTGGAGCGCGCCGGCAACGGCGCGCGCGACGCCGAGGGCCGCGGCGGGTCGATCACCGCCTTCTACACCGTGCTGGCCGAGGGCGACGACCAGCAGGACCCGATTGCCGATTCGGCGCGCGCCATCCTCGACGGCCATGTGGTCCTCTCGCGCAGCCTGGCCGAATCGGGCCACTACCCGGCCATAGACATCGAGGCCTCCATCAGCCGCGCCATGACGGCGCTGATCACGCCCACGCAGTTCCAGGCCGTGCGCAGTTTCAAGCAGGCCCTGTCGCGCTACCAGCGCAACCGCGACCTGATCAGCGTGGGCGCTTACGCCCCCGGCCACGACGCGCAGCTGGACCAGGCCATCGCCCTCTACCCGCGCATGGAAGCGTTTTTGCAGCAGACCATGGAAGAGCGCGTGGGCCACGGCGACGCCACCGACCAGCTCAACGCCATCTTCCAGGCTTGATCCTCATCCCACCGTCTTTGTCCAAGACCCCAACCCCAGGAATCTCCTCATGGCCACCAAACTTCCGCTCGCCACGCTGATTGAACTGGCGCAGAACAAAACCGACGAGGCCACGCGCCGCCTCGGCCAGTTGCAGGCCGCGTGCACCAGCGCCGCCGAAAAACTCGAGATGCTGCAGCGCTACCGGCAGGAATACCTGGACCAGCTGCAAATGCGCATGGTCGTGGGCGTGTCGGCGGCGCAAATGCGCAATTTCAACCACTTCATCAGCACGCTGGACAGCGCCATCGAGCAGCAGCGCGCCATCACCGCGCAGGCCGACACCCGGCTCGCAACCGGTCGCGGCGACTGGCAAAGCAGCCAGCGCCGCCTCAACTCCTTCGACACCCTGGCCGGCCGCGTGCGCCTGCAGGAATTGGCCGTGCAGCACAAACGCGAACAGCGCGACAGCGACGAACGCAGCGCGCGCCAGTTTTTCCACCTGCGCGCCGGCCTGCAGGGCCACTAGATTCAAGACTGGAAACCGCCATGTCCCTGCTAGCTCCTTCCCTCTCCTCTCCGGCTTCGGCTCCCAACAGCACCGTTTCTTCCACGGCCTCCGCGCGCGTCGATGAAAACAGCCCGAGCGACAGCGAAAGTTTCGGCGAGGTGCTGTCGCGCTCGCTCGCGGCCTCGGGCGAGGCGCCCGCCAAACCCGGCGGCAAACTGGCAACGGCTATTCCTGCCAAACGCCTCGCCGAAGAAAAAACCGAACCGACCGACATCGCCAACACCGCAGCACTGCTTTTTGTGCCGCTGGAAACGCGCATCGCCAAAGCGCCAGGTGCCGACAGCGCCTCGACCGCCGCGGCAGGCGGCGTCACGGCTTCAGCCATCGCAGCCGTGCCTTCGGCGGAACTGCCGGCGGAGCCCGCCGCATCCACCGCGGCCGCCAGCGATGCGGCCCCTGCCGGCGACGGCCCAACGCAAATGCCGCAAGCCCTGCTCGCATCCGGCTTGCCCGCCACGCCTGGCAAAAGCCGGGAAGCCTCCGGACCCGCTGCACCCGCCGCGCTCGCCGCCGAAAGCGACAAAACAGCCGTCGCCTTGCCTGCCGGGGCAATGAGCATCCCGGCCGGCGCGGCCCAGGAGAATGCGTCTCAAGCCTCTTCAGGACACGGGCAGCGGCCCGGCGATGAGGCGCACGAAGTCCTGGGCTCGGACACAGGCGCGCAACAAAAACCCGCCTCGGCCAAAGCGCCCGCCGCCACGGCAGCCAAGGACACAGCCGCTGAAACCGCCGGCAGCGCGACCCAGGCTTTGGCCACCAGCACAAGCCAGCCCGAAACCGCAGCGCCGGCCGCAAGCCCTGGCATCAGCCTCAGCGCCACAGCCCCCACGGTTCACACCCAGGCCGCGCCCGCCAACCCGGCCGCGCCTGCCGCCCCAAGCCAGGCGGCGCTCACACCCGAAGTCGGCAGCGGCGAATGGGGCCAAGCCCTGGGCCGGCAGATGCTGCACATGGGCAAGACTGGCGAGCAGGTGGCCGAGCTGCAGCTCAACCCGCCCGGCCTGGGCCCGCTCAAGGTCACGCTGAGCATGAACGACAACCACGTCCAGGCCTTGTTTGTGTCGGCGCACTCCTCGGTGCGCGCCGCCATCGAAGCGGCCCTGCCGCAGCTGCGCAGCACGCTGGCCGACAGCGGCATCAGCCTGGGCAACACCTCGGTCGATTCCGGCGGCCAGCAGCAGGCGGCCTTTGCGCAAGGCCACCAGACCCCCCAGGGCCACCAAAGCCAGAACGGCCGGCCCGGAGCACCGGGCCAGCCAGGCTACCTGCCGGCCGATGCGCAAGCCCAGTCCCCCGCAGCCTCGCCACCCATGCCCCGCCGCGGCAAGGTGGACACCTACGCCTGAGCGCACAAGCAGGGCGGGTGCCTCCGGCAAATGCCGAAGTTGAAGCGTTTTCCCCCTGCTGCTCCAGCGATGCACCAGGGGCCTTTTCCCCAACAATCCATTGACCAACCCACTCCCACACAGCCATGGCTACCAGCACACTTCCCGCGAAGCCCTTGAGCGCGCGCCAGCCTTCGCCCCGGCTTATCGCCCTGTTGATTGCCCTGTCGGTCGTGGCCGCCGCCGCGGCCGCGGGCGCCACGTATTACCTGAGCAGCCGCCGCAGCGCTGAAGCAGCGCCCGCCGCCGCCCCTTTGCCGGCCGCCCCGCTGTTTGTGGCGCTCGAGCCCATGACCGTCAACCTGCAGCCCGGCGGCCGCAACCGCTTTTTGCACGCCGCCGTCACGCTCAAGGTGCCTGACGCCAAATCCCAGGCGCTGGTGACCCAGTACCTGCCCGAAGTGCGCAGCCGGCTGCTCACGGTGCTGTCCAACCGCGCCTCCGACGCGCTGATCACGCCCGAGGAAAAAGCCAAACTCGCCGCCGAGATCATGGTGGCGCTGAACCAGCCCCTGGTGGCCAACCTGCCCTCGCTGAAGATCTCCAGCGTGATGTTCACCACCTTCATGCTGCAGTAAAGCAGCCGATGAAATCCGAATCCGCCCATGGCCTATGAAGCACAGCTCTCGCAGGACGAGGTAGATGCGCTGCTGCAGGGCGTCACCGGCGACGCCGGCGCGGCGGCCCCGCGGCCGGCCGCGCCCACGGGCCCGCCGACCTACAAGCTCGGCACGGACGAGCGCATCGTGCGCGGCCGCATGCACACGCTGGAGGTCATCAATGAGCGTTTCGCGCGCCACCTGCGCGGCGCGCTGCTGACCTTCATGCGGCGCAGTGCCGACATCTCGGTCGGTTCGGTGCAGATCCAGAAATACGGCGACTTCATACGCCACCTGCCGGTGCCGGCCAACATCAACCTGATGCACATGAAGCCGTTGCGCGGCACGGCCCTGTTCGTGTTCGACCCCAAGCTGGTCTTCCTGGTCGTCGACAACCTGTTCGGCAGCGACGGCCGCTACCACGTGCGCATCGAGGGGCGCGACTTCACGCAGACCGAGCAGCGCATCATCAAGCGCCTGCTCAACCTCACGCTCGAAAGCTACGGCAGCGCCTGGCAGCCGGTCTATCCGCTCGAATTTGAATACGTGCGCGCCGAGATGCACGCCAAGCTGGCCAACATCGTCGCGCCCAACGAAGTGGTGGTCAACACCACCTTCCAGATCGAGTTCGGCCCCCTGGGCGGGGCGCTCAACGTCTGCATCCCCTATTCCATGATCGAGCCGATACGCGACCTGCTGGCCAACCCGCTGCAGGACGCGATCGAGGTCGACAAGCGCTGGGTCAAGCAGCTCTCGCAGCAGGTGCAAAGCGCCGAGGTCGAGCTGCGCGCCCACTTCCTGACCCTGCAGTCCAGCATAGGCCAGCTGCTCAAGCTGCAGGCCGGCGACGTGCTGCCCATCGAGATCCCGGACACCATCATCGGCAAGGTCAACGGCGTGCCCGTCATGGAATGCGGCTACGGCACCTCCAACAACCACTATGCCCTGCGCGTGGAAAAAATGATCCACCACCAGGACAGCGACTCCAGCAAGGGAAAAGACCATGAGTGAAGACAGCAAAGCGCAGCCCGCGGCCGAGCTCGACGACTGGGGCAGCGCGCTCGCCGAGCAGGCACAGTCCAGCGCGCCGGCCGCAGCGCCCGCCCCGGCTCCCGCTGCGCCCGCAGCCCCCTCCACCGCGGCAGGCGACCGCGTGTTCCAGCCGCTGCAGGGCAATGCCGCCTTCGAGATCGCGCGCGGCGACATAGACCGCGTGCTCGACGTGCCGGTGCAGCTGACCACCGAGCTGGGCCGCACCCGCATCACCATCAAAAGCCTGCTGCAGCTGTCCCAGGGTTCAGTCGTCGAGCTCGACGGCCTGGCCGGCCAGCCCATGGACGTGTTCATCAACGGCTATTTGATCGCCCAGGGCGAAGTGGTGGTCGTCAACGACAAGTTCGGCATACGCCTGACCGACATCATCACGCCGTCCGAACGCATGCAGAAGCTGAACCGATGAAAGTTTTTCTTGTGCGCGGGCTGTCGGGCGTGGTGCTGGCCGGCAGCTGCCTGTCCGCCGCCGCCACGCTGCCCACCGTTCCCACGGCCGCCGCCGAACCGGTGCGCGCCTTCGGTGCCGCGGGCCTGTTGCAGGCCGGCCTGGGCCTGGCCCTGGTGCTGGCCATGATTTTTGGCTGCGCCTGGCTGGCGCGGCGCTTCGGCCTGCAGGCCGGCGGCAGCGGCCGGCTGCTGAAAGTCGTCTCCAGCGCCATGGTCGGCCAGCGCGAACGCGTGGTCGTCGTCGAGGTCGGCGGCCAGTGGCTGGTGCTAGGCGTGGCGGCAGGCCAGGTCAACGCCCTGCACAGCATGCCCGCGCAAAAAATTCCCGAGGCCGACGCGGCGCCTGCCCTGCCAGGCTTTGCCGGCACCGGTGCGTTTTCCAGCAAGCTGCTCGAATCCCTGAACAAGCTCAAGAAGCGCGACTGATGGACAAGCATTTTTCCGGCCTGCGCCGCCGCGCCGGCCCGCTGCTGCCGGCCCTGCTTTTGCTGGCCTTCATGCTGCTGCCCGCGCTGGCCTCGGCCCAGGGCCTGCCCGGCATCACCAGCACCAAGGGCCCGGGCAGCAGCCAGACATGGTCGCTCAGCGTGCAAACCCTGGTGCTGCTGACCTCGCTGTCGTTTTTGCCGGCGCTGCTGCTGTCCATGACCAGCTTCACCCGCATCCTCATCGTGCTGGGCCTGCTGCGCACCGCCATAGGCACACAGTCTTCGCCGCCCAACCAGGTGCTGGTCGGCCTTTCGCTGTTTCTGACGTTTTTTGTCATGTCGCCGGTGTTCGACAAGGTGCACGCCACTGCCTACAAACCTTTTTCAGAGAACAAGATCAGCGCCGAGCAGGCCCTGGAGCGCGGCGTCGAGCCCTTCAAGCAGTTCATGCTCAAGCAGACCCGCGAAGCCGACCTGGCCCTGTTCGCCAGGCTTGCCAATATCGAGAAACTCGAAGGCCCCGAACAGGTGACGCTGCGCATCCTGCTGCCGGCTTTTGTGATCAGCGAACTCAAGACCGCCTTCCAGATCGGCTTCACCATCTTCATCCCCTTTCTCATCGTCGACCTGGTCGTCGCCAGCGTGCTGATGTCCATGGGCATGATGATGGTGCCGCCCGCCACCATCTCGCTGCCCTTCAAGCTCATGCTGTTTGTGCTGGTCGACGGCTGGCAGCTGCTGATAGGCGCGCTGGCGCAAAGCTTTTATCTTTAGCGAGCGCAAAGAAAACACATGACACCCGAATCCGTCATGGCGCTGGGCTATGAGGCCATGAAGCTCTCCCTGCTGCTGGGTGCGCCGCTGCTGCTGGTGGCCCTGGTCACCGGCCTGCTGATCAGCCTGTTCCAGGCCGCCACCCAGATCAATGAAATGACGCTGTCCTTTATCCCCAAGCTGCTGGCCGTCTTCGCCACCCTGGTGATCGCCGGGCCCTGGATGCTGGGCCTGGTGCTGGACTACATGCGCAACCTGTTTTCCTCCATCCCGCAGCTCGTGGGCTGAGGCCGGGCACGCGTCGGGCAATAAGAAAACATGCAGCCGGTTTTTTCGGCCACCTCGGGCCAGCTCAACCTCTGGCTGGTGTTTTTTTTATGGCCTTTTGTGCGCATGCTGGCCCTGATCAGCACCGCCCCCATCTTCAGCGAACACGCCGTGCCGCGGCGCGCCAAGGTCGCCCTGGCCGCGCTGCTGGCCATCGTCGTCGCGCCCACGCTGGGCGCCATGCCGGCCGTGCCCATAGTCTCCGCCGCCGGCTTCTGGATTCTGGTCCAGCAAATCCTGATAGGCGCGGCCATGGGTTTCTCCATGCGCATGGTTTTTGCGGCCGTGCAGGCCGCCGGTGAATACGCTGGACTGCAAATGGGTTTGTCCTTCGCGTCCTTTTTCGACCCCACCAGCGGCGGCAACACCATGGTCGTCGCGCGCCTGCTCAACGTCATGGCCATGCTGATTTTTCTGGCGGTCGACGGCCATTTGATGCTGGTCATGGTGCTGGCCGAAAGCTTCCAGGCTTTGCCGATCTCCGACGCGCCCCTGGCGGCCGGCGGCTGGTTCCTGCTGGCCAACGCCGGCGGCCAGATCATGGCCGGCGGCCTCATGCTGGCCCTGCCTTTGATCGCCACCCTCCTCACCCTCAACCTCGCCATGGGCATCCTGAACCGCGTCTCACCGCAATTCAGCATTTTTGCGGTCGGCTTCCCCATCACCCTGCTGGCCGGCATCGCCATGCTGCAGCTGCTGATGCAATACCTCGCGCCCTTCCTGGAGCCGCGCTTTGCGGCCGCGTTTGCGGGGACGCTGGGGGTTTTACAGGGTTTGCGGCAGTAGCAGGCCCTAGGCAGTGTCCACGGGCATAGACCAGGCTTTCACAAGCCGGCGCTGATAAATCCAACAAAAAAGGGCCGCGCGCAGACAATCCGCCCGACATTCCCTCGCGAGCTCGCATACCGTTCAGCGTCATGCCTGGGCCTGATCAACCGATGGAGGTGACAGGCAGTAGCGCCGAGAACGCTGCGATTCTTTGGCGCATAGGCACCGACAAATCCTATTGAAATTCAAATGAACATAAAGCGCAAACCAGCCCATCTACTTGCTTACCTAGTCGCTATGGCATTGGTGCCTCTCACGTGGTTGGGGCTCAAGCACTCATATGTTTTTACCGTTCGTGCAGATGGCACCTGCGACATGCAATTGCACTCCATCCGTGCAGAACCGAGAAGCAATTTCTTTTTTGTTTTTTACACACCCGTATCGGGCGTTACCCAAGACGCATCACTAGCACCAAACGCATTGACGTTCTACGTGTTGCGTTTTTCCGATGCGGCACATCCGGAAATAGCAATCTCTGCACGGGCCCGAGTGAAGCCGACTTGGCGAATATTGATGAACGACGAGGAGATCGAACGTTCCAAGGCAACGGGGGGAATTATTGATTTTTCCGTTTCCAAAGAGGCACTTGGGTGTCCCACCCAGCAGAGAACCTCGAAACGAGAGTAGCACCCGACTCGAAAAGGAAAATTGATGTCGCAATCAAGAAAACACGGTCGGCTGCGCGGCTTCCTCGGGACAGCTGCGTTAGTCTTCACATCGCTGCTCATCTGGAGCCACTTCGGTTATCCGCAATCATTGGTGGAAGCGCGCTTCCTGTTCAAACTCAAATCGGTTGCGGCCGGCGACGTGCAAGAAGTTAACTTGACCGAGTTGATGCCTGGCGACTGGGAAACGGTTTGCGATAGCCATGGATACTACGGGCCGTTGTACTTGGAAAAATACAACAAAACATTTCCAGCAACCGGTGCAATGCAGGATGGTGCATGGGGTTTGATTTTTATAAAAACCGATGGGACCTATGAGCCTATTTCCAGTTCATGTGGTCAGGGTGCATATGTAGATTTTCCAGCCGGCTGCCTTTCACGAGACGAAAGCGTTTTGGTCAGGGAGATGGCTTCCGAACCCAGCAAGTGTCCGCTACTTAAGGTGACGCATCAGCTTAGGACAGAGGCAAACGAAACCAAATAGACAGGGGGAGTCAACAGTGAGCACCATAGAACAGAGTACCAATGCCAACACCTCCAGTAATCCCATTTGGCCATTCAAGCCACTGTTTTTCATGGGCCTGGCGCTGTTGCTAACGCCAGGCATGGTGACGATCGCATCCTTGTATCTGCCCTCTCTAGTGGAGTTGCCGTTGGGGTTCACACACATTCCTGGCTTGGTCACATCACCCGAAATGATGGTTGCGGCCTTGCTGGCACTGGGCATAGGCATGACTGTCTATCTGGTCATCGCAGCATTGAGCGCCAAAACGCCAACGCTGGCCGACATGATCGCCATTGAGCTATCCCAGGCACTCGCTTTTTTCCTGGCGATTGCAGCCTTGCTTCACAACCCGCAGGAGGAGTTTTGCAAAGCCGGCCCGGCCGGGTCTGCACTTGCGAAGGCCTTTCAACTTGAAAGCTGCAGCCTGACCACCGATTTTTGGATGCAAGCCGGCGTCGGCGGTCTGGTGGCAGCGGCTTCTTTGGTTCTGGTACTGAGATTGGGCCGCGCGGCTGCCCAGGTTATTTCCAGCTGATCAAAATCGTCCCGCCTACAGATAGTTAAACAACGCAATCTGCTGGATCCGCACAAAAGTCTGCTGGCTGGCCTGCAGGGCGGTCTGGCGCTGGTAGAACTCGGCGATGGCGCTGGCGTAGTCCAGGTCCTGCAGGTCCGACAAATAGCTTTTGTCGTAAAGGGCGCGGCTGTCGCCGGTGTCGCCCAGTGCGTCGAGTTCCTGCAGGCGGGTGCCGACCGAGGCGCGCACCGTGAGCACGTTGTCGTGGGCGTTGGTGATTTTTCGGTTGGCGGTGCTCAGGGCGTTGAGCAGTTTGGCCTGTGCTTCCGGGCCTGCGCCGTTGACCGGGGCGCGCAGTGCGGTAATCGCGTCGCTGATGGCGGCGAAGACGTCGGTGCCGGCATTCTTCGCGGTGGCCACGTGGAAGCTGTCGCCGGCCGCGGGGGCGCCGGTGATGCTGAGCTGCAGGCCGCCGAACTGGATAGGGCTCCCCGCGGTGAAGGCGGTGGAGGGCACGATGGCCACCGGCGGCACGGTGTTGGTGTCGACCTGGTAGGTGGTCGGCGTGGTGAAGGTGATGACGAAGTCTTTTCCGTAATTGGGGTCGGCGATGTTGGTCACCGAGGTCGCGCCGAACACGCCGCTGCCGGTGTTGCCGGCCTGGGCCTGGGTGACATAACCCGCGCCGCCCTGCACGCTCTGGAAAATGCTGCGGCCGTCGTCGCTGCCGGCCATCTGGCGCGACACGTCGACCTGCATCAGGCGCTGGCCCTGGTCGCCGGCATAGAGGATGCTGCCATCGGGCTGTTTCACAAAAGGCGGGCTGCCGGTCTTGAAGCCGGCAAACAAAAACTGGCCGTTGCCGTCGTCGGTGTTGGCCAGGCCCTGCAACTGGTCAAAGGCGCTTTGCAGGGTGGTGGCCAGGGTGGCGCGGTCGGCGTCGGTCATGGTGCCGTTGCCGGCCTCGACCAGCAGGCTTTTGACGTTCTGCAGCACGGTGGTCACGCTTTGCAGGGAGTTCTCTTCGAGCGAGAGCATCTGCCCGGCCTGCTTGCGGCTGGTCGCGTATTGCGAATTCAGCGCAATGGATTGCGAGACCGCCAGCGCGCGCGTGGCACCCAGCGGATCGTCCGAGGGCGCGAGGATTTTGGTCATGGCGCCGATTTGCTGCTGCACGCGCAGCAGGCTGCTTTGCTGCGAGCCCATGGCGCTCTGGCTTTGTTCATAAAAAGACTGGGTGCTGATACGCATCATGGGCTCCTTAGTTGATCCCGAGGACCGCGTCAAACATGGTCGATGCCGTCTGTATGACCTTGGCATTGGCCTGGTACATCTGCTGGAACATCAGCAGGTTGGCGGTTTCCTCGTCCTGGTTGACGCCGGAGACCGACTGCTGAGCGCCGCGTATTTGCGTGGCCAGGCTGGTCTGCGCCGTGCCGGCGATCTGGACCTGCCTGGCCTTGTTGCCGACGCTGCTGACCAATTGGGCGTAAGAATCGTTGAAGCTGGCCGTGCCGCCGCCCATGGTTTTTTTGTTCTGCAGCGCGCCCAGCAGCAGCGCGTTGCTGCCGTCGGAGATGCCGCCGGTGTTTTTGTCCACGGTAAAGCTGTCGCCATTGGCCGGCGTGCCGCTGATCGTGAGGCTGATGCCGTTAAAGCTCAACGTCGCGCCCGGTGTGTAGCTGACCGATGCGCCTGGTGCGTAGGGGCTGGCGGGGTCGGGCGTGCCGTCGGCGCGCGTCACGGTCACGGCCGCGCCGGCCGGAAAGCCCGACAGCTGGTTGGTGGTGGCGTCGTAAGTGAGCGTCACCTTCGCGGCCAGCGGCGTGATGGGATAGGCCGCATCCACTTTGCCGGCGCTGATCTTGCCGCTGCCCTGGTTGGCGGCGGTGTTGCCGGTCACTATGGGTGAAGCCGCCGCGATTTTGGCCGGGTCGCTGACCAGCACCGTGAGGTCGCGCGCGCCCGTGCGCGTGGGCTGGATCAAGAACGAGTCGCCGGGCGCACCGGCGCCGCTGGCCAGCGTCAGCGTGACGCCGTCAAAAGTCGTGGTGTTGGCGGGCGCGGCGCCCGGGAAACCCGCGGTCATCGGAATGACCTGGTTGTCCGACAGGCGGGTCAGCGTGTAGCTGGGGCCGGCGCCCACGTCCAGGCGGTAGTCGCTGGTGGTCAGCTGGCTGGTGTTGGCAAACGAGGGCGTCATCACCAGGTTGCCGGTGTTGCGGCTGTTGGCCAGCAGGCCGGGGCTGGCCTGCGAGAAAAAATCCGTGCCCAGCGCGCCGCTCAAATCGACACCCAGCTTGTGCTGGGCGTTGAAGGCGTCGGACAGCGCGATCGCGATGCGGCCCAGCGCATTCTGCGCGGGGGCCAGGGTCTCGCTGCGGAACTGCATCAAGCCGCCCATCATGCCGCCGCTGAGCATGCTGTCGGGCATCTGCACCGCTACGCCGGCCGCGTTGATCACCGCCACGGCCATGCGGCTGGGGTCGGCCGCCGAGCGTACCGCCGCGAGTTTGTTGGCACTGTCGCCCAGCACCAGGGACTGGCCGTTGCCTATGCTGATGTTGTACTGGCCGCCGTCCTGCACCACCAGCTTGGTGCCCACCAGCAGGCCCAACTGGTTGACGAGCTGGTCGCGTTGGTCCAGCAGGTCGTTGGGGGCCTGGCCGCCCGAGGCATTGCTGAGCAGGGCCACCTGTTTGTTGAGGCTGGCGATCTGCTCGGCGTAGCTGTTGATCTGGTCGACGGTGCCCGAGATCTGGTCGTTGGTCGTGTTGTTCAGACCGCTCAGGTACTGGTCCATGGAACGGAACTGGTTGGCCGCGGCCTGCGCGGAGCTGATCAGCTGCTGGCGCGCGGCGGGGTCGGCCGGCGTGTTCGCCACCGCCTGGATGTTGGTGAACAGCGACTGCAGCTGGGGCGCCAGGCCCGCTTTCTGGTTGGCCAGCAGGTTGTCGATCTGGCTGATCTGCGTGTAGTAAGTGGTGAGCGACTGGTTCAGCGACTGCGCCTGGTTGAGTTGCGAGGCCAGGTAGGCGTCGTAGCTGCGGGTCACGTCGACCACCTTGGCGCCACTGCCGAAGAACCCCACGCTGGCGCGGTACACGCCGCCGGCCGTCGCGACCTGCGCGGACTGGCGGCTGTAACCGGGCGTGTTGACGTTGGCGGTGTTGTGGCCGGTGGTCACCAGCGCGGCCTGGGCGGCATTGAGGCCGCTCAGCCCGGTGTAAAACATGCTATTGGACATAAATCGGGTCTTTCACGGGGCGCTCCCCTGGGGAGTGCCGGCACACACTAGATATATATAGAGGGATAACGGCCGGGGCCTGGGGAACTTGAGATGTATTCCTCATCAAATTGCCGCTTGTCCCCATTCCCTCTCCCCCTGGGAGAGGGTAAGGGTGAGGGCTCTCCGGGTCTGGAGACATGGCTGGTGTTTGGTACGCCGCCGGCCCTCACCCCGCCCTCTCCCAGAGGGAGAGGGAGCAAGACAGAAATACCCGGCTCACGCCGTCAGCGAGCGCTGCCACCG
Source organism: Polaromonas sp. CT11-55 (assembly GCF_047303325.1). Classification (NCBI taxonomy): domain Bacteria; kingdom Pseudomonadati; phylum Pseudomonadota; class Betaproteobacteria; order Burkholderiales; family Comamonadaceae; genus Polaromonas; species Polaromonas sp. CT11-55. The sequence continues at coordinate 30,413 of NZ_JBKBEX010000004.1, read as the reverse complement.
CTTGGCACGCTCCTCGAACTCGCGCTGGCGGTCTTCCTCGGCCTGGCCGGCCTTGTAGACGGAGTCGCCGATCAGGCCCTTGATTTCCCGGACCGCCGCTGCACTCCGATGGGCCAGGCTTTTGACTTCAGCGGCCATCAGCGCAAAACCCCGGGCCTGCTCGCCGGCATGGGCCGCTTCGGCTGCAGCGTGGGCCAGGCTGCGGGTGCGCAGCGCGATGCCGTCGATCATGCCTATGATGTCGGCGACTTTTTCGGCCGGCAGCGGTGCGGCGGCCAGGCCGGGGTAACCCAGTGTTGGGGCCGGTGATTTTTCTTCAACATTCGATACAGGATGGCTTGTGGTCGTGTGCATGCGCACTCCTTGAAAATCAATGATGTCGGCGTGCAAGGCCATGCCCGCGGCACGCCTCGCTCCTGCTTATCGGCCGGCTGCGGCAAAACTTGAGCAAGTTGCCACGCCACGCCGAATCTTTTTTCCTAGAAAGTCTCCCAGCTGCCGCCGCCCGCGCCGGCCGCCAGCGGCGGGGCGATGGCATGGCGGGCCTGGGGCGGCTGTTTCGGTGTGGCCACCGGTCGAACCGGGCTGGCCGGGCGGCGCGGCATGGGCGGCGGCTGTTGCATATCACCTCCCTCAACCTTGAACACGCTGACCGCTTGCGACAGGCCGCTGGCCTGCTCCTGCAGCGAAGACGCCGCGGCGGCGGCTTGTTCGACCAGCGCCGCGTTCTGCTGCGTGACCTGGTCCATCTGGGTGATCGCCTGGTTGATCTGCTCGATCCCTGAGGTCTGTTCCTGGCTGGCGGCCGTGATCTCGGCCATGATGTCGGTCACGCGTTTGACGCTGTCGACAATCTCATCCATGGTCTTGCCGGCTTCAGCCACCTGGCTGCTGCCCTCTTCGACCTTGCTCACCGAATCGTCGATCAGGGTCTTGATCTCTTTGGCTGCTGCCGCGCTGCGCTGGGCCAGGTTGCGCACTTCGGCTGCGACGACCGCAAACCCCCTGCCCTGCTCGCCCGCACGCGCCGCTTCCACGGCCGCATTGAGCGCCAGGATATTGGTCTGGAAGGCAATGCCGTCGATCACGCCAATGATGTCGACAATCTTGCGTGAGGATGCATTGATCGCGCCCATGGTGCCCACGACTTCGGCGACCACGCTGCCGCCCTTGACGGCAACGCTCGATGCGGACACCGCCAGCTGGTTGGCCTGGCGTGCGTTGTCGGCATTCTGTTTGACGGTACTCGTCAGTTCCTCCATCGAGGCAGCGGTTTCTTCGAGCGAACTGGCCTGCTGTTCGGTGCGCGATGACAAATCATGGTTGCCGGCCGCGATCTCGCTCGATGCGGTCGCGATGGTGCCGCTGGCCTGGCGGATCTGGCTGATCACGCGTGCCAGCTCCTGCTGCATCTTGTGGATGGCATACAGCAGGCTGCGGCTGTCGCCCTTGCGCAGCGCCACATGCACCGTCAGGTCGCCCTGGGCCACACGGTCCACAATGGCCGCGGCATAGGCCGGCTCGCCGCCTATCTGCAGGCCCAGCATGCGCGACATCACCACGCCCAGGCCCACGCTGGCCGCGATACCGCCCAGCACCAGCACCACCATGGCCAGGCGCGAGTTGCGGTAGGTGGCCGCCACGTTCTCCATGCTGGCCTTGGCCTGCCCGTCGCTGTAGCTGACCATCTGCTGCAGGATTTCCTCGACCACTCGCGATTCCTTGAGCAGGATGGCGCTGTCCTCGGCCACCTTGCCGTCGTACTGCGAGGAGTCCAGCGACTGCTTCATGAGCAGGGCCACAAAGTCGTTCATCCGCTGCTTGAGTTGCGGCATTTTGGCGGCGTACTGCTGGTACAGCGCCTGGCCCTTGGACTCGTCTTCGAGCAGGGGCTTGACCTCGGCCATGCGCTCTTCAATGCCTTGCAGGGCCGCTGCGATGTCTTTCTTGCCGGTGTTGCGCTCGCCTATGGACGAGGCCGACTGCAAGCCCATCTGCGCCCGGCTGGCATAGATCAGGTGGATGTTCGCCTCCTGCACACCCTTGAGCGCGAGCACCTCCTGGTTGTAGAGGCTTTCGGTGGCAGCGCTGATGCGGCCCATGTGAAAAATGCCCAGCCCACCAATGATGGCGCCTATGGCCGCCACGATGAGGAAACTGCCGACCAGTTTGGTCATGACACGAAGTTGATGAAACCATTGCATATTTTTATTCCTTGTATGGCCGCGGATGCAGGCCTTGGACCCAGATAACTAACCCAAACTCTCCCGGCTGCCGCCGACCAACAGCGAACGGCAAACGCCTATGTGCTCATCTGCCGCATGATGCGCACCAGCTTTCCGCCGTACTCAGGGTCGGTCGCATAACCGGCACGCTGCAGGCCGTGCGCCGCCTCGGCCGGGTCGCGTGTGGCGACCACACCGGAATAGCGCGGGTTGGCGGCGAGGAATTTCGCGTAGTCGGCAAAGGCTTCGTCATAAGAGCCATAGGCGCGGAAAGCGGCGCGTGTCTTTTGCGGCGCGCCGTTGACGTATTCAGTGGTGGCGCTTTCGGCCACGGGGCCCTTCCAGCTTCGGTCGGCCTTGATGCCGAAAACATTGAAGCTGCTGCTGCCGTCTTCCTTGCGGATTTCGCGCTTGCCCCAGCCGGACTCCAGCGCCGCCTGCGCCATGATCAGCTGCGCGGGCACACCGCTGGCTTCGCTGGCGCGCTGCGCGGCCGGCAGCAGGCGCGAGACAAAAGCCTCGACGTGCGCCTGCGGCAGAGCGCTGCGGCTCAGCGTGGCCTGCGCCGTGGCTTCTTCATACAGCGACAGATCGGGCGCGCGGCCCTGGGAAACAGCCAGTACCGGCAGCGGCACAGCTTTGGGCGCCCCCACGCCGGTCTCGCCGGGCGGCACCGCCTCGCCCCCCGCCATGCGGCTGAGCTGCGCATACATGGCATCGGCCAGGCCCAGGCCGCGGCCCGAGAGGTTTTGCGCGAGCTGCTGGTCCAGCATGGAGGTGTACATTTTTTCGGACTGGCTGCCGAACAGGCCCTCCGAAGGCGTGGCCTCGCGCATGCTCTTGAGCACCATGCCCATGAACATCACCTCAAACTGCTTGGACGCCTGCTTCATGCCCTCCTGCGGCGAGCTGCGCGCCGTGCGGCGCAACTCGTCCACACCCTGCACGTCCAGCGACAGGCGCTGGTCGAGCACGCCGGTGGCCGGCACATTCAGGGTGTTGAGGTTGGCAAGGCTCGCGTCGCGCATGTTTAACCTAGAAACGGCAGTTGGATGTGCCCGAGTGTGCCGCGCGCGGGGTGCCAGGCAAGGCGCGACAACGCAGTGGGCTAGTGCCCACAAGGCGGAGCAACGCCGCATGGCGCCCCGCGCGTGGTGCAATCGGGTACATAGCGCTGCCACCCAAAAAATGGATTCGAACGAAGGCAGAAATGTCAGTACTCATACGGCTTTTGGAAAGTTTGCAAGCGGTCAACTGCCGTTTCCGTTTCTAGGTTAGATAATCTCAAGCTCAGCGCGTAGCGCGCCCACGGCTTTCATGGCCTGCAGGATGGACACCAGGTCCTGCGGGTTGGCGCCCAGGGCATTAAGGCCCTTGATCACCTCGGCCAGCGAAGCGCCGCCCTTGACGACCTGCAGCGCGCCGCCGCCCTGGCTCAGCTCGATCTGCGAGCGCTGGGTGGCCACCGTGTTGCCGCCGGAAAACGCGCCGGGCTGGCTGATCACCGGATCGGTGTTGATCACCACCGACAGGCTGCCGTGCGCCACCGCGCAGTCGTTGATGCGCACCGCCTGGTTCATCACCACCGAGCCGGTGCGCGCATTGATGACCACCCTGGCCACGGCCTGCGAGGGGTTCACGTCAATGTCCTCGATGCGGGCCAGGAAGCCGACACGCTCCTCGGGCCGGGCCGGTGCGTTGACCTGGATCACACGCGCGTCCAGCGCCTGCGCCGTGCCGGGGCCGAAGCTGCGGTTGATCGCGTCCACGGCTTTTTGCGCGGTGCCGAAATCGGTCTTGTTAAGTTCAATCATCAGCGTGCCGTCGCCGCCCAGCGGGGACTCCACCGCGCGCTCGACAATCGCGCCGGCCGGGATGCGGCCCGAACTGAGCTGGTTGACCTTGACCTGGGTGCCGCCGGCCGAGGCGCCCGCGCCGCCCACCACCATATTGCCCTGGGCCAGCGCATAGACCTGGCCGTCCGCGCCCTTGAGCGGCGTCATCAAGAGGGTGCCGCCGCGCAGGCTTTTGGCGTTGCCCAGCGAGGACACGGTGACGTCTATGGCCTGGCCCGGCCGTGCAAACGGCGGCAGCACGGCGGTCACCATCACGGCCGCCACATTCTTGAGCTGCATATTGGTGCCGGGCGGCACCGTCACGCCCAGCTGGCCCAGCATGTTGTTCAGGCTTTGCGTGGTGAAAGGCGTCTGCATGGTCTGGTCGCCGCTGCCGTCCAGGCCCACCATGAGGCCGTAGCCTATCAAGGGGTTGTCGCGCACGCCCTGGATGCTGGCCAGGTCCTTGATGCGCTCGGCTTGCACCGGCAGCGCCGGCAAGGCGGCCAGGGCCGGCAACAGCAGGCACAGCCTGAGCGCCCGGGCCCCCGCAAAAGTGAAATGAGACAGGGAGTGCATGGTCAGAACGGCAAGACGTTGAGGAAGACGCGCTGCAGCCAGCCCATGGTCTGCGCTTCGTCGATATAGCCCTTGGCGCTGTACTCGATGCGCGCGTCGGCCACCTGGGTTGAAGGCACAGAGTTGTTGGCGCCCACGGTGCGCGGGTTGACCACGCCCGAAAAACGTATGTATTCCGTGCCCTGGTTGATCAGCATCTGTTTTTCGCCGCTGACCAGCAGGTTGCCGTTGGCCAGCAGCTCCACCACCGTGACCGTGATCACGCCGTTAAAGGTGTTCTTGGAATTGGCGCCGCCCTTGGCGCTCATGACGTTCTTGCCGCTGGCATCGGCATCCTGGTCGCTGGAGACCAGGCCGCTGAGCAGCTTGGGCACCAGGCCCAGGGCCGAGGTGGCGCTGCTGGTGCGGCTGGCGTCGGCGGCCGAATTTTTGCTGGCGTTGATGTTCTCGTTGATGACGATGGTCAGGATGTCGCCCACCTGGCGCGGCCGCCTGTCCTCGAACAGCGCCTGCGCGCCAAAGCTGGTGCGGTAGATGGAGCCGTAGGCCGGCACGGCCGGCCGCGGCTGCGCGTCGTAGCGCGCCGTCATGGGCTGGTGCACGATGGGCTCGCGCGGCACCTGGGCGCAGCCGCCCAGCAGCAGCCCGGCGGCGGCCAGCACACAGCCACGCATCACAGCTGCGCCAGGCGCGCGAGCATCTGGTCGGATGTCTGCACCGCTTTGCTGTTGATCTCGTAGGCGCGCTGGGTCTGGATCATGTTGACCAGCTCTTCCACCACGTTCACGTTCGACGACTCGACGTAGCCCTGGTTGAGCACGCCCGCGCCGTTCTGGCCGGGCGCGGTCTGGTTGGCGCCGCCCGAGGCGTCGGTTTCCACATACAGGTTCTCGCCCTTGCTCTCCAGGCCCGCGGGGTTCATAAAGGTCGCGAGCTGGATCTGGCCTATCTGCACGCTGGTGCTGGAGCCGCCCTGGGTGATGGAGACCGTGCCGTCGCGGCCTATGGTCAGGCCCGTGGTGTCCTGCGGCAGCGTGATGGCCGGCTGCAGCGGGTAGCCGTTGGTCGTCACCAGCTGGCCGTTCTGGTCGGGCTGGAAGGAGCCGTCGCGTGTATAGGCATTGGTGCCGTCAGGCATCAGCACCTGGAAAAAACCGCTGCCGTTGATGGACACGTCGCGCGGGTTGTCGGTCTTGGTCGGGTTGCCCTGGGTGTGTATGCGCTCGGTCGCCACCACGCGCGCGCCTGTCCCTATCTGCAGGCCCGAGGGCATGCGCGTCTGGTCCGAGGTCTGGCCGCCGCTCTGGCGCAGGTTCTGGTAGAGCAAATCTTCAAACACCGCGCGGCTGCGCTTGAAGCCCGTGGTGCCCACGTTGGCCAGGTTGTTGGAGACCACGTCAAGCTGGGTCTGCTGCGCATCCAGGCCGGTCTTGGCGATCCAGAGGGAACGAATCATGGGAAAACTCCTGCGGGAGAAAACATGTCAATAAAGGCTCAGCTCGACAGCAGCTTGTTGGCCTGCTGCTCGTTGCTCTCGGCGGTCTGCAGGGTCTTCATCTGCATCTCGAAACGCCGCGCGTTGGAAATCATCTGTACCATGGCCTCGACCGGGTTGACGTTGCTGCCCTCCAGCGCGCCGGTCTGCAGGCGCACCTCGGGGTCGGCCTGCGGCGCGGGCCGGCCTGCCTGCATGCGGAACAGGCCGTCGTCGCCGCGCACCAGGTCGGCCGCGGCCGGGTTGACCAGCTTCAAGCGGCCGACTTCGGCCGCGCCCACGACCGGGTCGCCCGCGCCTATGGCCGTGAGCACGCCGTCGCCGCCCACCACCAGCGAGGCGCCCGGCGGCACCACCAGCGGGCCGGCGTCACCCATCAGCGGGCGGCCGCCCTGCGTGCTGACCTGGCCCTCGGCGCCCACCTGCAGGTTGCCCAGGCGCGTGTAGGCTTCGCTACCGTCCGGCATCCGCACCGTGAGCCAGCCCTCGCCGCGCACCGCGACGTCCAGCGGCCGGCCGGTCTGCATCAGCGGGCCGGCGCTCATGTCGGCGCCGGGCGTGGTCGCCACCACCAGCGCGCGCGTACCCATTTCCTCGCCGACCACGGGCACGGCGCGAAAGCTGTTGATCTGCGCGCGAAAGCCCGGCGTGGACACATTGGCCATGTTGTGGGCCACCGAGGCCTGCTGCTCCAGCGCCTGCTTGGCGCCGCCCAGGCCTATGTAAATCATCCGGTCCATGCTGTTCCTTGCTTCTTACGTCCGATGCATCAATGCGCCGACATCAGCGCATGTTCACCAGGGTCTGCATGACCTGGTCCTGCGTCTTGACGGTCTGCGCATTGGCCTGGTAGGTGCGCTGCGCGATGATCAGGTTGACCAGCTCGCCCGTCAGGTCCACGTTCGAAGCCTCGACCGCGCCGGACGACAGCGCGCCCAGCTTGGTGCCGCTGCCCGGCGAGCCGGTCAGGGGCTGGCCCGATTCGGCGGTCTCGGCCCAGACGTTGTCGCCCTTGGACTGCAGGCCGTTGGGGTTCACAAAGGACGACAGCACGACCTGGCCCAGGGTCTGGGTCTGCTCGTTGGAATACTTGCCGGTGATGGTGCCGTCCTCATTGATCGCGAAGGCCGTGAGCTGGCCCGAGGTGAAACCGTCCTGCGTGAGCTTTTTCGGGTCGTTGACGTTGCCGAACTGGGTGGAGCTGGTCAAGTCCATGGTGAAGTTCAGCGGGTTGGCGCCGTTGGCGAAGTTCAGGCCCGCGAAGCTGATCTTTCCGCCCACCAGCGTGGTGGGCGCGCCGGCGACCAGGTTGCCGTTGCCGTCAAAACTCAGGGTGCCGGTGGCCAGCGGCGCGCTGTTGGCGACCACGGGCGGGCCGGCCGGCGTGGGCGCGGCGATCATGCCGCCGGTCGCGTTGAGCGGGTAGCCGTCGGCCGTGGCGTAGGCGCTCCAGGCATTGGGGCCGGTCTTCACGAAGAAGGTGTTGATCTCGTGCGCATTGCCCAGCGAGTCGTAGACCTTGACCGGGTTCGAGTAGTTGTAGGTGGCCGAGTTGTTGGCGTCAAAAGGCGTGGCCGCGGGAACCGTGCTGCGCGAATCGAGGTTGTACTGCGAGACGATGCTTTGGGTCGCCCTGGGCGCCATGGCCGCGGTGGGCAGCTGCAGCGGGCCGGGCGTGCCGCCGGCGACCGTGCCGTTGGCCGAGCGCTGGTAGCCGGTCAGGCGCAGGCCGCCCGCATTGACGATAAAACCGTCGGCGTCCTGGTCGAACTGGCCGTTGCGCGAATACATGATCTCGCCGCTGGGGCTGGCCAGGCGGAAAAAGCCGTCACCGTTGACAATGGCCACGTCCAGCCCGCGCGTGCTGCTTTGCACCGCGCCGGCGCTGAAGTTCTGCACCACCGCCGCTACCCGCGTGCCCAGGCCGACGCGCGAGCCCGCATAGACGTCGGAGAACAGCGTGTTGCCCGACTTGAAGCCCACCGTGCCGGAGTTGGCGATGTTGTTGCCGATGACGTCGAGATTGCTGGCGGAGGCGTTCAGGCCACTCACCCCTTGTGCGAAACCCATGGTGTTTCCTTTTTATTCAGTTGATTGCTTGCGGTTAAAGGGAAATGGGGCGGCTGCCCCGGGGCCGTCAGGCCGCTACCTCACAAAAAAATCAAAGCACCTGCCGGACTTCGTCGAGCCCGGCCTTGCGGCCGCCGCCCAGGTCCAGCGAGGCACCGCCGTAGACCTGCGCCACGCTGGCGACCTTGGCATAGGTCAACGCCAGGGACTGCACGTCCTCCTTGCCGGCCTTGGCCGTCACGCTGAGGCTGTAGTTGCCGTCGGGCACGGCGGCGCCGGTGTCGCTCTTGCCGTCCCAGTCGACCATCTTCACGCCGGCCGGCAACGCGCCCAGGTCGAAAGTGCGCACGGTCTCGCCGGCCGCGTTCTTCACGCTGACCTTCACCGCGTCGGCGGCGCCGGCGATGTCTATGCCGAATTTTTCCGGCACGCCATCCTTGACAGCAGCCTCCTTGCCCGGCACCAGCACGGTGCGGCCTATCAGTGCGGCCGACTGCAGCACCTGGCTGGCGCCGCTCTGGGCCAGCAGCGACTGCACCGCGCCGTTGAGTTTTTCGATGCCGCTCACGGTGCTCATCTGCGCGAGCTGCGAGGTCAGCTGCGCGTTGTCCAGCGGGTTCAGCGGGTCCTGGTTGTTCAGCTGCGTGACCAGCAGCTTGAGGAAGCGCTGCTCGCTGTCGGCGGCGGAGCCCTGCTTCGAGGCCAGGGCGTTCAGCGTGCTCGCGGGGTCGGATGCGGCGGGGGCGTTCACGGCCATGAAATTTTTCCTGTGTGGGGGGGGGTGGAAGAAGGGATGGCGCGGCGCTTACTGGCCGACGGTCAGGGTCTTGAGCATCAGCGTCTTGGCGGTGTTGAGCACCTCGACGTTGGCCTGATAGGAACGCGAGGCCGAGATCATGTTGACCATCTCCTCCACCGGGTTGACGTTGGGCATGGCCACATAACCCTCGGCATTGGCGGCCGGGTTCTTGGGGTCGTGCACCAGGCGAAAGGGGGAGGGGTCTTCAACGACCCGCGAGACACGCACGCCGCCTATGGCGTCGCCGGGCACGGGCGCGGTCTCGAACACTACCTGGCGCGCGCGATAGGGCAGGCCGTCTGGGCCGGCCACGCTGTCGGCATTGGCCATATTGCTGGCCGCCACGTTCATGCGCTGGGACTGCGCCGTCAGGGCGGAACCGGCGATCGCGAAGATGCCGCTGGAGCTGTTGAAATCCGGCATGAATGCAAACCTGTGGTGTGTGGTGTGTGGGGTGGGAGGGGGTTACTGCGCCGCCGCCAGCAGCGACTTGATCTTGGCGCCCAGCAGGGTGAGGTTGGCTTCGTAGCGCATGGCGTTGTCGGCGAAGTTCACGCGCTCCATGTCCATCTCCACCGTGTTGCCGTCTATGCTGGACTGCGCGGGCGTGCGGTAGAGCAGTTCGTCCGCGCCCGAGGCACGCGCCTCGCCGGGCAGGTGGCGCGCCGACGTGGTCGACATGCTCATGGAGCCGGACTGGCGGCCGCGCTCCAGCGCTTCCTGGAGCTTGCCGCTGAAATCGAAGTCACGCGCCTTGTAGTGCGGCGTGTCCGCGTTCGCGATATTGGCCGACAGCACTTCCTGCCGCCGCGCCCTGAGGCTGAGCGCCTCCTGGTGGAAGCGCAGCGCTGAATCGAGTTTGTCGATCATGGGTCCTTCTCCGTGCTTGGGCACCGCGCCCGCGCAGTGCCGCCTTTGAAAAATTGTAGGAATTGCCCGTTTTCGCAATCAGCGGAACAGACGGTGTTTAGCCGGCCAATTCAGGGCTTGCCGCAATGCCGGGCCACACATTCCGACTCCATGCATTGCACTACCGGCGGGCGTTTTTCAATCGGATGAACAGCAGGCCGATTGCCGCGCACTTCAGGCCTTGGCTTGTGCTGCCGGTTTCTAAAATCTGTGGAAATCTGCGTAATCTGCGGATAAAAGAAATTCATATCCACAGATTTCGCAGATTGACGCAGATGAAAACCATCATGATGAAAGTCATGTAGCTGGCGTGCAGAGACAGGAATGAAATTTTGAGTACAACCACTTTCTCTTCAATCTTGGAAATCTGTGAAAAACCCTCTCAAGATGTCCGCGCCTAGCCTCGTCCTGCTGCTCGCCGGCATGGCCGTTTCCAGCCAGCCAGTGCGCGCCGCACCCCCGCAAGCCGCGCCGCTGGCCGGCAGCGCGCGTCCCGCGATAGAGCGCTTTTTGCAGGAGCAGGCCGCGGGCCTGCCCGGCCAGGTGGTGATCACGATAGACACGCCCCTGTCGGGCGCGCTCCCGCCCTGCGACGCGCCCGAACCTTTTTTGCCGGGCGGCGCGCGGCTCTGGGGCCGTGTGTCTGTCGGCGTGCGCTGCAACTCGGCCCAGCCCTGGACCCGTTATGTGCCGGCCTATGTGGCCGTGCGCGGCAATTACTATGTCGCGGCCCGGCCGATCAGCGCCGGCCAGGTGCTCACCGCAACCGATGCCACCCTGCGTGAAGGCGACCTCGCTGCCCTGCCGCGCGGCGTGGTCACGGACCCGGCGCAGTTCGACGGCGTCACGGCGCTGAACACCATAGCCTCGGGCGCGCCACTCAGGCGCGAATCGCTGCGCGCCGCCATCGCGGTGCAGCAGGGCCAGGCCATACGCCTGCGCACACGCGGCCCCGGTTTTACCGTCAGCACCGAAGGCAAGGCCATGAGCAGCGCCGCGGTGGGCGCCCTGGTCCAGGTCAAGACGGCCGGCGGCCAGTTGCTCAGTGGCATCGCCCTGGCCGACGGCACGGTGGAACGGGTTCACTGAATTTTTAGGAATGAGCCCTAAAGTTTTCATCCAGGCGGCCGTTAGAACGATCAGATCCCCCTGAGGAATACCCCCATGAATATCCAGAAAACCTTCACATTCCTCAAGAATGTGGCCGACAGCGTGGCCCCCAGTTCCACCCGCGAAAGCCGGCCCGCATCGGCCGCGCCTGCTCCCACAGCCCTGTCGCGCCCGGTCTCGCCCGCGCCGCTGCTGTCCAGCCAGTCAGACTTCGACGCCGCGCGCGTGGCCCGCATCCGCGAAGAAATCGGCGCCGGCCGCTACCAGGTCAATACCACGAAGATCGCCGACGGCCTGCTGGCCACGGTGCGCGACCTGCTGGGCGGCGAAGAGCCCCAAAAATGAGCAGCGCGCTGGTCGGACTGCTGCACCGCGAACATGCGGCGACAGGCTTGTTTCTTGAACTGCTGGGCCTGGAAGCCCATGCCATGACCGAGGGACTGTTCACCGAACTGCCCGGCCTGGCCGAGCGCAAGTCCCAGCTGGCAAGCCAGATCACCACCATCAGCCGCCAACGCGAAGCGCTGCAGCAAGGCCTGGGCTACGGCCCCGGCCGCGCCGGCGCCGATGCCGCGGCCGCCGCGGGCGACGCCGTGCTCAAGAGCGCCTGGCAGCAATTGCTGGCCCGCGCGGCCGAAGCCCAGGCCATGAACCACCGCAACGGCGTGATGGTCCACACCCATCTGGACTTCACGCGCCAGACCCTGAATTTCCTCAAGGCCGGCGGCCAGCCGCTGTATGGGCCGGATGGGACGCACCAGTCGGGTGGTAGTGGGAATCGGCTGGGGGTTGGCTAACCCCCCATCCCCCGCTGAGGGAAGCCGGGTCTTGCTCCGGCGGGCGCGCTCTTTCCCCTCTTTCCTCTGCTTAGTCCTGCTGGCCGGGGGTTGCCCGGCGGCAACTCACTTTTCTTTTGCTTCGCCAAAAGAAAAGTAAGCAAAAGAAAAGGCGACCCTGGTGTCTGCGTCCCTCCGCTTCGCTGCGGGCAGCCTGTGGTGCTCGGTCCAGCCGGGGTCAAAAACAACTCGCCTTCGGCTCAAACAAGTTTTTGCCCTTATCCGTCTGGACCTGCGCTCCTCGGCGCATACACAAGGGGCCCGGATACCGAACAGCCAAAGGCAAAAAAAACCAAATACCTAAAACCACAAGGACACGCCACGGCGTGTCCTTGTTTTGGAGTTCGGCATTTTTCTTCTTGTATTCGGACTTCCCCGTCCTGGCTGGGCCGAGGAGCGCAGAGACAAGCGGATCAGGGCAAAAACGTGTTTGAGCGAAGCGAGTTGTTTTTGACCCCGCTTGGCTCGAGCACCGCAGGTTGCCCCGGAGCGTAGCGCAGGGGACCCAGACTGCGGGTCGCCTTTCTTTTGGGTACTTTTGGTGTTTGCGTAACTTCGCTGCGCGAAGTGAGCAAACCCCGCGCGCGTAGCGCGCCTTTGGCGAACAAAGAAAACCCGCTTTGCGGGTTTCGATAAAAGTGCCTCGCCCGCCGGGGCGAGACCCGGCCAGCTGAACCAAGAAGAGGAAGGAGGAGGTAGAAAGAGGAGAGCGCGCCCGCCGGCGCAAGACCCGGCTTAAAACGTTTCCCAGCTTCCGCCACCGGCCATGGCAAGGTCACCGCCAGCCGCTCTGCGAGGCGCGGCAATCGCCTCACGCACTTGCGGCGGCTGTTTGGGCGTCGCGGGCCGGGCCACGCTGGCGCGCGGCTGCTGCGCAGCCGGCGCATGCCCGCCGCTCACCTTGAACACACTCACCACCTGCGACAGGCCGCTGGCCTGCTCCTGCAAGGAGGACGCCGCGGCGGCGGCTTCCTCAACGAGTGCCGCGTTCTGCTGCGTCACCTGGTCCATCTGGGTGATCGCCTGGTTGATCTGCTCGATGCCGGAGGTCTGCTCCTGGCTGGCCGCGGTGATCTCGGCCATGATGTCGGTCACGCGTTTGACGCTGTCGACAATCTCGTCCATGGTTTTGCCGGCTTCGGCGACCTGCTTGCTGCCTTCTTCGACCTTGTCGACCGAGTCGCCGATCAACGTCTTGATTTCCTTGGCAGCCGCGGCGCTACGCTGCGCCAGGTTGCGCACCTCGGCGGCCACCACGGCAAAGCCCCGGCCCTGTTCGCCGGCACGCGCGGCTTCCACAGCGGCATTGAGCGCCAGGATATTGGTCTGGAAGGCGATGCCGTCGATCACGCCGATGATGTCGACGATTTTTCGGGACGACGCATTGATGGCGCCCATGGTGCCAACCACTTCGGCCACCACACTGCCGCCCTTGACGGCAACACTGGATGCGGACACCGCCAGCTGATTCGCTTGCCTGGCGTTGTCGGCATTCTGTTTGACGGTACTTGTCAGTTCCTCCATCGAAGCAGCAGTCTCTTCAAGAGAGCTGGCCTGCTGCTCGGTGCGGGACGACAGGTCATGGTTGCCGGCCGCGATCTGGCTCGAGGCCGTCGCGATGGTGTCCGTGCCGCTGCGCACATTGCCGACGATGCCTAGCAGATTGTCCTGCATGGTCTTCAAGGCCTGCAGCAGTTCGGCGGCCTCGTCGCGACCCGTGCTGTGGACGGGCTGGGTCAGGTCGCCGTCGGCGATAAAACGCGCGCTGCGGGCCGCCTGGCGCAAAGGCCCGGTGATGGAACGGGTCAGCACAACGGCCGACGCAGCCCCCAGCAGCAAGGCCAGCACCGCGCCCACGACCAGGATCAGCCGGCCCTGGGCCGCGTTTTCTTCGGCGCGCACCAGCGCGGCGTCATACAGCTTTTGCTGCTGTTCTTCGAGTTTGTGGATGCTCTCGCTGTAGGCCTCGGCCAGCGGCTTGAGCTCACGCTCCAGCACGGCGGTGACGTCTTCCCCGGCCTGGCGCCGCTTGAGCACGGCGGCGCGCGGCGTGCGGTAGGCCTCGCGCGCGGCGTCTATGCTGGCCAGCAGTTTTTTGCCCTCTTCCGTCTGGACCAGCTCGACCAGGCGCTTGCGCGAGGCGTTGGAGATCTCCGAGGTCTTGTCCATGTCGGCCTGCCACATCGGGATGCGGCTGGTGTCGGCGTCCATGATGGAGGCACGGGTGCGTATCCAGTTCAGGTCTATGGTCTGGCGCCATTGCACCGCCATCTTGAGCTTTTCGTTGTCTATGGTGCCCAGCTGGTGGGTGGTCTCGGCCAGGCCCTGCAGGCGCCAGACGCCGGTGGCGGAAATCGCCGCCATGATAAAAAGAATCAGGCCGAAAGCCAGCGCCAGGCGGCTGCCGACCTTGATGTTGTTGAGTGACATGGGTGCGAACTTTCAGGGTTTGAAGGGCTTAAAGCGTGGCGCGCTCTATCAGCGCCATGTCGCTGCTGGACATGAGCTTGTCGATATCAACCAGGATCAGCATGCGCTCGTCCAGCGTGCCCAGGCCTATCAGGTATTCGGTGTCCAGCAGCGCGCCCATTTCGGGCGCGGGCCTGACTTGCTCGGGGCTGAGCGTGATCACATCCGAGACGCTGTCCACCACCATGCCCATCACCCGGCTGGCGATGTTCAGGATGATCACCACGGTGAACTGGTCGTAGCTGGGTGTTCCCAGATTGAACTTGATGCGCATGTCCACGATCGGCACGATGATGCCGCGCAGGTTGACCACGCCCTTGATGTGCTCTGGCGCATTGGCGATGCGCGTCACCGTGTCATAGCCGCGCAGCTCCTGCACTTTCTGGATGTCCACGCCGTACTCTTCCTGGCCCAGCCTGAAGGCCAGGAATTCGAGGGCCTTGCCGGTGCCCGCTTCGGCTTGTTTGTTTGTCTCGTGCATACGCACTCCTTTAGAAATCAATGGCTGTCTGTACTTATCGGCTGGCTGCGGCGCAAACTTAAGAGCTACTCACCCGGCCTTATGACCTAAAAGCTTTCCCAACCGCCACCGGCGACGGCCAGCTCGCCATTCACAGCCGCGGTCTTTCGCGAAGCCGCGATGGCCTGGCGGGCCTGCGGCGGCTGTTTGGGCGTAGCGGCCGGGCGGCGCGCCGGAGTGACGTGCCCACCCTCGACCTTGAACACGCTGACCGCTTGCGAGAGGCCGCTGGCCTGCTCCTGCAAGGAGGACGCCGCGGCGGCGGCTTCCTCAACGAGTGCCGCGTTCTGCTGCGTGACCTGGTCCATCTGCGTGATGGCCTGGTTGATCTGCTCTATGCCGGAGGTTTGTTCCTGGCTGGCGGCGGTGATCTCGGCCATGATGTCGGTCACGCGCTTGACGCTGTCGACGATCTCGTCCATGGTCTTGCCGGCTTCGGCGACCTGGCTGCTGCCCTCCTCGACCTTGCTGACCGAATCATCGATCAGGGTCTTGATCTCCTTGGCCGCCGCCGCGCTGCGCTGGGCCAGGTTGCGTACCTCGGCAGCAACGACTGCAAAGCCGCGCCCCTGCTCGCCGGCACGGGCCGCTTCAACAGCGGCATTGAGCGCCAGGATATTGGTCTGGAAGGCGATGCCGTCAATCACGCCGATGATGTCGACGATTTTTCGGGACGACGCATTGATGGCGCCCATGGTGCCGACCACTTCGGCGACAACATTGCCGCCCTTGACGGCAACACTGGACGCTGACACCGCCAGCTGGTTGGCCTGGCGTGCGTTGTCGGCATTCTGTTTGACGGTGGAGGTCAGCTCTTCCATCGACGCCGCCGTCTCTTCAAGAGAGCTGGCCTGCTGTTCGGTGCGCGATGACAAGTCATGGTTGCCGGCCGCGATCTCGCTCGATGCGGTGGCAATCGTGTCCGTGCCGCTGCGCACATTGCCGACGATGCCCACCAGGCTGTCGTTCATGTCTTTCAGCGCCTGCATGAGCTGGCCAGTCTCGTCCTGGCTCTCAACCTCAATCCGGCTGGTCAGGTCGCCGGCGGCCACCGCGCGCGCCACCTGCACCGCATGCGACAGCGGCCGGGTGATGCTGCGCACCAGCAGCCAGGCCAGCAGGGCGCCCAGACCCAGGGAGACCACGCTGCAGACCACCAGCAGCAGGCTGATCCTGGCGCGCAGTTCCTCGCCGCGCTGCGCCGCGTCATCGAGCAGTTCGCGCTCGGTGTCGACCATCTTCTGCACGCCGGCCAGGTAGTCGCGCGAGGTGGGCTCAAACCGTTCGTTGAAAATCCGGTTCGCGCCCTCCATGTCGCCGGCCTGCTTGGCCTTGCTGACGTCCTCGCGCGCGGCCAGGTAGACCTTGCGCAGCTCGCCGACCTTGTCGAAGAGCTGTTTTTTCTCGGGCGTGTCCATCTGCTGCTCGAGGAATTTCTGCAGCTCGTTGGTGTTCTTGATCGAGGTCGCCGATGCCGGCGCGAAATAGGCAACCAGGCCGACGTCGCTGCTCTTGGCGATGGCCGCGGCGCGCTGTATGCCCGCGGTGGTGTGGCGCAGCCAGTCGGAGCCGGCCCGCTCGGTCTTGATGTTCTTCTCGACCATGGCCTTGATTTCCTCGCCCAGCTGGCTGAGCTTGAGGACGGCGAGCACGCTGCTGGTCACAAACAGCGCAAGAATGAGGCCGACCACGACGGCCAGGCGCTTGCCGATGGAGAGATTGCCTAAAAACATGATGGAAACTCCAGAACAAAAAGGGGATGGCCGCTCATTGCGCGGCGGCGGCGTTGATCAGCGCCATGTCGCTGCTGGACATGAGCTTGTCGATATCGACCAGGATGAGCATGCGGTCGTCCAGCGTGCCCAGGCCTATCAGGTACTCGGTGTCCAGCAGCGCGCCCATTTCGGGGGCGGGCCTGACCTGGTCGGTGTCCAGTGTGATCACGTCCGAGACGCTGTCCACCACCATGCCCATCACGCGGCTCGCGATGTTCAAAATAATCACCACGGTGAACTGGTCGTAGCTGGGCGCGCCCAGCTTGAACTTGATGCGCATGTCCACAATCGGCACGATGATGCCGCGCAGGTTGACCACACCCTTGATGTGCTCGGGCGCATTCGCAATGCGCGTCACCGTGTCGTAGCCGCGCAGCTCCTGCACTTTCTGGATGTCCACGCCGTACTCTTCGTGGCCCAGCCTGAAGGCCAGGAATTCGAGGGCCTTGCCGGCCGACGCGGGGCTGTTGTGTGTCTCGTGCATACGCACTCCTTTGGAATCAATGGACATCTGTCTCTACCGTGTATCTATCGGCCGGCCTGATGAAAACTTAAGAGCTACTCACCAGGCCGTCCTGGCGTTTTGATGAATTCCTATCCGCAGACGACGCGGAAATTCATATCCGCAGATGAAATCTTTATCCACAGATTTCGCAGATTTACGCAGATTAAAAAACTCAGAATGCAAGGTCGTGTGCCCGGTGCAGAGGGATAGGTTCCAGCTACAGATTTCTTCTCTTCAATCTGTGGAAATCTGTGTAATCTGCGGATGAATCTGTATTTGAAGATCTGCATAGGCAAGACCATCAAGATGACATGGCCTTCGCGGCCCGGGGCCGGGCGGCCGTTGCCGGCTTGCGCGCGGGCGGGCGCGGCACCTCCTGCAGGCCCAGCGCTTCGGCCAGGCCGGCGCGCAGCCGGCTGATGGCCTGGCTGTGCAGCTGGCAGACGCGCGACTGGGTCACGTCGAGCACCGCACCTATCTCGCGCAGGTTCAGCTCTTCCTCGTAATAAAGGCTGAGCAGCAGCTGCTCACGCTCGGGCAGCTGGCCTATGGCGGCGATCAGCTGGCGCCGGAAGTCGCCCTGCAGCAGCTGCGTAAGCGGCTCGTCGGCCAGCACGCTGTCGCCGTGGTCCTGGCGGTCCAGGAAGCTGCTCTCGCCGGCCTCGCCGTCGCCGCGCTCAAAATCCTCGTAGTAGACAAGCTGGCAGCCGTGTATCTCGTGCAGCAGCTGCTGGTAGGCCGCCAGCGGCAGCTCCATGGCCTGGGCGATTTCGCTTTCGCTGGGCGCGCGGCCCAGCTTTTGCTCCTGCGCGCGCACCGCCATGGCGACGCTGCGCGAGGACCTGCGCAGGCCGCGCGAGACCCAGTCGTTGGCGCGCAGCTCGTCGAGCATGGCGCCGCGTATGCGCTGGCTCGCGTAGGTCTCGAACTTCGCGCCCTGGTCGTCCTGATATTTCTCGGCGGCGTCCAGCAGGCCCATCATGCCGACCTGTATCAGGTCGTCCAGCTCCACGCTGGCCGGCAGCCTGGCGATCATCTGCAGCGCCAGCCTGCGCACCAGCGGCGCGTGCAGGGCCAGCAGTTCCGACGGGGCCGGCTGGGCCATCTTTCCCTGGGGGGTGTACATGGAAGGATTCCTCCTGCTTCTTGAACGGTCGGGTGTCAGGCGGCGGCCGCGTGCAAGCTGCCCACGCGCAGCGCACTGTCTTCTTCGGCGGCGGGCCGCGCCGGCCAGCGCAGCAGCGCCGAGGCCAGCCGGTAAAAATCCGCCGCGGCCGGGCTGCCCGGAAAGGCTTCCACCACGCTGAGGTTGAGCCCGCGCGCCTCGGCGAGCTGCGGGTCGGCGCTGATGCAGCCGGCCGGCTCCAGCGCCAGGCCCAGGTAGCGGCCCGCGGCCCCGGCCAGGTTGGCCAGGATGCGCTGGGCCTCGGCCTCGTCGGCCGCGTGGTTGACCAGCACACGCACGCGCCGCAGCCCATGGGCCTGCTGCAGCCGCTTGATGCAGCCATAGGCTGCGGTGATCGCCTGGGCCTGCGGCCGCAGCAGCACCACCATCTCGTCGGCCCGGGACGCGAGCGGCGACAGTGTGCCCTCTTCGCCCAGCACCGCATCGAGCAGCACCAGCCGGCCGCGGTGCCGCGATGGTCCCGCAGTTGCATCGCCGCGCTCATCAACCAGGCGCACGTCCTGGCCCAGGCGCGCCAGCGCCGCCGCGAGGTTCAGCGTGACGCTGCTCACGCCCGCGCCCGGTGCGCCGGCAACAAAGGCCAGCAGCCGGCCCGGGCTGTTCGCCATGAGGCGCCTGAGCCCGTCGGCCTGGTCGCTGCCCGGTGCTTTCATGGGTCCATCCTCAGCCGCGCGCGGCGGGCGTGTGCGCCGGCAAGGGCTGCTCCACGCCCTCGGTCTCCAGCGCGTCCAGCAGCACCAGCAGCTTGCCCAGGCCTTCGAGCAGCACGGCGGCCGGCACGGGCCGGCCCGCTTTGGGCGCGCGCCCGGCCAGCTGCGCGAGTGCGGCGCGTGCCGTCTCCGCCCAGCCGTCCTGCAGGCTTTGCAACAGAAACACCGTGGCGCAGGCCTGGCCGGCAATCAGCCGGCGCGCGGGCGCATCGGCCGCGTCGAGCTGGCCAATGCCCTGGCCCAGCAATTTGAAATACGGTTCGGCGGCGCTGCGCCAGGCCGGCCACTGCGCCATGCGCTGCGCCGGCACCCGCACGGCTTCGTCGGCCAGCACATAGCTATGGGCCAGCACCTTGCCGCTTGCGGCATCCACCATGCGCCTGACCACGCAGCGCAGCACCGGCAGCGGCGGCTGCGTGCCCGGCGCCATTTCGTCAAGCTCGGGCCTGAGGCTGATGCGCGCCTCGGCCACCGACATCAGCGCCGCCTTCTTGCGGTAGAGCACGGGTTGGGCCGTGCCGAAGTCCAGGCCCGCGGCCAGCTTGCCCAGCGTGCCGCGCGCGCCGGTGTCCGGGTCCACGAACCGCATCGCCGAGCTGCCGGCCGCCGCCCAGGTGCGGCCTTCAAGCTGCCACTGGCGGATCAGGCCGGCCTCGGGCGCCTGCGCGAACAGATGGACCACCGCCCTGCCCAGCGCGGGCTGCAACGCCCACCCAGCCGGATGTACCGGATGTGCCGGGCCCGCATGGCCTTGCAGCGGCGCCGCGAACACCTTGCCCGTGCGGTCCGACAGCAGCAGCGTGCCGACCAGCCCTTGCGCCGCGTCGCTGCCACGCGCTTCACCGGCCACGGCCAGCACATGGCCATCGCACAGTGCGGCGCTGTCCTCCACGGCCTTGGACAGCAGCGCCCGCGAGATGCCCTGCGCGTCGTCAGCATCCGCAGGGGCCGAAAGCCGGCGCCACAGCGCGCGCGTTTCCTCAAAGCCTATGCCGCCCTTCGACAGCGCGGCCGCGTTGGCGGCCAGCTCCTGCGCGTTGTGCGTCAGGGCGTTGATCAGTTGCCGGCATTGCGCGCGCAGGCGTTCGCTGGTGGCTTGCGCCTCCTGGTCGCCCGCCGCGGGTTTGTCCTCGAGCCCAGACTCGCCGGGTACAAACAGCGCGCTGCGGCTTTTCGCCTGGAACACGCTGTCGACCAGGGCCCGGCCGTCGGCCGGCGCCAGGTGCTCGGG
Organism: Polaromonas sp. CT11-55; assembly: GCF_047303325.1. NCBI lineage: Bacteria > Pseudomonadati > Pseudomonadota > Betaproteobacteria > Burkholderiales > Comamonadaceae > Polaromonas > Polaromonas sp. CT11-55. The sequence continues at coordinate 10,159 of NZ_JBKBEX010000004.1, read as the reverse complement.
CACTTGCTGGCCGCTGGAGATGTAGTGCACCGGCAGCTGGTGGCGTATCGCCATGTCGATCAGCGCGCCGGGGTGGGTGGCCTCGTCGACCTTGGTGAAGATGCAGCCGGCGAGGTCCCAGTCGCCACCCATGCCGCCGGGCTTCTCGCCATGGCGGTAGGCCTGCACCACTTCATTGAGGGTGTCGCCGTGGCTGGAGGCATTGAGCAGCAACAGCCGCTTGACGGGCCGGCTCGCGCCGCACAGCATCGCGATCTGCCCGGCAACGGCGCGGTCGCGCTGGCTCATGCCCACGGTGTCTATCAGCACCATGTGTTTGTCGCGCAGGCCGGCCAGCACCCGGTCCAGGTCGGCCGCGTCCTTCACCGCATGCACCGACACGCCCAGGATCTGGCCGTAAATGCGCAGCTGCTCGTAAGCGCCTATGCGGTAGCTGTCGGTGGTGACCAGCGCCAGCTTGTCGGCGCCAAAACGCATCACGCAGCGCGCCGCGAGCTTGGCCGTGGTGGTGGTCTTGCCCACGCCGGTCGGGCCCATCAGCGCATACACGCCGCCCTCGTCCAGCAGCGCGCCTTCGTCCTCGAGCAGCGGCATGCGGCGCGCGAGCTCGGCCTTCGCATAGTCCATGCCCTGCGCGTGGCCCTGGCCCGTGGGCAGGTCCTGCAGGATGTCCTTGGCCAGGCGCGCGCTGAAACCCGCGCCCAGCAGGGTGCGCAGCAAATGGCCGCGCACCGGGTCGCGCCGCTGCTTGTCGTTCCAGGCCATGCCGGCCAGCTGCTCTTCAATCATGCCGCGCATGGAATGGATTTCGCGCAGCACGGCGTCGCTTTCGGCCGCGGGCGCCGCGGACCGGGCCATGGCGGGCGCGACGGCAGGCACAGGCACGGCGGCGAATTCCTCCAGCGCCGCGAGCACCTCCACGCCATCTGCCGTCACGCGGTTGGACAGCACCACGGCATCGGGGCCCAGTTTTTCGCGCACCAGGCGCAAGGCCTCGCGGCTCGAAGGCGCGACGACCCGGCAGGTCTGGTCGGTGGCGTTGCTGCTGCGGCTGTTCACGTCGTGGCTCCAATCGTGGCGGTCACCTGGATGGTGCGGGTGTCGGGTATCTCAGCGTGCGACAGCACCTTGAGCTGCGGCAGGCTGCGGCGCAGAAAGCGCGCCAGCAGCACGCGCAGCGGGTGCTGCACCACCAGCACCGGCGCCAGCCCCAGCCCGGCCTGGCGGTCCATGGCCTGCTGGGCTTCGCGCAGCAGCCTGTCGGCCAGGCCCGGCTCCAGGCCGGCGCTGTTGGCCAGGGCCTGCAGCAGCACGCGGTCCAGCGCGCTGTCCAGGCCTATCACCTGCAGGGCTTCGTTGCCTGGGAAAATCTGCTGCACGATGGCGCGCGACAGCGCCAGCCGTATCAGCGAGCTCAGCTCGGTGGTGTCGCTCACGGTGGGCGCGTGCTCGGCCAGCACGTCGAGGATGGTGCGCATGTCGCGTATCGGCACGTTTTCCTCGAGCAGGTTTTGCAGCACTTTCTGCAGCGTCGTGAGCGACAGCGTCTTGGGCACCAGGTCCTGCACCAGCATGGGCGACTCCTTGCCGATACGGTCCAGCAGTTGCTGCACTTCCTGGCGGCCCAGCAGCTCGGCCGAGTGCGCGTGGATCAAATGGTTGAGGTGCGTGGCCACCACGGTGCTGGCGTCGACCACGGTGTAGCCGTAGATCTGCGCCTGCTCGCGCAGGCCGCTGTCTATCCAGGTCGCGGGCAGGCCGAAAGCCGGGTCCTTGGTCTGCGTGCCCGGCAGGGGGGCGCTGACCTGGCCCGGGTTGATGGCCATCCACTGGCCGGGAAAGGCCTCGCCCTCGCCGATCTGCACGCCCTTGAGCTTGAGCACATAGGCGTTGGGCTTGATCTCCAGGTTGTCGCGGATATGGACCACGGGCACCAGGAAACCGATGTCCTGCGCGAACTTCTTGCGTATGCTTTTGATGCGGCCCAGCAGCTCGCCGTTCTGGCTTTTGTCCACCAGCGAGATCAGCCGGTAGCCGACTTCCAGCCCCAGCGGGTCCACCAGGGCCACGTCGTCCCAGCTGGCCTCCTGCGATTCGGTCGGGGCCGGCGGCGGCGGTGCTTCAGCCGCGGCGGCCGCGCTCACGGCGCCGCGCTGCAAAATGCGCCGGCCCAGCCAGACCAGGCCGCCCGCGATGATCAAAAACGCGATATTGGGCATGCCGGGGATCAAACCCATCAGGCCTATGACGCCGGCCGTCAGGAACAGCACCTGCGGGTTGGCAAACAGCTGGCCCGTGAGCTGGCCACCCACGTCCTCGTCGGTGGTGACGCGCGAGACGATGACACCGGCCGCCGTGGAGATCACCAGCGCCGGAATCTGCGCGACCAGGCCGTCGCCGATCGCCAGCAAGGTGTAGCTCGTGGCCGCCTGCGAAAAATCCAGCCCGTGCTGGGCCATGCCGACGATCAGCCCGCCGATGATGTTGATCACCAGGATCAGCAGGCCGGCCACCGCGTCGCCGCGCACAAACTTGCTGGCGCCGTCCATGGAGCCGTAGAAGTCGGCCTCCTGCGCCACTTCGGCGCGGCGCTTGCGTGCCACGTCCTCGCCGATCAGGCCGGCGTTGAGGTCGGCGTCAATCGCCATCTGCTTGCCCGGCATGGCGTCCAGCGTGAAGCGCGCGCCCACCTCGGCGATGCGGCCCGCGCCCTTGGTGATGACCATGAAGTTGATCACCACCAGGATGATGAAAACCATCACGCCGACCGCGAAGTTGCCGCCCACCAGGAAGTGGCCGAAGGCCTCGATCACTTTGCCGGCCGCGTCGGGCCCGGTGTGGCCTTCCATCAGCACCACGCGCGTGGAGGCGACGTTGAGCGACAGGCGCAGCAGCGTGGTGAACAGCAGCACGGCCGGGAAGGCCGCGAAGTCCAGCGCCTTCATGGTGTACATGCTGACCAGCAGCACCATGATGGACAGCGCGATGTTGAAGGTGAACAGCAGGTCCAGCAAAAACGGCGGCAGCGGCAGCACCATCATGCTGAGGATCAGGATGATGAGCACCGGGCCGGCCAGGCCCTTGCCCTTGCCGCCGGCCATCATCTGGCGCGGCAGGCGCATCAGGTCGTCGACCAGCGTCATGCGGCGGCTCCCGCCGGGGCAAGGGGGGCAAGTGGGTCCAGCGACTCAGGCACCGGCAGGTCGCGCGGCGCACGCGGCGGCGTAACGCCGCCCTCGGCCGCGCGCCGCAGCTGGTAGGCCCAGGCCAGCACCTCGGCCACGGCTGAATACAGCGCCGCCGGGACTTCATCGCCGAGCTTGGTGTGGCGGTAGAGCGCGCGCGTCAGCGGCGGCGCCTCCAGCACCGGTATCTTGTGCTCCTCGGCCATGGCGCGTATGCGCAGGGCCACCAGGTCGGTGCCCTTGGCGATCACGCGCGGCGCGCGCATGTCCTTGTCCAGGTATTGGAGGGCGACCGCGAAGTGCGTGGGGTTGGTGACGATGATGTCGGCCTTGGGCACCTCGGCCATCATGCGGCGCTTGGCCATCTGTTGCTGCTGCCGGCGTATCTGCGCCTTGATGTGCGGGTCGCCCTCGCTTTCCTTGTTCTCCTGGCGCAGGTCTTCGCGCGACATGCGCAGCTTGCGCGCGTGGCTCCAGAGCTGGTAGGGCACGTCGATGCCGGCCACCAGCAGCAGCGAAGCGATGATCAGCGCGCAACTGCCTACGACCAGGTGCAGGGTGTGCGGCAGCGCGGCATGCGCGGGCTCGCGCATCAGGCCCATGATGGCGCCCAGGTCGCCCGCGATCACCCACCAGGCGACGCCGCCCACCAGCGCCGACTTGAGCAAAGTCTTGACGAGCTCGGCCAGCGACTCGAACGAGAACATGCGGCCTATGCCGGCAACCGGGTTGAGCTTGGAAAAATTCGGCGCCAGCGACTGGGCCGACAGCAGCCAGCCGCCCAGCAGCATGGGCGCCACCAGCGCGGCCACCAGCATCATCAGCAGCACCGGCAGCAGCGCCTGCATGGCGTGCAGCACGGCGGTGCCGGCCTGGTTCATCATGTGCGAGGCATCAAAGGCCGAGGCGCGCTCGAACTGCAGGCCGCCGCGCAGCGCGCTGTTGAAGTGCCCACCCATCATCTCGCCCAGCATCCACAGGCCGCCCACGCCCGTGGTGAGCATGACAAAGGTGACCAGCTCGCGCGACCGCGCCACCTGGCCTTCTTCGCGCGCCTTTTCCAGGCGGCGCGGCGAGGCCGGTTCGGTCTTTTCGAGCTCACTTTCTTCCGCCATCAGTACTCCGCAGAGCGAGGCACAAGAGGCACCTCGTCTTAAGAATTATTGAGGCGGAGGGCGGAAATCGATCAAGGAAACAGGCCATGTATCAGCCTGTTCTTTGGACAATAAGCTATGTGGCGCGACGGGGCGGGGTCTGAAGAATTTATCCGCGGATTACGCAGATTTACACAGATTGAAGAGAAGAATTCAAAGCTTCACCTCAATGGTTTTAATCTGCGGAAATCTGCGTAATCTGCGGATATAGATTTCTCTGCGGATTCCGCGCGGCTTAGAACCCCAGGCTCGCCAGCAAATCATCTACCTGCCCCTGGTCATCCACCGCATCCGCATTGCCGATCTTGATCTGCGGACCATTGAGCAAGCCCTGGCCCACTTCCTGCGCCTCCTGGCGCTTGTCGGGCGGCGCGTTGTCGATCAGCAGCTGCAGCAGCTGCGTCTCCATGTCCTTGATCACGTCCATCATCTTCTTGATGACCTGGCCGGTCAGGTCCTGGAAGTCCTGGGCCATCATGATTTCCATGAGCTGCGCATTGGTGGCGCCGGCCTGCTGCGGCGCTTCGGCCAGGTAGCTGCGCGTGTCTTTCACCAGCTCGCGCGCATCGGATAGCTCGACCGGGCTGGCGAACCAGCCGTCCCAGCGCTTGCCGAGCTCCACCGCCTGCTTGGCCAAACTATCTTGTATGGGCTGGGCCACGTCGATGGCGTTGAGCGCCCTTTCGGCCGCGCGTTCGGTCATCTGGGCCACATAGCTCAGGCGGTCGCGCGCATCGGGAATCGCCTCGGCCGCGCGCGCGATGCTTTTGTCCAGGCCCAGTTCGCGCATGCCCTCGCGCATCTGGCGCGTCAGATGGCCTATGCGGTTGACCAGCTGTTCGGCCGAATCGCCGGCGGCCGCGGGGTGCAATGCTACGGCTTGGTGTGCGTCCATGTCAGGCACCCTCCTTCTCGATCTTTTCGAAGATCTTGTTGATCTTTTCCTCCAGCGTCACGGCGGTGAAGGGCTTGACCACATAGCCGTTGGCGCCGGCCTGCGCGGCCGCGATGATGTTTTCCTTTTTCGCCTCGGCCGTCACCATCAGCACCGGCAGCTTGGCAAACTGCGGGTCGGCGCGTATGGCCTGCAGCATGGCCAGGCCGTCCATATTGGGCATGTTCCAGTCCGAGACCACAAAGCCGTAGCTGCCGGTCTTGACCTTTTCCAGGCCCGCGGCGCCGTCCTCGGCCTCGTCGACGTTGACGAACTCCAGCTCCTTGAGCAGGTTGCGCACAATCCGGCGCATGGTCGGGAAGTCATCCACGACCAGGATCTTGATGTTTTTATCAACCACACTTCACTCCAGTTTTTTCATTCAGTTTGATGATTGGTTTACGGCCGGTGTGGCCTTCAGCTTGAGGTCCTACACCCGGTTGGCGCGCTCCCCGAAGGAGCGCAGGTGCGCCAGCACGCGCTGGCTGATCTCGCGCAGCGGCGCCACCTCGGTAACCGCACCCAATGCCACGGCCTCGCGCGGCATGCCGTAGACCACGCAGCTGGCCTCGTCCTGGGCAATGGTGTGGGCGCCGGCCTGGCGCATACGCTGCAGGCCTTCGGCACCGTCGCGCCCCATGCCGGTCAGGATCACGCCTATGGCGTTCTTGCCCGCATGGCGCGCGGCCGAGTCGAACAGCACGTCCACCGAAGGCCGGTGCCGGTTCACGGGCGGCGCCTGGTCGACCTGGGCCACATAGTTGGCGCCGCTGCGCGTGAGCGACAAATGAAAGCCACCCGGCGCGATATAGGCATGGCCGGGCAGCACACGCTCGCCATGCACCGCTTCCGAGACCACGATGCGGCACAGGCCGTTGAGCCGCTGCGCGAAGGAATTGGTAAAACCCGCCGGCATGTGCTGGGCGACCAGGATGGCCGGGCTGTCAGGCGGCAGCGGCTGCAGCACCTCGCGTATGGCCTCGGTGCCGCCCGTGGAGGCGCCGATGATGATGAGTTTTTCGGTGCTCAGCAGCGGGCTGTGCAGCAGGGGCACTTCAGCGCCGGCCGCGCCGCCCGCCGGCGCCGCGCGCCGCACCGGCAGCAGTTTGGCGCTGGCCGCGACGCGTATCTTGCCGGCGATCAAATCGGTGTAAGACAGCAGGCCGTCGCGTATGCCCAGGCGCGGTTTGGTCACAAAGTCGATCGCGCCCAATTCGAGTGCGCGCAGCGCGGCTTCAGAGCCGCGCTCGGTCAGCGAGGACACCATGAGCACCGGCATGGGCCGCAGGCGCATGAGTTTTTCGAGGAACTCCAGGCCGTCCATGCGCGGCATTTCCACGTCCAGCGTCATCACGTCGGGGTTGTGCTGCTTGACCAGGTCGCGCGCGACCAGCGGGTCCGAGGCCGTGGCCACCACCACCATGTCGGGCTGGCTGTTGATGATCTCTGTCATCAGGCTGCGTATCAGCGCCGAGTCGTCGACGCACAGCACCTTGATCTTTTGGACAGTCCCGTTCACGTTCGCATTCATAAAACCCACGCATTCCTGGCGGCCGCGCCCGCGGCCTGGCTGTTGCTGAAGATCTCGACAGGGGCGGGACGCGCCGGCCTGCGCAAGGTGGCGGCCAGCGCCTGCTCCTCGTCGCGCACCAGCGCCACGTCGGCCTGCTGGCGCAGCTTGCGCATGGTGACCCTGCCCGTCACCGGGAAGTAGTTGATGCGCCGCGGGTAGTTGCCGCGCAAATCCTGGGCGGCCACCCGCACCTGTTCCATCTGCAAATAACGCAGCACAAAGTCGGCATTGCGCTCGCCGATGTTGAGCAAGGTCATATTCGCCAGCACCGCACCGCCGCCAAAGACCTTGGCCTCGAGCCGCTCGCGCCGCGCGCCGGCCTTGAGCAGTTCGTTGAGCAGCATCTCCATGGCGTAGGCGCCGTAACGCATGGAGGCCGCCGCACCGCGCGTGCCCGGCTCGGCATCCTCGGGCAGCATGAAATGGTTCATGCCGCCTATGCCGGCCACGGCATCGCGCACACAGGCCGAGACGCAGGAGCCCAGCACCGTGGTCAGCACCATGTCGCTGGAGGTCACAAAGTATTCGCCGGGCAGCAGCTTGACCGCCGCGATGTCGAACTCGCGGTCGAAATAATGGTGGGTGGCCAGGGTCTCCCGGTGCGCCGTGGTCATGGGCCGGCCACGAGTTCATACACCGTCTGGCCCTTGAGCCGGAAGGTGTCGCTGGCAAAGGAGAAATTTTCCGAGTGCCCGGCAAACAGCAGGCCGTGCGGTTTCATCAGCGGCGCGAAACGCTGCAGGATGCGGCCTTGCGTGGGCTTGTCGAAGTAGATCATCACATTGCGGCAGAAGATCGCGTCAAAAGGCTCGCGCAGCGCCCATTTGGCGTCCAGCAGATTGAGCTGCTCGAACTTCACCATGGCCGCAACTTCGGGCCGTATGCGCACCTTGCCGGCCTGCGCGCCCGCGCCCTTCAAAAAAAAGCGCTTGAGCCGCGCCGGCGAGAGCTTGCTGACCTGCTCCATCGTGAAGATGCCGGCCTGGGCCTTCGCCAGCACCTGGGTGTCTATGTCGGTGGCCATCACGCTGGCCGCCGCGCCCGCGCGCTCACCCAGCGCCTCGATCAGGGTCATGGCGATGGAATAGGGCTCCTCGCCGGTGGAGGCGGCCGAGCACCAGACGCTCATGGGCTGGGCACATTTTTTGGCATGCTCGGCCAGCAGCGGGAAATGGTGGGCCTCGCGGAAAAAGGCCGTGAGGTTGGTGGTCAGCGCATTGGTGAACTGCTGCCACTCGTCGCCATGCGGGTCGGCTTCGAGGAAGCGCAGATAGCTCGCGAACTCGGTCAGCCGCAGCTCGCGCAGGCGCCGCGCCAGCCGGCTGTAGACCATCTGCCGTTTCTGCGTGCTCAGGGCAATGCCCGCCCGCTGGTGGATCAGCGTGCGTATTTTTGAAAAATCATGGTCCGTCAGGAGGAAATCCGGACCGGCCGACGAGGCCGTGGCGCCATGCGGGGGTGTGTTCATAGGTTTTTTGGCCATCGCGCGCGGGGCACGCGCCTTGTGCACAGTGCAAAACGGCGATGCTTCAATGTACAAAGCCTGCGCCGCCCGCCATGGCCTGAAAAGCGCGCGAAAAGGCCCGCTTCTTTGGCGATGGCGGGACGGCGGGCTCGGGCATAAAGATTTATCCGCAGATGACGCAGATCTACACAGATTGAAGAAAGAAAATCTGTACTAAGAACTTCTTCTCAATCTCTGCACGCTTCCACCACACAAGCTTCCATTGCCTTTGTCTTTATCTGCGGAAATCTGCGTAATCTGCGGATATGGATTCATCTGCGGATATAGGAATTCATCCGCGGATAGCGCTAGATGGTGACCGTATGCGCCCAGGCCAGCGCCGCCAGGTGCGCCTGGTTGACGCGCGTGGAGGTCACAAACAGCGCATCGGCCAGCGCCGGCACGCGGCCGTCTCTTTGTTCACAGGCCTCGACCAGCGACAGAAAGGGGCCGTACACGCCCTCGCGGCTCAGCAGCGCCTGCACCACGGGCTCGGGCAGCAGGATCTGGCTCACCACCTTCTCAAGCGGGATGCCCAGCAACTGGTCCAGCAGCGAGAACATACCGACAAAAAACAGGTGCTCGGCCTCGCCGCGCGGCAGCAAGTCCTTGCCCAGCAGCTCAGCAAACCGCCCGCGCACAATCGCGGCCTGCAGCAGGGCATGTGAGTACCCGGCCGTGTTGGTCGTGGCCAGCAGCACCGACAGCCAGCGGAACAGCGGCGTATAGCCCAGCATGGTCACCGCATGGCGCAGCGATTCGATCTCGACCTCTATGCCGAAGCCCGGCGAGTTGATGTAGCGGAACAGCTTGTATGACAACGCCGCGTCGCGCTTGAGCACACCCTCGATGTGCCGCACGTCGGCGTTTTCCTGCACCATCTGCATCAGCTGCAGAATGAATATGGCCTGCGGGCTCAGCGCGCCGGCGCTGTTGAGCGGGCGCGGCGTGGTGCACAGCTGCCCAAAAAAGCCGCCCACGCCATGCGCAGCCGATTTGTCAAACTCCGCCCATCCCGGGAAATCCTGCACCACCACCGCCAGCGGCGGCTCGGCCTGTTTGGCCAGGTTGCTGAGCGCCGCAAAATCCGGATGGCCCAGCGGCAACTCGATGTGCGTGGCCAGCGGCAGCAGCGTCTCGGCATGTTGTTTCATAAACGCAAGGCTGGCGCCACGCAGCGCAAGCTGCAAGCCTTGCTCACGCATGGAAGCCATGCCCGCCGCACAGTCCTCGGCCAGGTCGCCGCAGTCCAGCATCAGCACCGTGTGTTTGGGAACCTCCGCAGCCAGGATGCCGCCCGGCGGCACGCCGCGCTCTGCATCGAGAAACAGCAAACCCAGCTCGGCATCCTGGGCCCGCTCACCCACAAAGTCCAGCAGCTGCCGCACGTCTTCCTGCGGATTCGTGGGCAAAGAACTCTGCCAGGCGAGCCTGTAGCCGACCACCTGTTGTTTGGGGTCCAGCAGGGGGGCTCGTACAAGGAATTTGTGGTCTGGCATGGTGAAGGTTTGTTTGGTTGTAGCTAGCGGTTTGTCTTTTTGGGCGCCAGCGACCCCAGCCGGCCATCGGCAAGATGGGTTTTGGGGTGACTGTAAGGAAAAAGGGTGCAATTGATTGCGGTGAATAAGGTGGGGTTTATAGGTCTGTTTTCTAAATAGGTTTTTGGCCGGGTCTTGCTCCGGCGGGCGCGCGCCCTCCTCCCACTCCTCCCTTCTCCTTCCCCTCTTGAGAGTTGCTGGCCGGGGGTAGCCCGGCAGCTACTCACTTTTCTTTTGCTTCGCCAAAAGAAAAGTAAGCAAAAGAAAAGGC